>JBCBCT010000056.1:0-21922 GCA_038530365.1 Pseudomonadota bacterium | reverse complement strand
AAAGAAACCGCGCTAAAATCAGAGCGTCCCTCACTGTCTTTTTTGCGCATCTAGCACCATGCACAGACATCGCGGCTTTCCTTCTCGGCTTCCAGGAACAGACCACCAGTTCACCCTGCGCCGGGAAAATAAGGGCGGGGCGACAAAGCTGATTGCCCGGCAGCGCTACCGCGACAGAAACCCGAAGGACCTGGAGGCCGACGCAAATTTCATGGCCTGCTTGGTCAAGCATTTTGGCGACGAACCGTTTCAGCGCGGCAATCTCGATGCGGGGCGTCTGTCATGGCTGCTCGACCGCGAAGTGGTGCCCGCCGAAGAGCCCTTTGATCCCGCCAGCTATGAGGCCCTTTTGCGCATCAACCGCACGGTTGCGGAGCGCAGCTTTCCTGAAGCCTTTGACCCAGCCAATTGGAGATCGTAACCATCGACACCTCCAAAATTTGCTGGAAATGCGCCGCCGGATGGCTCGTGATTTGCGCCTGTCTTGCGCTTGCATTCTTCGCCGTAGACGCGTTCAAATAGCGCGGACAAAACGAGCATGCGGCGGGGAGGTTTGGCCGGCATGATCACTTACAGTGTTTGGATGTGGGCGGCGGCGGCCCTCAGTTTCGGCACCTGCGCGTTGCATGTGTTTGCGACCAAGAAAGACATCGTGCAGCCGTTGCTCGATGCCGATCTCCACCGCGTTTCAAAATACACCCACTATTACTGCTGGCACATGGTGTCTGTCACACTGTTTGCCATGGGCGCAGCTTACTGCATTGCCGCTGTTAGCCCCAGCGCTTGGGAGCTGGCCGCAGCCGCCACCGTGTTGTCGGTTGCCTTTGCCGCCTGGAGCCTGGCTCTGGTGATTTGGAAACAGCAAAAACCGTTTGAATTGCCGCAATGGGTGCTGTTCATTGCCATCGCCACAACGGCCATTTTGGGGTTCGATTTTAGTGTTTAAAAAAATTCTCATTGCAAACCGCGGCGAAATTGCTTGCCGCGTTATCAAAACCGCCCGCGCCATGGGCATTAAAACCGTGGCCGTCTATTCCGACGCGGACCGCAACGCGCTCCATGTTTCCATGGCCGATGAGGCCGTCCATATCGGCCCGCCCCCGGCGGCCGAATCCTACATCGTGATTGATAAGATCATGGCGGCGATCCAGGAGACCGGTGCCGAAGCGGTCCATCCGGGCTACGGCTTCCTGTCAGAAAACCCGAAATTCGCCGCCGCGCTGGAAGCTGCGAATGTTGCCTTCATCGGCCCGCCCGTCGGCGCCATTGAAGCCATGGGCGATAAGATCACATCGAAAAAGCTGGCCGCCGAAGCTGGCGTGTCCACGGTACCCGGCCATATGGGTTTGATCGACGATGCGGAAGAAGCGGTGAAAATCGCAACGCAAATCGGCTACCCCGTCATGATCAAAGCCAGCGCCGGCGGCGGCGGCAAAGGCATGCGCATCGCCTGGAACGATGAAGACGCCCGCGAAGGCTTTCAGTCATCGAAAAACGAGGCCGCGAGTTCCTTCGGCGATGATCGCATTTTCATCGAAAAATTCGTCACCCAACCCCGTCACATCGAAATTCAAGTTCTGGGGGACAGCCACGGAAACTGCATTTATCTGGGCGAACGGGAATGCTCGATCCAGCGCCGCAACCAGAAGGTCATCGAAGAGGCGCCCTCGCCGTTCCTCGATCCCGAAACCCGCAAAGCCATGGGGGAGCAGGCGGTGGCCCTCGCCAAGGCCGTGGATTACGCCAGCGCAGGCACCGTGGAATTTATCGTCGATGGCGACAAAAACTTCTACTTTTTGGAGATGAACACCCGCCTCCAGGTGGAGCACCCGGTCACCGAACTCATCACCGGCATCGACCTTGTTGAACAGATGATCCGCGTCGCAAACGGCGAAAAACTCACGATCAAACAGGACGATGTAAAACTGAACGGCTGGGCTATCGAAAGCCGGCTTTACGCTGAAGACCCCTACCGCAATTTCCTGCCGTCCATTGGCCGCCTCACCCGCTACCGCCCACCGCAGGAAGGCACCGCCGAAAATGGCACAATCGTGCGCAACGACACCGGTGTTTACGAAGGCGGCGAAATCTCGATGTTCTACGATCCCATGGTCGCCAAGCTGTGCACATGGGGGGCCGACCGTCCCGCCGCGCTGGAGGCCATGCGCGATGCGCTCGACCGGTTTGAGGTGGAAGGCATCGGCCACAACGTGCCGTTCCTGTCCGCCGTTATGGACCACCCACGCTTTACATCCGGCGATATCACAACCGCCTTCATCGCCGAAGAATATCCCGATGGGTTTGTTGGCGTGGACCCGGAAAGCGATGCGGCCCGCAAACTGGCCGCTTGCGCCGCTGTGATGAACATGATTGCTCAACTGCGCCGAACCCGTATTTCGGGCGGACTGACCAACCACAAACGCCGCGTTGGCAAAGACTGGGTGGTTTTGTTGGGCGATGGGGCGCATCCGCTCACGCTCAAAGCCAAAAACGAAGGCGCCAAGATCAAGTTCGCAGACGGCACCAAGATGAAAGTGCTCACGGATTGGCGACCCGGCAATCCTTTGTTTGTGGGCACGGTGAATGGCGAACCGACCGCGATCAAAGTGACATCAACCGCCGGTGGTTATGCCCTGCGCTACCGTGGAGCGACGCTGGAGGCGAAAATTCTGTCCCCCCGCATGGCGGAATTGAACGCTCTGATGCCAGAAAAAATCGCGCCGGACACATCGCTGCAATTGTTGTGCCCTATGCCTGGCCTCGTGGTGAATGTGCATGTGGGTGAAGGCGATACGGTGGAAGAGGGCCAAGCGCTGGCCACCGTCGAAGCCATGAAAATGGAAAACATCCTGCGCGCAGAAAAGAAGACCAAGATCGCTAAAGTGAACGCGAAAGCTGGCGACAGCCTCGCCGTCGATGAAGTGATTATGGAGTTTGAAGCGAGCTGATTGCCGTTGACCGTTGATCAGCCGAAACCGGCCACCACAAGATCGAACACATCTTTCACCGACACACCAATGAGGGTGAAGCCGTAGACGGACGCGACCGCAATCAACAAAACGATGATGGCGTATTCAATGGCGGTTGCACCGCGCTCATCGGCAAGAAACGTTTTCATTCTGGACAGCATGGTCATCGTTTCCTTTGAGCCCAATCCCTGGGCGCGCCGTGGCTTACGCTCTTGTGATAACGGTAAAGCGGCTGGATTAATTCCGCGTAAAGGTGGCATCCTGCGCCTGTGAGAGCTTCGTGCAACCGGGCTAGGACCAAACTGCAAAGCGGAGCTTACAGCCGCAGTTGGCGTGTCTTGCGAGCGCAAGGCTCGACAACGCAACTTGCTCTTTCTCACAGACGGAGGCGTTGCCCTCTGAAAAAAACAGCATTCCATGGTGGGTGGGGGCACAACATCAACACCGCAAACCCGAAAGCAGCCCGCTATGCCGTTTGAAATCCGCGCCCCCAAACCCGCCACCTACCCTCGACGTCCCTTTGGCACTGCGGGCCTTTCGCTGGCCGCCTTGGCAGTCGCCCTGTCATTCAGCATCACGCATACAGCGGCGATTGCAGAGGAAACGCCTTTGGAATGGTCAGCGGGCACGCCCGCAGCCCCGCGCCTGTCGCTAGCCGTTCCTGAAACCGATAACGTGGCCGCTGAAGCCATCTGTGGCATGCACCTCTCCTCGGGCTCGGCCTCGTTTTTGGTGGGCGTGGACTTTGGAGATCAACCCAATGGCGCAGCCGTAAAGCTGCGGTTTTCAGGCGGTGGTCAGGAAACCACATATGACGGCGCGGTGACCCGGCCCGACACCGAAGAAGGCCTCTATGGCGTGACCGTTCAACTGCCCTTCGACGACCCGCTATGGGCGCGCATGAAGACGCAACCGCTGCTCAACGTGCAGGTGCCCGGCTTTGTGTCTGTTCAGCTTCCGCTCAACGGTGCGGGCCCAGCGATCGAAGGGTTCATCAACCTGTGCAAGGCCAACGCGCAAAAAGACGCCAATCGCCTTAGGAATGGGGATGGTGACGGGAATGGAGATGGGAATGGTGACAGTTCGGACACTGATGGAAACGCGCTAACCGATGGTGCGGGGACTGCCGTTCAAACGGCCTTCAAATTCGCCCGGGAGTTAAACAGCGCAGACGCCTACCGGGCTTTCTTGAAAAACTACCCCACCGGCTTTTTCGCTGATCTCGCCCGCGCCTATCTGGAGCGGGCGGAGGCGCGTGAAGGGGCAGGAGACCGTGGAGATCGCCAAGGCACAGCCCCTCGGAACGACAAAGGAGGAACGCAAAATTCCGGCGACACAACGAACACCGAAGCGCCATCCCGAAACGCCGCGCTCGCGCCACTCAACCTTCCCATGCCCGCGTCCCGCTGGATAAATTTTTCCCATGAACAGGATGAAGGCAACGCCCGCTCCTACGCAGCAGGCATTTCCGGCAACGGTGTCCGGCTGCTGGCATGGTGCGGCGATGATCGGCGTTTGAACTTTGAACTGATGCAACACGGCCCCGACGCTTACCCTGACTTTGAGCGTCGCACGCGGCAAGGTTTGAATGGCAAAGAGCAGCCCATACGCTTTGCCAATGGCCGCAATTTTGCCAAGCGTTTCACGATCATGGAAATGAACGGCGATTTGGTGCTGGAACCCTCCGACGGAACAAATAGCCCGTTTGTAAACGCCTTGATCCGAGGGCGATCGTTCACCATCGGCGATGGTGCATTCCAGGCCTCATTCCCGTTGCGGGGCAGCAAGCAGGCGCTGTGCAATGTGATCAACGCCTGTGGTGCCCGCAATGCAGCCTGCACAGCGCCGCGGCAAACATCCGCTTCAACGCCATCAAACCCGCGTGTGGATGATCGACGCCGCAACGGCCAAACCGCGTGCCGCCCCCGATCTGTGCTGATTAACGGCGCGTGCATCCTCCGCCGCTACGCCGACGATTATCGCAGGAAATTGCGCCGCCAAGGCATTGCTGTCGATGAGGCAAACTAAGCCGATGAGAAACCAAGGCACTCTGCTCTTAGAAACATAAACCTTAGTGCTATGCCCTTCGCGCCTGCCGATGCCGGTGGACCGCAAACGACCCTCGGCAAAACCACCCAACCTGTTGGACCACCGGTGCCTCAGCCAGAATTAAAAATTACCAGCTGGCCTCTTCCAGGGGAAACTGGTGCAGGTAGGAGGGGTCATCCGTACACGTCACGTAGAGCATACCCGGCGTTGTGCTTGGCCCTCCACCGGCAATGCCTTTGCAGATCCCGTTTTTGAGCAGCGACAAGCCCATGTGGCGCAGCGCAATGACCACGTCCTTCCGAACCCGCGACTTCGGTCCCGGCAGCTTGGCAAGGCGTTTGTCGGCCAGCGCTTTTGTGAACGATTTAGGGCGCGCGCCGATGGAAATGGGGTCCGGTTTTGCCGCCTCAAATGTTTGGGTGGGCTCAGGGTCAGGCTGCACGGCGGCAACCTGAGTGTCTGGCTGCTTCTCCTCCTCGACCTTGGGTGGAGCGTAGGTGACGCCGGTGGAGGATTGTGCGTTGCTTGGCGCAGGTTTGGCGGCGGCCACCTCAGCAGCTTTCGCAGCCGCTGCCGCTGCTTGGCGCTGACGCTCAGCCTCCGCAGCCTCACGCGCTTTTCGAGCCTGTTCAATTGCAGCGTCCTGCGCCCGTTTCTCTTCCGCAGAAATCACGGGCACCGCTGGCTTCGCTTCACGCACCACCCGTTGGGTACGGACCTGTTGTCCGGCCTGTGCCGCCTTTTGACGGATGCGCTCTTGGACTTCCGCCCAAGTGAGAGCCTTGCGAGCTTCATTGCCTTTAGGTTTGCCATCTTCGACACGCACCACGTCGCGCAAAACCACCGTGCCATCGTCGCGGCGCACAGCACCAGGCGGCAAACTGCTTTGAACGGGGTCCACAACGGCAGTTTCGGTCGGTTCAACCGGTACTGCCGGAGCTTCGGCGGGCTCTTTTGGGGCGTCCGTGGCGGCTACAACAGGCTCGGTCGGTTCAGCCGGCGCACTGGCAAAGACCGTGCCAGGCCGAAAGCTCGGCAGCGTTACTTTCTTATCGTTGGTCGCCCGACGCGCTGTGGGCTGGGACTTGGCCTGAGTCTCGCGCGCAGTCGCCGCAGGGCGAGCCGCTGGTGTTGAGGCTGCCTGCGAAGCGAGCGTGTTCGCCGGAACCCAAAGCGCCGGTTTTTGAGGAATATCGTTTCCAAACGTCGGAACCAAACGCGCGCGGTCCAAAAACGCCGTCACCCGCGCCCATCCGTCGCGGGTTTCAAAAACGGTGGTTTTGCCCCCGGCCTTGAAACCATGGCCCGTCACCAAGGTGCACTTTTCGGGGCAAAGCCGGACGACGATCTTTTTCTCGCCAAAGGTGCGCGCTGTTTGCGCATGGGCACCCTCATAGGCTGCCACCAGAAAGCTCAACAAAAGCAGTGATTTAAAGATCCCAGTCACAACACGCATCACATTCAACCTGAAATGTTCTCATAAGACACTGACCGCATATGTCCGATCCTGCCGCCCGCCTGACAGAATTTAACAGTTTGTTAACGCTATTGAAAAGCGTGTCGCCAATTTATCGTTAACAAGCGCGTGTAGGGGGCGGCACGCCCGCGCCCACGACGGCGCCCACGGCGGTGCCCATGACGGTGAGAGGGGCTGACAAACCCAACCGCCTTTCATCCCTTGGCGAAACGGCCATCAAGCTGCTAATTCTGTTTATGAAAAACGTTCGGCAGGCGCGCAATCGCTGATCTAACAATGCCAGACCATTAAAAGAAGGGTCCGCCGCCATGACCGCCAGACCAACGCCCCCGGCGCAAGACAGCACAAACGACAACCAAGGTGCGCAAAAGCCTTTGCCCCGAGATTGGCTTGATCTAGCCAGCCGGGAAATGAAGGGCGGCGATCCAAACACCCTCATCTGGGACACGCCGGAGGGCATCGCCGTCAAGCCCGTCTACACGCGCGACGACATTGAGGGTCTGGAACATCTGGAAACCGGCGATCTGCCCGGTGCCGTCCCGTTCACCCGCGGGCCCAAGGCCACCATGTATGCCGGTCGCCCCTGGACGATCCGTCAATATGCCGGTTTTTCCACCGCCGAAGACAGCAACCGCTTTTACCGCGCCAATCTCGCAGCGGGACAAAAAGGACTGTCCGTGGCCTTCGATCTGGCAACCCACAGGGGCTATGATTCCGACCACCCCCGCGTTGTGGGCGACGTGGGTAAGGCAGGGGTCGCAATCGATTCCGTCGAAGACATGAAAATCCTCTTTGACGGTATTCCGCTGGATCAGATGTCGGTTTCCATGACCATGAACGGTGCTGTCATCCCCGTTTTGGCCGCGTTCATTGTCGCCGGGGAAGAGCAAGGCGTGGACCGGCGGCTTCTCTCCGGGACCATTCAAAATGACATTTTGAAAGAGTTCATGGTCCGCAACACCTACATCTACCCGCCCGAACCTTCGATGCGGATCGTATCCGACATTATCGAATACACCGCCAACGAGATGCCGAAATACAACTCAATCTCCATCTCCGGCTATCATATCCAAGAGGCGGGATCGACGATCGTCCAGGAGCTCGCCTTCACCCTTGCCGATGGCCGCGAGTATGTGCGGGCGGCCCTTGAAAAAGGCATGGATGTGGACGCATTTGCAGGCCGCCTGTCCTTCTTCTTCAACATGGGCATGAACTTTTTTATGGAAGCCGCAAAGCTGCGAGCCGCGCGCTTCCTGTGGTCTCGGATCATGCAAAGCTTTGGCGCCAGCGAGCGCAGCCAAATGTTGCGCACCCATTGCCAAACCTCCGGCGTCTCGTTGCAGGAGCAGGACCCCTACAACAACATCGTGCGGACCGCTTATGAAGCTATGAGCGCAGCCCTCGGCGGCACCCAAAGCCTGCACACAAACTCGTTCGACGAAGCCATTGCCCTGCCAACGGACTTTTCAGCCCGCATCGCCCGCAACACCCAGCTGATCTTGCAACATGAAACCGGTGTTACGAAGGTGGTCGATCCCCTGGCAGGCTCTTATTATGTCGAGAGCCTGACGGCGGACCTGATCGATGAAGCCTGGGCGCTGATGGAAGAAATCGAGGCCCTCGGCGGCATGACGGAAGCCATCAACAAGGGCATGCCCAAGGCGAAGATCGAGGAGGCCGCCGCCCAGAAGCAGGCCCGCATCGACAAAGGCGATGAGGTGATCGTCGGCGTCAACAAATACCAGCCTAAAACAGAAACCGACGTTGACGTACGCGATATCGACAACGCCGCTGTCCGCGACGCCCAAATTGCCCGTCTCAATCGCATTCGCACCACCCGCGATGCGGTGGCCCATTCCCAAGCATTGGAAACCTTGTTCCGCGTGGCGAAGACAGGGGACGGCAACATTCTCGAAGCCGCCGTGGAAGCCGCACGGGCCCGCGCCACGGTGGGCGAAATTTCCTACACGCTGGAAAATGCATTCGGTCGCCACGTGGCGGAAATCGTAACCATAGAAGGCGTTTATGAAGACGCCTATGGGGACGACCCGGCATTTGAAGAGACCCGGTCGGCCCTTGCTCAATTCGCCGATGCGCGGGGCCGCAAGCCCCGCATTCTGGTGGCCAAAATGGGGCAGGATGGCCATGACCGCGGCGCAAAAGTCATCGCCACAGCCTTCGGCGATCTGGGGTTTGACGTCACCGTGGGCCCGTTGTTTCAGACACCACAGGAAGCTGCCGATCTGGCGGTGGAAGCCGATGTCGATATTGTCGGCGTGTCGAGCCACGCGGCGGGGCACAAAACCCTGTCACCCATGTTGTTGTCGGAACTGGCGGCCCGCGGCGCAGCGGATAAGATCGTGATTTGCGGCGGGGTGATCCCGTCCCAGGACTACGATTTTCTTTATGAGGCAGGCATCAAAGCCGTATTCGGCCCCGGCACCAATATTCCCAACGCCGCCCAAAGCCTCATTGCGCTGTTGCAGGAACAGTTGCGGGGTCGCAACCGCTAAAGCACGATCATAGCTCTGTTGGCGTTGGCCGTGAGCCCGCCTGCGCGTTTCGGTGAAAGTGTAGGCAGGTCAGCGGGAGCCAAGCTTAGCGGCCAACCCGCCCAACAGCCCCGCGTGCAAAAACTCTAGCCGCCGGTGGTCGACATGTGCCGGGAAACCGCAGGCGCAGCGCCTTGGCGTTCGATGACAAAATCATGGCCCTTCGGCTTCCGCCCGATGGCCTCATCAATCGCCGCGTTAAGGAGTTCATTCCCCTCCGACGCGCGCAGCGGCGCGCGCAGATCGGCGGCATCGTCCTGCCCTAAACACATAAACAGCGTGCCTGTGCAGGTGATGCGCACGCGGTTGCAGCTCTCACAGAAATTATGGGTCAACGGCGTGATGAAACCCAGTCGACCACCGGTTTCCTTCACCTCAACATAGCGCGCCGGACCACCGGTTTTGTATGGAATGTCGGACAGTGTGTAGCGGTCTTCGAGATCGGCTCGCACCTTTGAAAGCGGCAGATATTGATCGGTCCGATCCTCATCAATTTCGCCCAGCGGCATGGTCTCAATGAGCGTGAGATCAAACCCCTCACCATGGGCCCATGCCAGCATTTCGGGGATTTCGTGCTCGTTCACATCTTTGAGCGCCACCGCATTGATCTTAATGGCCAAACCCGCATCCCGTGCGGCCTCTAACCCTTCCATCACGCGCCCGAGCTGGCCCCAACGGGTGATCTTTTGAAATTTTTCGCGGTCCAGCGTGTCGATGGAGACGTTCACCCGCTTCACACCGCAATCAGCCAACGCCTCGGCGTGGCGGGCAAGTTGCGAACCGTTGGTGGTGAGCGTCAAATCCTCCAGCGCCCCACTCACCAGATGGCGGGAAAGCGAACGGAACAGGGTCATGATATCTTTGCGCACCAGAGGTTCTCCCCCGGTCAGGCGCAGTTTGCGAACCCCTTTTTCGATGAAAGCGGAACACAGCCGGTCCAGCTCCTCCAGGGTCAAAAGATCCCGTTTCGGCAGAAACGTCATGTTTTCCGCCATGCAATAAACACAGCGAAAATCGCAACGGTCCGTCACCGAAACGCGCAGGTAATCCACCGTCCGTCCGAACGGATCAATCATTGATGTGCCGGACGCACCGGCGGTGGAAGAAGAAAACGACTGTGTCATGCAGGGCAATCTAATCGGCGCGCAGCGTTTGCCAAGGTATTTTTGCCCTCCTCCCCAAAGCCCTCCCTCCAAAGCCGTCAGCCCACGGGCGACTACGATCCACCGCACACGTTCACCTCAAGGAGCGGTGATCCCTGTTGATTAGCGCCAGCGGCGGGAACGGTGCACAGTTTGTCGCAGTCGTCTCAACTTTGGAACCATCCATGCCCCGCTTTGCCCCTTCCGCGATTTTCGCCACCGCCGCCTTGTTCTGCGCAATCACGGTCACAATCATGGTCACAGGCGCCGCCGCCCAATCCAAAAACGGCTCTTTCCGTTCAGTCGGCAAATATTCGGTGTCCGGCAGCGTGAAAGTGGCCATCAGTGGATCGACGGCGCGCATCACGTTATCGGGTTTCCGAACAACATCCGGCCCCGATCTCTACGTTTATGTCGGCAATGGCAGCCCAAGCCGCCGTATCGCAAAACTGCGCCGCAACAGCGGCACGCAAAGTTATTCCCTCCCTGCCAGCGTGGCCAAGGGCATCTCGTCTGTTCATATTTTCTGTAAGCGGTTCCGCTCCACCTTTGGCACCGCCCGGGTGCGCTAGCCATCACTCCTGAATGATTTGGGGTGCAGCAATGTCCGTTCCAGAAGGCTGGGGGGTATCGTCCTTGCGCACACGCCGTGGAAGACGGCCCAACGCCACCAAGACCCAGCCGCAGAACCCGCCGATGAGACCCCAAAACAGACCGCTTACGGTCAACGGCACCGCCGGTTCAAAAGCCCCATAGGCATCATTTGCGATTTTTTGATCCATCGACCGAAACACCACCAGCGGTCGCCAGGCCGGGGCGGATGTCATGAGTTGTATTTGCTGATCCGTCAGCCGTTCATAACGATTGACGGTGCGCAGCATGCTTTCACCCCGCGCCTTGATGTAGGTGTCGGTGGATTCCAGCATGCCATCAATGGCCTCTTGGCGCGATTTGTTAACGGCCGACGCATCCTTTTCCAAATCGCGCACCACGGTTTTCAGCTCCTCCACCGCCCCGCCCAGGCGCTGCCGATATTGCTGTGCAAACTCCGGCCCTTGGGAGGTGAGCGCAAAGCCGCCTGCCACCAAAAACAGACTGATAAAGCGTTTCAAAAAAGACATGGGCGAAAGAAAATTCCCCGTTTGATTGATGTTATGGCTTTGAGTCCAAGGCAGCACACAGCGGACCGTTGGAATCTGACGTGGACGAACCGCAATGGCAATCAACACCTAGGTGTCATCGGACGCTTTTGCCGCCTGCGCATTGTCTTCCGGCAGAACCAAACCCGCGTTGCGCGCATAAACCTTAGCCACTGCGGCATCATCTTCCCCGCCCAGGCCCATGCCCGCCGCGGCCAAGAACTGCTGCAAGGCCGCCGCCGTAATCGGCGCGCTAAAGTTGGCAGCCCGCGCTGTGTCCAAAACGATACCGAGGTCTTTGGGCCAAATGTTGACTGAACTGTGGGGCGTGTAATCCCCCGCTACGATGTGAGGCGCACGATTTTCCAACATCCAGCTTGTGCCGGCGCACTGGGAAATGACCTCCACAAACATGTCCGGTTTCACGCCCTGGGTCATGCCGAACGTCATGGCCTCGGCCATCGCCGCGATATGCACGCCCGCCAACAGTTGATTGACAGATTTCATAGCGGAGCCCGCTCCAGCGGCATTCCCCAAGGTAAAAACCTGTTCGGCAATCGCATCCAGCACGGGGCGGGCCGCTTCAAACCCAGCATCGGTGCCCGACGCCATGACGCTCAAAGCGCCGAGGGCCGCCTTTTTGGAGCCCCCTGAAATTGGCGCATCCAGATAGTGCACCCCAAACGCCGAACATTGCGCTTCCATGGCGCGGGCGAAATCAGGGGGGACGGTTGCGCAGGCCAGAACCACACTGCCGGCCCGCATGTGCTGCACGGCACCATCTGGCCCAAACAGGACACTTTCCGTTTGCGCCGCGTTCAAAACGACCACCACCAAGGCATCGACGTCTTTCGCCACCACATCGAGCGTGCCGGTTCGCCCACCTTCTGCAACAAACCGCGCGGTCTGGTCCAAGTTAACGTCGAACCCATAGGTCACATGGCCCGCCCGCAGCAGGGATTGGGCGATCCCAAACCCCATGGAGCCAAGGCCAACCACCGCCACATCCCGTTGATCATCCATGACGTTTCAATCCCCAAATGCCTTCCAGCCGAACCACCGATCAGATGTAGCATTTGCCCGGCAAAATTGCGCGCATGAAACCGGCGAACAACGCTCGCATTTGAGAGGGCCACATTGAGATCAGCAAAAGCGCAGCAATAGGCCCGCACCCTGCAATGCCGAGTTTCCTCTTCCATCCAAACCCATTTGCCGACATAACCCGCACACCTGTTGCGGTGCGGCCCAGCCGCCCGTCCTTCCGTTTTTCACCACATTCCTCCCCCCAGTTTCCTACAAGGCACAGCATGTTCTCTTCGGTGGCGATTGACGCCTACAAACGCCAATGGACGGGCAATGTCCGCGGTGATCTCTTGGCTGGTCTTGTCGTCGCCTTGGCGCTGATCCCTGAGGCCATCGCGTTTTCGATAATCGCCGGTGTGGACCCAAAGGTTGGCCTCTACGCATCCTTTTCCATTGCGGTCATCGTCGCGATCACCGGGGGCCGTCCGGGCATGATTTCCGCCGCCACCGCAGCCACCGCCGTGGTGATGGCAAGCCTGGTGCGTGACCACGGCCTCGAATACCTGCTCGCTGCCACCGTGCTTGCGGGATTGATCCAAATTTTGGCGGGCTTTTTGCGCCTCGGCGCATTGATGCGGTTTGTCTCCCGCTCCGTCATGACGGGCTTTGTGAACGCGTTAGCGATCCTGATCTTCATGGCGCAATTGCCGGAACTTATCGGCGTTCCGACCCTCACCTACCTGCTGGTCGCCATCGGCCTTGGCATCATTTACCTCTTCCCCATAGCCACCAAAACGGTGCCGTCTCCACTTATTTGCATCGTCGTGCTGACCGTCGCCGCCATGTCCATGGGGCTGGAAGTGCGCACGGTCGGTGACATGGGCGCCCTGCCCGACACTTTGCCCGTCTTCCTGTTGCCCGACGTGCCGCTCACCCTCGAAACGCTCCAAATCATTCTTCCCTACTCAGTGGCGGTGGCCGCTGTCGGCCTGTTGGAAAGTCTCATGACCCAGCAAATCGTGGATGATCTTACCGACACCGAATCAAGCCGCGACCAGGAGTGCTACGGACAAGGCATCGCCAACACCGTCACCGGTTTCATGGGCGGCATGGCGGGCTGCGCGATGATCGGTCAGTCTATCATCAATGTGAAATCCGGCGGACGGGGCCGCCTTTCCGCCTTCGCCGCGGGCACGATCCTGCTGTTCTTGATTGTGGTGCTTGGCGATCTTGTGGCCCGCATCCCCATGGCGGCTTTGGTCGCCATCATGATCATGGTATCCATCGGCACGTTCTCCTGGTCGTCCCTCACCAATCTGCGGGAGCATCCGCGCTCTTCATCGGTGGTGATGTTGGCAACCGTGGGCTTTGTCGTTGCCACCCATAATTTGGCCATCGGTGTGTTCGTGGGCGTCCTCCTTTCGGGCATTTTCTTTGCCTGGAAAATTGCCCAACTGTTTCGCGTCACCTCCACCCTGTCCAAGGATGGCCGCGAGCGGCGCTATGTGGTGGAAGGGCAATTGTTTTTCGCCTCGTCCGAAACCTTCATGAAGTCCTTCGACTTCAAGGAGGCCGTCGATAAGGTCATCATCGATGTGAGCGCCGCCCACATCTGGGACATTTCCAGCGTTGGCGCGTTGGACACGGCGGTGTTGAAATTTCGCCGTGATGGTGCGGAGGTGGAGATCGTGGGCCTGAACGAGGCTTCAGAAACCATCGTGGATCGCTTGGCCATCCACGACCGCCCGGACGCCATGGACCTGCTGAACAAGCACTAACGAGACAAAAAATGGGTGATCACAGCGATCACGGGAGCCCCGCATGACCGATCCAGACGCAGCATCACAATCGTCACAAAGCCTGGCCCTCGTCGCTTTGGTGGATGGCTCGCTCTACTCCAAATCCGTCTGCGACCACGCCGCATGGGCCGCCAAAGCCGCCGGCAACCCGGTCACGGTCGTTCACATCATGGGCCGTCGCGAAGCACCGGAGCAACGGGACCTGTCAGGTTCTATCCGCTTGGGCGCCCGCAGCGCACTGCTGAACGAATTGTCAGAACTCGACGCACAGCGCAGCAAACTCTCGATGGTCCATGGCCGGGCTATCCTGGAGGATGCCCAGAAGCTGTTGGAAGACGCTGGTGTCAGCGAGGTGCGCAGCCTCATGCGGCGCGGCGATCTACTGGAAGCCATCGCGGAACTAGAAGCTGACGCGTCTATGCTGGTGATCGGCAAACGCGGGGAAGCGGCGGATTTTGCTCGTCTGCACCTTGGGTCCAATCTGGAACGCATGGTGCGAAGCGCCACCAAGCCAGTTCTCGTGGCAAGCCGCGCCTATGAACCCATCAAGCGGGCGGTTGTTGCCTTTGACGGCGGATCAAGCAGCCTCAAAGCCATCGACATGATCGCCCGCAATCCGCTGTTCGTGGGGCTTGCGATCCATGTTGTCATGGTCGGAGGCGACGAAAACAACAACCGTACGGCACTTAATCAAGCGGCAGCGCTTTTGAAGACCGGCGGCCACGACGCTGAGTTGCACAATTTACCCGGTGCGCCAGAAGCGGTTCTCGGCGGTTTCGTAACGCAAGGCGATGTCCTCCTCATGGGCGCCTACGGCCATTCCCGCATCCGATCCATGATCATCGGCTCCACCACAAGCGAGATGCTAAGAACATGTACGGTGCCAGTGATTTTGGTGCGCTAAATCGGTTTGGCCTTTTCGTTCAAACACAAAGGGCGCGAGCCCAAAACCCGTTACCGATTTTGCGCTTTCAGATAATCCGCCGCTTCCTGCCGTGTTTCGAAAATATGGGGCTGGATCGAACGGCTTTTTAGATCATCGCCCAGCTTTTGCCGGAGGAACGCGCTGGTCGTGTAGCGGCAGGCGGTGAGATAGTAGTCGTACTCCAATTGACTGATGAGGTTCGTGAATTTCGCGGCCAGCCGTGGCGCAATCGAAATGCCATCATAATTGGACACCAGATTGACCTTGCGACCAATCGCCGTGAACCAGGTGTTGAGAGCGTTATCCAAATCAGCCAACTCCTGCTCCGTGCTAATTTCCAGACCGCTGAAGTTGACAAAAACGATGTTGTGCTCCGCGTCGTGCACCAAACGCTCGTGGACCGGGATATCGAGAAGCTGCTGCTTCAGCCCCATGCGACCTTCGCCAAACAATGCGGCATCCATGGGCTTTGGATCATCAATGATGGGCGTAAACTCCATCTGGCCCAGGATGTCCCGCTCCAAATCAATACCCGGCGCGATCTCAGATAGAACCAATCCGCGCTCGTCCCGGGTGAACACGCAGCGTTCAGTGATGTAGAGCACTTCTTTGCCCTGTTTGGCTGCGTAATCGCCATTAAACGTGATCTGCTCCACTTGCTTGATAAACTTCCGATTGCGCCCTTCCTGCACGATGGTGAGACGATTGTCGGCAACGGCAACCTTCAGACCGCCAGCGGTGAAGGTTCCAACAAACAGCACCTTGCGGGCATTTTGCGAGATATTGATAAAGCCGCCCGCGCCGGCAAACCGGTCCTTAAACCGGCTGACATTCACGTTTCCGCTTTGGTCCGTTTCGGCCAGACCGAGACAAGCCAGATCAAGCCCGCCGCCATCGTAGAAATCAAATTGCTGATTGGTTTGAATGATCGAATTGGCGTTGATCGCAGCGCCAAAATCGAGCCCGCTCTGGGGCACGCCCCCCAGCACACCGGCTTCTGTGGTGAGTGTTATGCGGTCTATGATCTCTTCCTCATTCGCCACCGCGCCCACGCCTTCGGGCATGCCGATGCCCAGATTAACGACGCCGTTCACAGGAAGTTCCCGCGCTGCCCGACGGGCGATGACCTTGCGCTCGTTCAGCACCATAGGCGCAACACGGTCGACCACGCCTTTCATGCGGCCGGTGAACGCGTGCTCATATTGGTTTTGGTAGGTCTGCATGTGCTCGTCGCGGTCGGCGATGACAACGCAATCCACCAGATTGCCCGGCACCACGACATCCTTGGGCGCAAGCGAACCGGCAGCCGCAATGCGCTCAACTTGGGCGATCACCAAACCGCCGGAGTTTTTAGCAGCCATCGCAATGGGCAGCATGTCGAGGGTCAATGCCTCCCGCTCCATGGTGATGTTGCCAAGTTTATCAGCGGTGGTGCCGCGAATGAGCGCCACATCCACAGGAATGGAATGGTAAAACAGCCAGTCTTCGCCCTGGAGTGCGTGCACCTCCACCAACTTTTCCGTCGAAATGGAATTGATGGCGCCGCCCGATTGCCGTGGGTCCACAAAGGTGTGTAGGCCCACTTTAGAAAACATGCCCGGCTTGCCCGAAGCGATGTCACGGTAAAGCTGTGAAATGCAACCAAGAGGCAGGTTGTAGGCTTCGATGTCCTCCGCCACCGCCATGGCACCAAGTTTGGGAACCAGCGACCAGTGGCCGCCGATGGCCCGTTTTACGAGACCTTTGTGGGCGAGCCGGTTGAGCCCCTTTTCCTTCCCGTCCCCGGGGGCGGCAGCAAAGAGAAGACTGATGTCTTTCGGTGTCGCTTTGGCGAGAAAGCGATCCTGCAATCCCCGCAGCAGGGCCTCCGGCGTACCGATGCCGACAAACCCGGAAACACACACCGTGTCCCCATCGGCAATGGTTGCGATGGCGTCCTCAAGACGCACCACCTTATCGACCATAATGTCCTCCCATCAGTCCGCCGCTCCCCTTTCGAGACACCATCTGTAATGGCTCCTCAGGATGAGGGGTGGGGCAATATCATCTCTTTTTGAGCGGGTTTCACATGGCCAGCTCTGTTGTCATCGTTTTGCGTCAGGCGCGTAGCCAGACCCTCAGTACCATCCCCTCGCCCGTCGAGACGCGGCTGTGCCGCTCCTCAGGATGAGGGAATGGGCAGGCATCAAACCCGCAACTTCTTTCATCGCCTACATCAACACGGACCAGCGCTCTAAGCCTACATCATCGCTCCCCTCATCCTGAGGAGGCGCAAAGCGCCGTCTCGAAGGACCACTCCAAATTCCAAAACCATCTCTAACCCTCCCCTCATCCTGGGGAGCCATCGAAGATGGCGTCTCGAAGGATCGAAGGGTCGAAGAACCCTCACACACCATTGCCCTGGGTGCGGTGCAGCCAATCGACGACGCCACCTCCAACAACACCTTGGGCCTTGCGGCTGACGAATACGCCGACATGACCTCCGGGAAAGCCGATTTCTTCATAGAGGTCTTCTTTGACATGGGTGCCCAACGCCTTTGAACAGGACACAGGCACGATGTGATCTTGCAGAGCGTAGATATTGAGCACGGGACAGGCGATTTTCGACAGGTCCACCGGCTTACCCAGCAGTTCAAATGTGCCTTTCACCAACCGGTTTTCGCGATACAATTGGTTTAGCCATTGGCGGCCCGCTTCGCCGGGGTGATCCGGTCGGTCAGCGATCCACTTCTCCATGCGCAGAAAGTTGAGGATCGCATCCTTGTCGCCGTCCATACGGGCAAGGCCGATATTGTATTTCGTCATGCTGGAAATCGGCGTCAGGGAAGAGAAAACGGCCCCCGTCATTTCACCGGGCAACATGCCAAACGTGTCGATCAGTAGGTTCACATCCTCTTCGGAAAGGTTCTGGATCCAGCTGTTCAGGTAACCCTCCCCGCGCCAAAAATTCTCCGGGTCGCCGTGGAAATCCACCGGTGTGATAGCAAGCGCAAGCCCCGCGAGCAGTTCCGGCCGGGTGGCGGCAAGAATGGTGGCAAACGTTCCCCCTTCACAAATGCCAAACAGCGTGACGGGTCGCCCCCCATTTTCCTTCACAAGGTGTTCGACGCAGGACCCCAGATAAAGATCGATGTAATCATCCAGCGTCAGATATTGGTCGGCCCGCGTGGGATTGCCCCAATCAACCACGTAGACATCCACACCTTCAGACAAGAGGTTGCGCACGAGGGAGCGGTCCTCTTGCAGATCAATCATCGTTTGACGACCAAAAAGGCCGTAACTGATGAGGATCGGTGGCACATTGGCCTTCTTTTTGGTGATCGGTTTGTAGTGCAGCACCCGCACTTTATCGATCTGAAAGACGGTCTCGGCGTCGGTTTCTGCGATACCAACGGAGGTGTCGGGCGTTTCCACAAGGGTTTCGTTGGAGCGGATGGCTTTGGCGCCCTCCTCCATCATGGTGGCCCAGGCTTTCATCCAGGTCTCAGTCGCCACTTCAGACGGGGTGACCGGGCTGCCGTCTGGCTTTCTGACCTTCGGCAACATCGCTATTTGCTCCCTGTGGACGCAGCGCCCTGCGCAGCCTTCATGTCCGCCAGCTCCCGCTTGGTGGCGCGCAGGTCCCGACGCAATTCGTGGACAATCTTTGTCAGATCATCGATCTCCGTCCGGGTCGGCATTTGATAGGTAGCACTCCACTGTTCGGCAAAATCCTTTTGTCGGTTGCGAATTTCCAGACCCGCCCGCAGCAAGCGGCGCTGCGCGTCCATAAAGTCCTCGCTGTGCTGGGTCTCAAGAAGCGCGGCATTGGCAGCCTTCAACCAAGCATCCAATGCCCGTTGAACATCTCCGTCCTGCAACTCCTCGACGGAATAAGATGCCGAGAAATCTGCGAGCGCCTTCGTCCACGCGGTTTGCAGAACCTGCGCAAAATCCGTGGCCGCCGTTTGATAATCCAAAAATTCGCGCCAGACTTCGGCTGTTTCAACATGGGGCGTTGCCAGGTCTGCAAACCGAGGGGAAGCAGAAATGTTTTTCAGCATTGTGCGAATTTGGTCTGGAGCCGTCTCCGCCCAGGTTTTTGGGTCCATCAGTGAGAACATCGCCATAGGATTGGGCATGCCGGTAAACGCCTGATCCGCACCGGCCGCACCTGCAGCGTTCATGAAGGCGAAGGGGTTGGCCATGCCCCCCATTCCCGGGATCCCCGAGAAATCAAACGGCGAAAATGGATTTGCGAAGACGCTGTTGCCAAAACCCGCCTGCCCAAAGTTCGCCGGACCCATGTTCGCCGAACCCATGTTCGCTTGCCCAACGCCACCCATCATTTTGGTCCAGGCCGCGACAGCCGCTTCCTGTGCAGCGTCGGGGGACTCAGCCGTAACGGCCTCCGCAAACCCTTTGACCATGTCCGTCTGGGTTTTGAAAAATGCCTGCTGCCCCTTAGCCCAAAGGTCCATCATGGCGTCAAAATCAAATTCATTCCCAGCGTTGGCCGTCATGCCATCTTCCCTCGTGGTCGTGTAAAGGAGCGCCTTCACATCAAAAAGAAGCGTGGCGCCCGCGTGTGGTTTGTCCCGCACCCGTTGTCCTCAGCAGCGAGCATGGCGCGGGCAAACAGCAGCCGATCACAGCGCCTGCGTATAGATGTCGAGCGCCGCCTCGTAAGTCATTTCGCGGGGGTTGTTCACCAACAGACGCGTCTGCTTCATCGCGTCTTCTGCGAGCATCGGCAGGTGATTGTGATTGACGCCCACTTCCGACAACTTGCTTTGCATGCCCAACGCTGGCCCCATGCCCTTGAAGCCATCGACCATGCCAGCACAGGCATCCGCTTTCGACGCACCGGCCAAATCCTTAAAGATGATCGGTGCCAATTCTGCATAAAGCGCATCGGCTTCGCTCATGTTGAAGTCCAGCACGTAGGGCAGCACCAGCGCGTTGGAGAGACCGTGGGGCACGTGGAAATGCCCACCAAGGGGATAAGCCAGCGCATGGACCGCCGCCACCGGCGCGTTAGCAAACGCCATACCGGCCAGCATCGAACCAAGCAGCATGTCCGACCGCGCATCGCGGTTTTGACCGTCCGTGCAGGCGGTGTGGATTGCACCACCCAACAACTCCAGCGCCTGTTTGGCCAGCGTGTCCGAAAGAACGTTCTTCTTGTGTTTGGAGGTAAACGCTTCAATCGCGTGCACCATGGCGTCAATGCCCGTTGCAGCGGTGACAGCCGGCGGCAGACCGACGGTGAGCTCCGCATCCAGGATCGCCCAGTCGGGATAAAGCTGGGGGGCAACAACGCCCTTTTTTTCATTTGAACCGGTGGTCACGATGGAAATGGGCGTGACTTCCGACCCCGTACCCGCCGTGGTGGGAGCCAGTACCATGGGCAGGCGTCCGCCGGTCACCAGGCCAACACCGTACATCTCTTCGATGGGCTGGCTGGACCCTACCAAAACGGCGATCAGTTTTGCCGTATCCATGGAGGAGCCGCCACCAACGGAGACCACGCCGTCAACGCCTTCGGCCTTTGCCTCTGCCACCGCCTTCAAGATCATAGCTTCGGGTGGATCGGCCACCACATCATCAATGGTGTGGACCGCCACACCAGCCGCTTTCAAACTGTCGAGAGCAGCATCGGCAAGACCCAATTTCAGGATCATCGGGTCGGTGACAAAGGCCACTTTTTTGCAGCCCATAGCCACCATCAGCTCGCCGGTTTTGGCCGTCGCGCCAACTTCACACAGGATCGACTGTGTGGTTTGAAATTGAAAAGCGTGCATATCGAGACGTCGTCCTTATTCCTGATCGAGGCTTTTGAGCCCCTTGAGGCGTTCCGTGAGTTTCATGTTTTCAGAATAATCCACCGGGCAATCGATAAGCGAGACTCCGCCATCGTTGATGGCTTCTTTCAGTGTTCCCTGCAGGTCCTCGGCCCGCTCGATCCGGTAACCCTTGGCACCGAAGGATTCTGCAAATTTCACAAAATCCGGGTTGCCGACATCGATGTTGCTCTTGCGACCGTATTCCCGCAGCTGGTGCCACTCGATGAGACCGAGTTTGTTGTCATTAAACATCAACACCGTAATGTTCAGGCCAAGACGCACAGCAGTCTCAATCTCCTGATTGTTCATCATAAAGCCACCGTCACCGCTGACGGCCAGGATATTGCGGTCGGGATAGATCAGCTTGGCGGCAATCGCGCCTGGAAGAGCGATGCCCATGGAGGCAAAGCCGTTTGAGATAATGCAGGTGTTGGGACGCTCGGCTTGGAACATCCGCGCCATCCACATTTTGTGGGCGCCGACATCGGAAATCACGACATCCTCTGGCTCCAGCACCTGGCGAATGTCGTAGATGATTTTTTGCGGCTTCACCGGGAAGCTCATGTCGTCGGCGTGGCCGTTCAACTCTTTTTTGATGCGCTCGCGCAGCTTCTTCATCACCGGCGTAGTCGGGCGCTCGCAGCGCGCTGCAATGCGCGTCATGGAATCGCGCACATCACCGATCACGCCAGCCTTCACGATGTAATGGCTGTCCACTTCCGCTGGGGACGCATCGACATGGATGATCGCCTTGTCCCGCTTCGGGTTCCAATGGGCGGGGTCGTATTCCACCATGTCGTAGCCAACGCAGATCACCAGATCCGCATGATCAATACCAAACGCCACCAGATCATGGGCTTTCAGGCCCACCGTGCCCAGGCTCAAGGGATGGGACGAGGGCATGGCCCCCTTAGCCATAAACGTGGTCGCAACGGGGGCATTGATGCTTTCTGCAAAATCCACCAACGCATCCGACGCACCGGCCCGAATGATCCCGTTGCCCGCAATGATGATCGGGGCTT
>JBCBCT010000055.1:0-22009 GCA_038530365.1 Pseudomonadota bacterium | reverse complement strand
TCTGGCTACCAGCCGTTGTCTGCCGTGTTGTTTTCCGACCGGATTGCCGACGTTATTCAAAGCCACGGGGAGTATTTTCACGGCTACACCTATTCAGGCCATCCTGTGGCTTGCGCGGTGGCAATGGAAAATCTCGACATTATCGAACGCGAAGGCCTGATTGACCGCGTGCGGGACGATACCGGGCCTTATCTCACGGAACGCTTGGCGGCTGTTTTGGGGGATCACGCCCTGGTGGGAGAAGTGCGTGGTTTTGGACTTCTGGCCGCCATCGAAATCGTGAAAGACCGGACCACGCGGGATCGCTTTGAGCCCGAGGGGCATGCCGCGGTAGTCGTGCGCGACGAAAGCATTCAGCGCGGTCTGATGATGCGGGCCGTGGGCGACACTATGATCCTGTCCCCACCCCTTACATGGACCCGCGAAACAATCGACGAAGCGGCGGACATCGTAAAAGCAGCTCTCGATGCGGCGATCGGTGAATTGACACCCGTCGCCTAGCGTATGAACCTCGCAAGGGCGCTGGTGGAGTTATAGTCTATCCGATGGCCATCAACGTTAGGGTCGTGTTTGTTGAAACGGCGGAGTTTGACTGCCAGTTGCATGGCATTGGTGAGGCGGTTCAACAGCGGATTTGCAGGAAACTGGAAGCGCTCCCATATAGTGACTATGATGCTCGCGACCGTGGGATCGCGCGGCGTTTGACACAGGGATACGAGGTTATTTTCATTTGCGCGCCTGCGCCTGAGGCCTTGTTGGTCAGTGTCATCAACATACAACCGCCTAACCCGAAACCGTTTTCGGAGAAAATGCGGCCCTGGTTGGAATGGCTTGCGAGACTCATTCTCACATCGCGGAGTTAGTATGAATAAATATTGGCCTTTGTCTTTTGAGGAATACAGCCGTCTCTCGGACGATGAGCGAATGATAGCAGCGATTGAGTGCGCTGGTGCCGATCTACAAAGTCGCATGCACAGAACGCTGGTTTCTAATGATGACGCAGTGCCGTCTGCTGAACCTATTTTGGAGGTGGGGTCGGCGGTCCATCATCCCGTTCAGGGGCCCTCTACCGTGGCAGCCATTTCTGTTATGCTCGGGGAGCGCCATCCCGAACCTGTCCTTGTTATTCGCTCTGATAGCAATGGCGAGGTCAGAACGGCACCGTTGACTGAACTGTTTGCAGAAGGAATGCGCTTTCAATCCGACGTGTCGGCGGGCTAGCCTTAACACGTATCGTGTCGCCAGCGAACAGTTGCCAACATTCAAGAAGAGGCTGAAACATGGACGCTCTCAATTATTCTGATCGCCCGTTCTCGTTGACGCAGGATCAACGGTCTATGCGGGACATGGTTTTGGATTTTGCGGCGGAGAAGATCGCGCCGTTTGCCGTGGAGTGGGATGAAAAACGCCATCTGCCGCTGGATGTGATTAAGGAAACCGCAGGGCTTGGCATGGGCGGGGTGTACGTCAAAGAGGACGTGGGCGGTTCATCGCTGTCCAGGCTCGATGCTGCGGTCATCTTTGAAGCCCTTGCCACCGGATGCCCCGCGACTTCGTCGTTCATCACCATCCACAACATGGCTGCGTGGATGATCGACACCTACGGCAATGAAGAACAGCGGGCCGCTTGGCTGCCGCAGCTGACGTCTATGGATAAAATCGCAAGCTATTGCCTCACCGAACCGGGCAGCGGCTCGGACGCGGCGGCGATGAAAACGCGGGCGGAGCGCGATGGCGACCATTACGTTTTGAACGGCACGAAGCAATTCATTTCCGGCGCGGGTGTCAACGATGTGTACCTGGTGATGGCACGGACCGGTGGCGAGGGTGCGCGGGGTGTGTCGACCTTCCTCGTGGACAAAGATACGCCCGGCCTTTCGTTTGGAACAAATGAGCGGAAGATGGGGTGGCACGTTCAGCCGACGGCGCAAGTCATGTTCGATGACTGTCGAGTGCCTGCCGCGAATCTGATCGGCGAGGAGGGCATGGGCTTTCGCATCGCAATGTCGGGCCTTGATGGTGGCCGCTTGAACATTGCGGCCTGCTCGTTGGGTGGGGCGCAGGCGGCCCTGAATATGGCTCTGGCTTACTCCCGTGAGCGCAAAGCCTTCGGCCAACCCATTGGCGATTTCCAAGCAATAGAATTTAAGCTTGCCGATATGGCCACAGAGTTGGAAGCGGCACGGGTGTTTTTGTATTCCGCCGCCGCGCGGTTGGACGCTAAAGCGCCGGACGCCACCAAGTTTTGCGCGATGGCCAAGCGGTTTGCCACCGATGTCGGTTTCCGGGTCGCCAATGAAGCGCTGCAAATTCACGGCGGATACGGCTATCTGGCGGACTATGGGGTTGAAAAGATCGTTCGCGATCTGCGGGTTCATCAGATCCTGGAAGGCACCAACGAAATTATGCGCGTGATTATTGCGCGGGCGCTGCGGGCCGCTTAGGGCGCAGCGAAAGCCCAAATTATATTTCTTTGCACCTTGGGAGGGTTTTTGGCGATGGCGTCCATCGGGTTCATCGGACTTGGCAACATGGGCGCGCCTATGGCGGCCAATCTCGTCAAAGCGAGACATGCCGTGAGGGGATTTGATTTAAGCGCCGACGCGATGGCCGCCGCAAAAGCGGCGGGATGCAGTCTTGCGGATAGCCTAGCCGATGCTGCCGCTGATCAAGATGCTGTCATCACAATGCTCCCAGCGGGCGGACATGTTGTGTCGGTTTATGAGAGTTTGAAACACGTTTTGAAGTCTGGAGCTGTTCTCATCGATTGTTCGACTATTGATGTTGCCTCCGCGCGCGCCGCCCATGGGATTGCGGCGAATGCAGGGGCTTTGAGCGTTGATGCTCCGGTGTCCGGTGGGATCATGGGGGCGCAAAACGGTACGCTCACCTTCATGGCCGGAGGGGCGACGGCAGCGCTGGACGCCGCGGAGCCGCTCTTGGACCCTATGGCGGGACGCGTTGTTCGCTGTGGCGGTACCAGCGCCGGTCAGGCGGCAAAAGCCTGCAACAACATGATTTTGGCAATCACCATGATTGGCACATGCGAAGCGTTTGAGCTTGGACGCAGGCTGGGGCTGGAAGATCAGGCCCTCTTCGATGTCGTGTCCACCGCGTCGGGCCAAAGCTGGTCTACCACTACCTATTGTCCCGTGCCGGGGCCGGTCCCGACGTCGCCGGCAAACAACAATTACAAACCCGGTTTTGCCGCCAGTCTCATGTTAAAAGACTTGGGGCTCGCTATGGACGCCGCAAAGGAGACCGGGACGCACACCGCGTTGGGGGAGCACGCGCGGGCTATTTACGATGCGTTTTGTGAGGCGGGCCATGGCGATGTGGATTTTTCCGGCATCATCCGTTCGTTGCAGGACCGCGCCGAATAGGGACAGATTTCCGTCGTGCATGGTAAAAGAAATGCTCAGATTTTCTTTTGCTTAACCACCTATTAGCCGCCCGTTAGGAAACGCCCGCTAGGTTGCCCGTCAAGACAGATTGATCTCCGTCTTGCTTCCCGGATCAGGTTTTGCGTACCGGGGATGAACTATTCCGGTGCGTGTTTTGCCGGTTGCAGTATTGCGTTTGAGTTGAGAAAGCCGCGCTATCCTCCACGGTTTGGAGGAGAGCGCGGTTTTCGCTTTTTTGAGCCCCAAACGTCGGATTTGACCTTCTCCCGGACAGCTGCATCGGGCAAAGCGAGGGGATGAACCAGGCTTCATCTTTTATGCTTCAGGGAACGGGGTCGGACGTCGGTAAGACGGTTTTGGTCGCTGGCCTCTGCCGTCTGGCGCGTCGGCGTGGGCTGACGGTTTTGCCGTTCAAACCCCAGAACATGTCAAACAATGCAGCCGTGGCCGCTGTGCCGTTAAACGATGGAACCGGGGGCGAGATCGGCCGTGCTCAATGGCTGCAGGCTCTCGCCTGCGGTGTGCCGTCCAGCGTCGACATGAACCCGGTGCTTTTGAAACCACAGTCGGAAACCGGTAGCCAGATTGTGTGCCATGGCCGGGTTTGGGGAGTGGCAAAAGGGCGGGACTATCAGAAATTCAAACCCGAATTGCTATCGGCTGTTCTTGAAAGTTACGAACGCCTGAAGGCCGAAGCGGATGTGGTGATCGTTGAGGGGGCCGGGTCGGCTGCTGAGATCAATTTGCGGGCCGGTGATATAGCCAATATGGGCTTTGCGACGGCTGCAAAGGTGCCGGTTGTCTTGGTGGGGGACATTGACCGCGGTGGTGTGATCGCAAGTCTGGTGGGGACCCACGCCATTTTGCCGGACCATGACCGCGCGATGGTGAAGGGCTATCTGATCAACAAGTTTCGGGGCGATGTGTCTTTGTTTGACGATGCGCTCGTCCAGATCGAAGGATTTACGGGTTGGCCGTCCTTCGGTGTTGTCCCGTGGTTGGACCGCGCTGGAGATTTGCCGCCGGAGGATTCTGTTGCGCTAGAAAAGGCGGTTGCGGGGCGCGGGCAGGGTGCGGTTGTGGCAATCCCCGTCTTGTCGCGGATTGCAAACTTCGATGATTTTGACCCCTTAAAGATCGAGCCCAACATCGACGTTCGTTTTGTGCGACCGGGGGACGCTTGGCCCAGAGACGCGACACTTGTTTTGTTGCCGGGATCGAAGTCCACGATTGCTGATCTGCTGCAGTTCAAGGCTTTGGGATGGCACGATGAGATGGCTGGTCACGTCGCGCGGGGCGGTCATGTGCTGGGCATATGCGGCGGTTACCAAATGCTCGGCTCGGTTGTGCGAGACCCCCAACGCATCGAAGGGATGGTGGCGGAGGCGGAGGGCCTTGGCCTCCTGGACGTTGAGACCGTATTGGTGAACACAAAAACGGTGGTGAACCGCCGCGCTGTGGATGTGGAGTCCAATCTGCCGTTAGACGGCTATGAAATCCACATGGGACGAACGACGGGGGCGGACGCGCAGCGGCCCATGGTGCGCCTTGATGGACAGGCCGATGGGGCGGTCAGCCAAGATGGCCGCATCCGCGGAAGCTACCTTCACGGATTGTTTGCCGGCGATGCATGGCGGCGTCACTATCTCAAAACGTTGGGGATCACGCCGGGGTTACGCAATTATCGGACGACCGTGGACATGGCGCTGGACGCCATTGCCGACGTTTTGGATCGGGTGGTCGATCCGTCTATTTTTACACTCAAAAAGTGAGGATGATGGTTTGACAGCGGTTCTTGTGTTGGGGGGCGCGCGGTCCGGCAAAAGTCAATATTCGGAACGACTGGTTGCCGAGACCGGTCGGCGCAAGGTCTATCTAGCGACCAGTGAAATCTGGGATGATGAGATGGCCGACCGCGTCGCCAAACATCGCATCCAGCGGGGCGATGATTGGGATCTGATTGAAGAGCCGCTCGATTTAACCGGTGTTCTGGAGAAACACTGTGATGCCAAGTCGAGTATTCTCGTCGATTGCCTGACACTCTGGCTGACGAATCTGATGATGGCAGAGAAGGATGTGAACGAAGCGTCAGCGGATGTCGTCTCCAGTCTCCTGCGGTTGCCAAAGGAAGCCCATGTTTGTTTCGTGAGCAACGAAGTGGGGCAGGGCATTGTGCCTGCCGATAAGATGTCCCGCGACTTTCGCGACCATGCGGGGCGTCTGCACCAGTCTTTAGCCGCCGTTTGCGACGAGGTCTGGTTCGTCACAGCCGGTTTGCCGCAAAAATTGAAGTGAGGACATAAAAGACGATGAACGCTGAGAAAATACCTGCAACGGTTGTCACCGGTTTCTTGGGGTCGGGAAAAACCACGCTTATCCGCAACCTCCTTGCGACCGCTAATGGCAAGCGCATCGCGTTGATCATTAATGAGTTCGGTGATTTGGGTGTCGATGGCGATGTCCTTGCCGGCTGTGGTGACGAAACCTGCACAGAAGACGATATTGTCGAACTGACCAATGGTTGCATCTGTTGCACCGTAGCGGATGATTTCATCCCGACGATCACCAAGCTGATGGCATCGGACCGGAAGCCCGACCACATCGTGATCGAGACGTCGGGCCTGGCGTTGCCGCAACCTCTCGTGAACGCATTCAACTGGCCGGACATTCGCGAACAGGTCACCGTGGATGGCGTCGTAACGGTGGTGGACAGCGCCGCTGTTGCCGCCGGTCGATTTGCCGATGATGTCCAAGCGGTCCAGACGCAGCGGGAGAGCGATGAAAGTCTCGACCATGAAAGCCCGCTGGAAGAGTTGTTTGAAGATCAGATCACCTGTGCCGACATGATCGTCATGAACAAGACCGATCTCGTTCCAGCCGACGATCTGCCCACCGTTGAAATTGCGATCCGTGATGCGACAGAACGGCGGGTGAAACTCATCCGTTCCAACCAAAACCAGATGCCCGGTGCCGATGTGCTGTTGGGGCTGGGTGTGGGTTCGCAGGCGGACATGGAGGCGCGCAAAAGCCACCATGAAAAACATCATGATGCTGCCCACGCTGCGCATCATCATGAAGACGACCATGATGATGGGCATCACGATGGGCGTGAAGATGAGCACCATCATCATCACGACCACGACCATGATGAGTTTGAGAGTTTCGTTGTGGCCGGCGGGGCTGTCTCCGATGTTGCCGCGTTGAAAGCGTCACTGGCGCAGATCATTGAGGCCCACGATATTCTTCGCATCAAGGGTTTTGTGGCCGTCGATGGAAAACCCATGCGGCTGGTCGTTCAAGCGGTGGGCAAGCGTATCGACAGCTATTTTGACCGCGCCTGGACGGGCGACGAAGAGGTTGTTAGCCGTTTGGTGGTGATCGGCCTGCATGATCTTGATCAGGCGGCCATTCAGGCCTCCATTGAACGTGCGCTTCATGTGCAGCCCACCTCCGATGCGGCCGCCTAGGCGCGTTCGTTTTTCCCTCCTGGCGTTACTCTAAAGAAGAGCTTTGATCATTCGTGCATTTGTTGTTGGCGCAAAAGGGGGCACTTGCGGACGAGGGTGAGGCGATTGATCTGGGGCAGGACCCGGCTGACGTTCTGTTCCTGACCGCAGCGGATACGGAACTTGCGTGTTTGTCTGCCGCCCACGATCCGGCGACACTTAGCCTGCGGCTTGCCAATACGATGGCGTTGTCCCACCCCATGTCGGTGGATGTGTACTGCGAAAATACGGTTGCGGCATCCAAGCTGGTTATCGTGCGCGTTCTGGGTGGCAAGCCCTATTGGACGTACGGTTTGGAACGCCTGCAAGAGACCTGCCTTGCCCATGGCACCGCTTTGTTGGTGTTGCCGGGGGACGATAAGCCCGATCCGAGCCTTGAAGGTCTTTCCACTTTGGACGCGGAAACGCGGCTGGCCGTGTGGGCTTGTTTTGTTGAGGGCGGGGTTTTGAACGCCCGGGCGGTGCTGGCGTGGGCTGCCGATTTTGTGAAGGGCGGTTCGGCGGATTTGCCCGTTGCGACGCCCCTTTTGAAGGCCGGGTTTTGGTGGCCCGGCAGCGCCACGCCCAGTCTCGCCTCCGTTCGGTCCACATGGCCGTCGCAGGACAAAGTGGTGGCGATTTGTTTTTACCGTGCCCTCGTTCAGGCTGGCAGTCTGTCCCTCGTTGAAGCGTTGATCGAAGGTCTCACCGCCGAGGGTCTGGGTGTGGTGCCGGTCTTCGTGTCATCGTTAAAGGATCCGGTTTCGCAAGAGACGGTGCGGTCATTGTTTGCCGATGCGCGCCCGAATGTGGTCATCAACCTCACCGGGTTTGCCGTGTCATCGACCGACGGCGCGCGTGTTCCCACGGTGCTCGAAGAGGGAGGTGCGGTGGTCTTGCAGGGGGTGTTGGCGTCTGGCAGCCGGGAGGATTGGTCGGCCTCAGACCAAGGCCTGACCGCGCGGGACCTTGCCATGAATGTTGCCTTGCCCGAGGTGGATGGCCGGGTGTTGTCGCGGGCCATCGCTTTCAAGAATGCGGGCTCACATGACACGCACACCCAAGCCAATCTTGTGCGACATGAACCGGACCCTGACCGTGTGGCGTGGCTGGCGGCGCTTGCTGCCCGCTGGGTGCGCTTGGCCCATACGGCTCAGGCGGACAAGCGCATTGGCATAGTTCTGGCAAACTATCCCAACCGCGACGGCCGATTGGGCAATGGTGTGGGTCTCGACACGCCGGCGGGGACGGTCAATGTTCTGAACGCCATGGCAGATCGCGGCTATCATGTCGCTCATATTCCCGAGACGGGCGACCGGCTGATCGATTTGTTGCAAGACGGCCCCACCAACGCCGCAACGGATGGTCGCCTCGTTCGTGAAACCTATTCTTTGAGCGATTACAGAGACTTCTTTGGCGCTCTTCCCGTTCAGATTCAGAATCAAGTTGTTGAACGATGGGGTGAGGCGTCCGCTGATCCCTTTTTTCTGGCCGACCGTGGGGCGTTTGCTATTTCCACTATGCGGTTTGGAAACGTGGTGGTGGGCATACAACCCGCTCGGGGCTACAACATCGATCCGACGGACACGTATCACCTCCCCGATCTCGTCCCACCCCACGGCTATTTGGCTTTCTATGGATGGCTTCGAACCCAGTTTGACGCGGATGCTGTGATCCATATGGGCAAACACGGGAACCTCGAATGGTTGCCGGGAAAAGCGCTTGCGCTTTCTAAAACATGCTTCCCGGAAGCGGTGCTTGGGCCGCTGCCACACATCTATCCGTTCATCGTGAACGACCCTGGGGAGGGCAGTCAGGCGAAGCGCCGGAATGCCGCTGTCATCATCGACCACCTCACGCCACCGCTCACCCGTGCGGAGACCTACGGATCGCTCAAGGAACTCGAAGCCCTGGTGGATGAGTTTTACGAAGCTTCAGGCATTGACCCGCGACGGCTCGACTATTTGCGCAAGCAGATCTTTGAACTCATGCGGGACACCGGTCTCGATCAGGATGCGGGTCTTGAGGATCGCGCTGAGGATGATGATGCGCTGCAACAGGTGGATGCGTTCCTGTGCGAATTAAAAGAGATGCAAATTCGCGATGGGCTCCACGTGTTTGGAACATCACCGGAGGGTCGCCTGCGCAGAGATCTCGCGGTTGCGCTCGCCCGCGTGCCCCGAGCACTGGGTGATGGGGCTGACGGTTCCCTACAACGCTCGCTGGCCAAGGATCTGCTTGATGAGGCGGGTTTTGACCCTCTCGACTGTGACTTTGGACAACCCTGGCAGGGCGCTCGTCCCGATGTGCTCCAACGGCTCGATGGTGCGCCTTGGCGCAGCAACGGGGACACGGTGGAACGGTTAGAGCTGCTGGCCGCTGCGCTGGTAGACGGCGCGCAGGAGCCAAGCGCGGATTGGCAGCACACGACCACGGTTATGGAGGGAATTCAAAACACGATCCTTCCGGCCATCGATGTGTGCGGTGATGCGGAAATTGCGGCCACGCTCGCCGCGCTTGATGGGACGTTTGTGCCACCAGGCCCCTCCGGCGCGCCCACGCGGGGGCGAATGGATGTGCTGCCAACGGGCCGCAACTTTTATTCCGTCGATACCCGCGCCGTTCCAACCCCCGCCGCTTGGTACCTTGGTCAGGCGTCCGCTGAGCTGTTGATCAAGCGCTACCGGCAGGACCATGGTGAATGGCCGACGTCGTTTGGTTTGTCCGCCTGGGGCACGTCCAACATGCGAACGGGGGGGGACGACATCGCCCAGGCCCTGGCGCTCATCGGCGCGAGACCCGTTTGGGACCATGGATCACGCCGGGTCACCGGTTTTGAGGTGGTCACACTGGCGGAACTGGGTCGCCCCCGTGTGGACGTGACGCTGCGCATTTCGGGCTTTTTCCGCGATGCGTTTCCCGCACAGATCGATCTGTTCGACAAAGCTGTCCGGGCGATTGGGGCTCTCGATGAAGACACCGAAGACAATCCCATCGCCCATCGTATGAAAGCGGAACGGTCGACGTTGGTTGCCGAGGGCGCAACGCCCCAGGAAGCTGATCGCCGCGCGGGCTTTCGAGTGTATGGATCAAAACCCGGCGCTTACGGCGCGGGCCTTCAGGCGCTGATCGATGAGAAGGGTTGGGACCGTCGGGAAGATTTGGCGGAAGCCTATCTCGTTTGGGGCAGTTATGCCTATGGCGAAAAGGAAGTGGGCCTGGCCGACCGAACGGGGTTCGAGCAACGGTTGTTGGGCGTCGAAGCGGTGGTGCACAATCAGGACAACCGAGAGCATGATCTGCTCGACTCCGACGATTACTACCAATTTGAGGGGGGCATGACGGCAACAGTTGACGCCTTGTCCGGTCAGCGCCCTGCCGTCTATCACAACGACCATTCGCGGCCAGAGCGTCCGGTGGTGCGCTCGCTGGATGAAGAAATTGCCCGGGTTGTGCGGGCGCGGGTGGTGAACCCAAAGTGGATCGCAGGCGTGATGCGCCACGGCTATAAAGGCGCGTTCGAAATGGCGGCAACCGTCGACTATATGTTTGCGTTTTCAGCCACGACGGGCGCGGTGAAAGACCACCATTTCGATGCCGTCTATCAGGCCTATTTGATCGACGATGAGGTGCGCACGTTCCTGGAAGAGCACAACCCCCACGCCCTCAAAGAAATCGCCGAACGCCTCCTTGAAGCCCTAGACCGCGGGCTATGGCAGGCGCGGTCCAATTCGGCAAAAGCAATGCTCGACGCGCTGGCGCAGTCGACCCCACGGGAGGAGATGAAAAATCATGGCTGAAAAATCTAAGGCTTTGGAGGCGATGTCGGAGGAGGAGCTGAATGCTCGCCATGCTGACAAGATGAAAAAGAAGAAGGTGGCGCGGGACAAGATCATTGCCACAAAGACCCGTGAAAAAGGGTTGGTGATCGTCCACACGGGTAAGGGTAAGGGCAAGTCTACGGCCGCCTTTGGCATGGTGTTTCGCGCGCTCGGCAATGGCATGAACGTTGGGGTTGTTCAGTTCGTGAAGGGCAAATGGGGCACGGGCGAGCGGGCCATTTTGGAGAAGTTAGGCGACCAGGTGACTATGGAAACCATGGGTGAGGGCTTCACCTGGGAGACGCAGGATCGCCAGCGGGACATCGATGCAGCGCGCGCCGCCTGGGAAAAGGCGAAAGCCATGATCATGGATGAGCGCCACGCGATGGTGCTCTGCGATGAATTAAACATCGTGTTGCGCTATGATTATCTGCCCATTGATGAGGTGATTGAAGTCCTGCGCAACAAGCCGGAGATGAAACATGTGATTATCACCGGACGAAACGCCAAAGAAGAGCTTGTCGAGTTTGCCGATCTTGTGACCGATATGACGATGGTGAAGCATCCGTTCCGGGACGGTGTGAAGGCTCAAGTGGGGATCGAGTTTTAGGCCTTGCCTCATCGGTGGGCGCTGCCGTCTTGCGCTGCTGATCAAACTCCGCCACGTTTCACATCAGTCCGTGTATCGGACATGGCGCCGAAGGCGACGGATGTGTGGGGAATGGGCTGAGGAGATGCGGATTCTGGACGCGCTGGGGGATTATCTCCAATCTAAATCATCCGTTCAAATGGTGGCGGATGACCCGCTGCTTGCCGCTGAAATGCTGCTCCTGGTGCGTATCATGTTTGCCGATGGAGGATTGACGGGCGAGGAATTGACCCTCTTCAAGAGTATTTGCTCCGAAACTTTTGGCATCCCAGAAGAGGATGTGCCGGATGTGATCCGCTATCTGCGGGAAACCGGGTATGAAACGTCCGGCGAGCAGGCGGCTTTGATGTTTGAAGGTATGTCAGCCGCGCGCAAGCAACGTGTTTTGAGCCATGTGGTGAGTCTGGCGCGGGCCGATCTCAAACTCCACGTCAACGAGGCGGATTTGATTGAGCGCATTGCCAAGGCGTTGGGCTATGGGCCGGAGCAGGTCAGGGCACTGCTCTAGTGTTGACCTTTAACCAAACATGCATGGTCGGTGGACGTGGATAGGAAACCGGGCATGTTTGATCGCGTTATGGACTGGTTGGAGGCGGAGCCGGACACGGCGGATGACAGCTTTTCATCCGACACGGTGCGCTTGTCGGTGGCGTCTCTTTATTATCATCTTGTGGCCGCTGACGGTGAAATCAGTGCCTTGGAGCGACAGCGTATGCGCAGTTTGCTGCAATCGCGGTTTGGTTTGGCAGATGAAACCGTAGACCGGCTCGAGTCGGATGCGCAGCACAGTGATGAAACCACGGCTGGAGTGTTCCCGTTCACTATCGTTTTGAACCGGGAATTGAGCGTCTCCGAGCGGGAGACTGTCGTTGATCATTTGCGCAGTCTGGCCATGGCGGATGCGGTTTTGCACCCAAAAGAAGCCGCTGTCATCGACCATGTGAAGCAACTTTTGAAGCTATAGGCTTTGTGCGATCAGGTCTCCGGCGCGGTGGCCGATCATCATGGAAGGGGCGTTGGTATTGGCCGAGGTGATGCTGGGCATGATGGAGGCGTCGGCGACCCACAGATTGCTCAAGCCTCGAACTTGAAGATTTTCCTTCAAGGGCGCTTTGTCATCTCCGATGCGCAGCGTTCCAACCGGATGGTAGGCTGTGGCGCAGCGGGCGCGAATATAGTCCTTAATCTCCTCATCGGTTTGGGCGGTAGCGGCGGGAAAGACCTCCGGGGCGCGGCGGTGATCAAACGGCGCGTTAGCCATGAGATCGCGCAGCCGCTTGAACGCTTCGGTGAGCAAATCAAGGTCTTGGGGGTCGCTCAGCAAGCCAAGGTCAATGATTGGTGTGGCGTTGGGATCGGCGCTTTTCAGTGTCAGCTTCCCCCGTGACTTTGGCCGACACAGACAAATATCTGCAAAATAACCTGACCCACGGGTGATGGCTTTGCCTTGGTAGCCCATCATATAGGGAATGAAATGAACCTGCGCGTCGGGCCTGTCGTCTCCATCGGCACCGATGGGGGCGGCCCGCAGAAACGCACCGGCCTCCACAAAGTTGGATGACATGCGCCCCTTGCGGGTGAAAAGCCATCGCAACGGCGACATGGCCCAGGCCGCCGCTTGATCTATCGTCAGGCCATATCCTGACCGTTGGCCTGCGTGGTGAACGCCGACCGAGGGGTGGTCGTGCAGATTTTTCCCAACTTCCGGCGCATCCAGACAGGGTGTGATCCCAAGGGATTTGAGATGTTTTGCTGGCCCGATTCCCGAGCGCATGAGGATTGCCGGTGAGCCGATGCTGCCGGCGCTGAGGACAATGCCGCGTCGGGCGGTGATGGTACGGCCATCGGTGAGGATAACACTGTTTGCGCGGCCGTCTTTGACCGCAAGTCGGTTGGTGTTGGCCCCGGTGATGACGGTGACCAACCCCGTTTTCTGAGCGGGGCGCAGAAAGGCATCTGCGGCTGACCAGCGGCGTCCGTTTCGCATATTGGTGTGGAAGACCCCCGCACTTTCTCTTTCCGGAGTGGGTGGGGCGAAGCCGTTTGATCCCAGCGTTCGCCCAAGGGCTTCAGCCAAAGGGTGGGGATCAGGCAGGCGTTGGGGCTGGATGGCGTTCTCGACCGCTTCGAAATGGGGCGCAACGTCTGCCCAAGACCAACCGGGAACGGCCCAGTTATCAAAGTCATCCGTCCGGCCCTTAAACCAGACCATGGAATTGATGGAACTTGATCCGCCCAGCATGTGCCCGCGCGTTACCTTCACGGCGCGCCCGTTGAGATGATTTTGGGCATGGGATGTGAGGCGCCAGTCGCGTTTGCTGCCCATTGTAAACAGCAGGCCAAAGGGAACTTTGACCTGTGGCACCGCGTCGGACGGGCCTGCTTCCAAGACGGCAATGGTGCCCACGCGTTTTTCGGCCAGGCGATGGGCAAGGGCGCAGCCCGCCGACCCCGCGCCGATGATCACAAAGTCAAATTCAACGCTCATGTGTTTTTCAACCGCTTGGGCCACGGGTGTCTGCGGTCCTCCAACTCGCCCTTGCTAAGGACATTTGCACAGGGTTGGAAGGCTTTGCATCCTCGTGTGAAACGGATGCGGGCCATGTCGCAAATGTGAGGCTTTGCGGCGTCTTCGGCTTGATTTTGCCCGCTGCCATCGCGTACCGAAACCTCAAGATGGTGCCTCGCAAGAGGCTGAAAGCGATTTCGGTGAAGCCGACCCAAGCCGGGGGCTAAATCCGAAACCGTCTTTGGACACTGTGTTTGTCGCGGACTTTACTCTGCAACACATGCTTGCGTGGTGCCTCTGTGTAAAAACCTTTGGAGGCCTTATGACCACTTCGAATCCAAGCGCAGGTGGAAAACGCGGCATCATGATTTGTGGCCATGGCAGCCGCAATCAAAACGCGATGAAAGAGTTTGCCAAGCTCTCCGAAGGCCTCAAAGGCCGGTTTGGCGATGCGCCGGTGGAATACGGTTATCTCGAGTTTGCCAATCCCGTCATTAGCCACGGCCTCGATAAGCTGGTGGAGCAGGGCTGTACGGACATTTTAGCGGTGCCGGGTATGCTGTTTGCGGCGGGTCACGCGAAGAACGATATTCCTTCCGTCTTGAACACCTATCAGGCTCAACACCCCGGTGTGACCGTGCGCTATGGCCGTGAACTGGGCGTTGATCTGAAAATGATCCGTGCCGCTGCCTCCCGCATTCAGGAGGCGATCGACGCCAGCGATAGTGACGTTCCACTCCACGACACGCTTTTGATGGTGGTGGGCCGTGGGGCCTCCGATCCCGATGCGAACTCCAACGTTTCAAAAATCATGCGCATGTTGTGGGAAGGCTTTGGGTTTGGCTGGGGCGAGGTTTGCTATTCGGGTGTGACGTTCCCGCTGGTGGAACCAGGCCTCGAACACGCTGCGCGTCTTGGCTACAAGCGGGTGATCGTATTTCCGTACTTCCTGTTCACGGGCGTTTTGGTGAAGCGGATTTTCTCGTTCACCGATGCTGTGGCGGCGCGTTACCCTGACATTGAGTTCCTGAAAGCGCCCTACCTGAATGACCACGAACTGGTGCTCTCTACGTTTGTTGACCGGGTGAATGAGATCGATGACGGTCAAAACGTTATGAACTGCCAGATGTGCAAATATCGGGCCCAGGTTTTGGGGTTTGAAGATCAAGTCGGCTTGGCGCAGGCAAGCCACCATCACCACGTTGAGGGCATTGGCGGCGGGCTGGAAAACTGCCCGTGTAAAGGCGACTGTGACGCCTCCTGTCGGGATGAAGCGTTTTGCAAGGAGCACGACCTGCCTTGGACGCCGCTCCACACACATGATCATGAGCATAAACATGAGCACCACGATGGCCACGGGCATGACCACAAACATGACCACGACCATGATCACGGGCACGACCACGGGCACCATCATCACCCCTATCCCCACGCGGACCATCCCCACGGTCCATCTTCCATGAAGAAGGCGGGTTAGCCGGTCCTGTGGATTATGACGCCTATGCTATGGTGGACTGGTCAGCCGCGTCTAAACCCGTGAAGGGGAAGGATTCGATCTGGGTCGCCGAAAAAGCCAGTCGTGACGGGGCCATCCAGACGACGAATTTCGCGACCCGGATCGAAGCCATTTCATGGCTGCGCTCGTTCGCGGAGCGAATTGCCGGGCGCGGAGAGAGGGCCTTGGTGGGGTTTGACTTTGCATTTGGTTACCCTGCGGGGGCCGCGCAATTAATGGTTGGGTCGGACGATTGGCGTGAAGTTTGGGCGTTTATGGGCGCGCAATTTAAGGACGACGCCAGCAACGCCAATGCCCGGTTTCATGTTGCGGATCGTTTGAACGCCGACGCTTTTTCCAAGCAGACGACGGGGCCGTTTTGGGGGCATCCCGTGGGGCAGAGTTTTACCGCTTTGTCGCCAAAGAAGCCTTCCTTTGATGGCGTTTGCGAGCATCGCATCGTAGAGGGGCGGGTCCCATCGGCAAAATCGGTGTGGCAGATGTGCTATGCGGGGGCCGTTGGCGGTCAAACCATGACAGGCATTGCCGCTTTGCAGGCCTGTCGTTTGTCCCACCCCGATTGTTTTTCCATTTGGCCGTTTGAAACCGGTTTTTCCTCCGACAAAGCCAAGCCCGTCACCCTGTGCGAGGTTTATCCATCGCTGCTTGAGGTTGTGCCCGCGCCGGGGGAGGTCAAAGACGCCGCCCAGGTGCGTACACTGGTGGAGCATGTGGCGGCGAGCGATGCGCGCGGGGCGCTGGACAGTTGGCTCGGGACACCGGATGGTTTGAGCGAAAAGGAACTGCAGGCGGTGCTTTGCGAAGAGGGTTGGATCGCGGGTGCTAACCTGCCAAAGGCGGACGCGCCGTGACCGGGACATTCGATTACATTCGCGACCCTTCCGAAATTTATCGTCAGTCTTTCGCCACCGTCGAAGCTGAGGCGGATTTGTCACGCGTCAGCCACGACATGCGGCCGCTTGCCATGCGTCTTATTCATGCCTGTGGGATGGTCGATGTCGTGGATGACCTGGCCTATTCAGACGGTGCCTTTGAACAGGCCAACACGTCTCTGGCTTCTGGACGCCCCATCCTGTGTGATGTTGAGATGGTGCGCTCTGGCATCATCGAGCGGTTCTTGCCTCAAAAAAACGCGATTATTTGTACGCTCAATGACGTGCGCGTTGCCGACCATGCAAAAGCTATCGACAACACGCGGTCCGCTGCTGCGGTGGACTTTTGGGATGACGGTGATCTTGATGGCTCGATTGTTGCCATTGGCAATGCGCCAACAGCTCTGTTTCGGTTGCTGGAACGTTTATCAGAAGGCGCGCCCAGGCCTGCGGTTGTGATCGGCCTGCCGGTTGGGTTCGTTGGCGCGGTGGAATCGAAACTTGCACTCGCTCACAACGATCTTGGCCAGGACTATATCACCATCCACGGTCGACGTGGGGGATCGGCCCTAGCAAGTGCGGCGGTGAACGCTCTGGCTGGAGGGCTCGGTTGATGTCCTGGTACGTCCTGTACGGGCTCGCCTTTGGCGTTGGCGTTGGCGGCATTATGCGCCTCCCCGGCATGGATGCGGTGGTGCCGGCTTTTGCGATCAATCTATGCGTTATGACCGCGCTGTGGCTTGGTATTGCGATTGCAAATTCTGACCGTCGCCCGGTGACCCTTGCTGAATGCGGCGTGGGGCTGCTCACCTTTGTTCTGGCGGCAGCGGCTTTGAGAACCACGCCTACGCTTTTGTATGCGGGGTTTGCTCTTCAAGCGCTGTGGAGCTTGGCGCATCTGAACCAGACCTCCCAATATCGTTTCTTTGCCGTGCGCGCGCCCGCATGGTTTTCGCCGTTTGCAGCTGCGGCGAACGTGGGTTTCGGTCTCGTGCTTTCAGCTTTGGTGGGCTGGCCATGAGTGACATGACACCGACAGATCCTTGGCTTGATATCATCGGCATCGGCGAAGACGGAATGGCTGGCTTGAGCGCTGATGCGCGGGCGCGGGTCACGGCGGCTGACGTGATCATCGGCGGGGATCGTCATCACTTTCTGGCCGACAACGTGACCGCTGAACGCGTGCGCTGGCCGTCCCCCTTCGATGCGATGATCGACACCATTCGCTCCTATCGGGGTAAAAAGCTGGTTGTTTTGGTGACGGGTGACCCGCTTTGGTATTCCGTTGGCGCGCGCATCGTGCGGTCCATTCCAGCAGAGGACATCCGGTTTTTTCCGCAATTGTCCGCCTTTCAATGGGCGGCTGCCCGCATGGGGTGGAGTTTGGCGGATTGCGAGACGGTGACGGTGCACGGGCGTGCGGTGTCTCAGATCTTGCCCCATGTCGCGCCCCAGGTGCGGCTTTTGCTGTTGACGAAGGATGCATCCACGCCCGGTGCTGTGGCGGCGCTTCTGACGGGGCGGGGATTTGGCCAAAGCAAGATCGTTGCGCTGGCCGCTTTGGGTGGGGTGAACGAAGCGCGGTTTGAGGGCAGGGCAGAAACGTGGAGCCACACGGTGCCGGACTTTCACACTCTAGCGATCGAATGCCATGCCGGTCCGCAGGCCCGGTGGTATCCGCGTACCGGTGGGCTGCCGGATGATGCCTTTCTTCACGATGGGCAAATGACCAAGCGCGATGTCCGCGCCATCACACTTGCCAAGCTTGCGCCGTATCCAGATGCGGTGCTGTGGGATGTTGGCGCGGGGTCCGGTTCCATCGGGATCGAATGGATGCGCGCGGCTCGGGGTGCTCAAGCCGTTGCCATTGAACCCCGGAGCGAGCGCTGCGCGCGCATTCGTGAAAACTGCGTTCGATTGGGCACGGAGAAACTGATGCTCATTGAAGGGACGGCACCGGAGGCTCTGCACGCTCTGCCCCAACCAGATGCCATTTTCATCGGCGGTGGCATGACGGACGAAGGCGTGTTTGATGCATGTTGGGCGGCTTTGCGCTCCGGCGGACGCCTGGTTGCCAACGGCGTGACGCTGGAAACGGAGGCTATGTTGGCCACGCTTCACAATCGACACGGAGGTGAATTGACCCGTGTGCAGGTTGCCCATGCGGAGCCAGTGGGGCCGTATCGCGGCTGGCGTGCGGCCATGCCGGTGACCCAATGGTGCGTCGAAAAACGCGTAGATGGGCCTGAAAAAGAGAAAGGCCCGTCGGTATGAGCGCTGCGCACACAGGCACGCTATACGGCCTCGGCGTCGGCCCGGGTGATCCCGAGCTGATCACCTTGAAGGCGCACCGCATTTTGCAGGCGTGTCCTGTGGTGTCTTACCCGGCGCCCGACACCGGCCCGAGTTTTGCCCGCTCCATCGCCGCTCAATTCATTCCTGATACGGCCATCGAAGTGCCGATTGTGGTGCCCATGAAGGTGGCGCGGTTTCCCGCGCAAGCGGTTTATGACACCGTGTGTGAAACGTTGGCGGAACATCTTTTGGCTGGCCGTGATGTGGCGGTGCTTTGCGAAGGGGATCCGTTTTTCTACGGCTCCTTCATGTATGTCTATGAACGGTTGGGCCCGCGGTTTCCCTGTGAGATTGTGCCCGGCATCAGTTCCATGATGGCCGGCGGCGCGGCAATTCAGCGGCCTTTGGCGGCTCGCAATGATGTTTTGACCGTCCTGCCGGCCCCTCTGGATGATGGCCATCTGGAAGCCGGTATCGCGGCGAGCGATGCTGTGTGCTTTATCAAGGTGGGGCGACATTTGCCGCGCCTGCGGACGCTCATTGAGCGGATGGGTCTGATGGATCGGGCAAGCTATCTTGAACGGATCAGCCTTGGCGAGCAGCGGCTGGCGCCGCTTGCGCAGGTCCCTGCCGATCCTGCGCCTTATTTTTCGATGGTCCTTCTGTACAAAGGGGCCGAAGCCTGGATTGAAACGCTGGCCCTTGCGCCCGATACGGAACCGTCACAGCGTCACACGGATAGTTCATGACCGACCCAGACACGACACGCGCACCATTTCCTGTATCAGCAGACCCAATATCGGTGGGGCCCGCCATCATTGTTTTGTCTCCGTCTGCCATGCCGGTGGCGGAGGAAATCAAGGCCCTGTCCGGCGGAGCGATCCACACACTGTCCAGCCGCGTGGACGGGGGCGATGTCGCCTTTGACAACGCTGCCGGCCACATTGCGGAACTTTTTCAGGCTGGAACCACCATTGTCGGCATCATGGCCTGCGGTGCACTGGTGCGCATGGTTGCGCCGTACATTCGCTCCAAGCATGAAGACCCGGCTGTCATCGCCGTGGCGGATGACGGTTCAAGCGTCGTGCCGTTGATCGGCGGCCACCATGGTGGAAACCAGATTGCACGGGTGATTGCGGCCCATCTTGGCGGTTATGCGGCCGTCACCACGGCTGGCGATGTGCGCTTTGGCGTTGCTTTGGATGAACCGCCGCTCGGGTGGAAACTGGCGAACCGGCACGATGCGAAGCCCGTGATGGCGGGTTTGCTGGCCGGTCAAAGCCTGCGCATTGATGGTGATCTGGACGCGCCGGACCTCTGGCTGCGGAAGGCGGACCTGCCGCTCTCCAAGGATGCGTCGTTCACCCTACGGGTCACAAAAACGGCGACGGAGCCGGAGTCTGGCACATTGGTTTATCATAGGGCGGACACCGTGCTGGGGGTGGGCTGCGAGCGGGGCACGCCCACTGACGAATTGATCGCGCTTGCCGAAAAGGCTTTGAAAGACGCCAATATCAGCCCCTTGTCACTGGCCTGCGTGTGTTCGCTGGACGTCAAGGCGGACGAAGCTGCCGTCCATGGTGTTGCCGCACATTTTGATGTCCCGGCCCGCTTTTTTACCGCTGAGGTTTTGGAGCGAGAGACGCCGCGGCTGGCCACGCCGTCTGATGTTGTGTTTGCGGAAGTGGGGTGTCACGGCGTGAGCGAAGGGGCGGCTCTGGCCGCCGTGGGCCCCGAGGGCTCGCTGGTTTTGGCCAAGCAAAAAGCGCGCCGCGCCACCTGTGCGCTCGCCCGGGCGGACGGAGTGATTGATCCCGAAACGGTTGGGCGCGGGCAGGGCCATTTGGGGGTGGTCGGTATCGGCCCGGGTGATGCGGATTGGCGCTCTCCGGAGGCCAGCGCCCTGGTGGGTCGCGCTTCGGACTTGGTTGGTTACTCGCTCTATCTCGATATTTTGGGGGATCTTGCGACCAACAAAACGCGCCATGACTTTCCCCTTGGTCGCGAAGAGGATCGGGTCCGCCATGCCATGGAGCTTGCCGGGCAGGGCCGTGATGTGGCGCTCGTCTGCTCCGGCGATGCAGGGATCTATGCGATGGCCACGCTGGTCTTTGAATTGTTTGATGGGGGTGGTTTGAGCGACGGTGCGGCGCGCATTGACGTGACGGTTGCGCCGGGGATTTCTGCGTTGCAAGCCGCCGCTGCCCGCGTGGGCGCGCCCCTTGGTCACGATTTTTGTACGATCTCCCTGTCCGACTTGCTGACGCCATGGGACGCGATCCAAACCCGGGTGAAGGCTGCGGCGGAGGGGGATTTCGTGATCGCGTTTTATAACCCCGTTTCCCAGCGTCGGCGCACTCAGTTGGCCTATGCGCGGGATGTTTTGCTCCAGCATCGTCCCGCCGACACACCTGTGGTTTTGGCAACCAATCTGGGGCGCCCTGGGGAAGTGGTGCGCATCGTCCCCTTAGAGGAACTGAACGTGGATGATGTTGATATGCTGACAGTTGTCGTCGTCGGGTCCAGCGACAGCCGCACCGTCAAAACCGGCAGTGGCCGGGAATGGGTGTACACCCCGCGGGGCTATGCCGCCAAGGACAGCACCGGACTTTTGACACAACGGGGGAGCGGCGCGTGACCGTTTATTTCATCGGAGCGGGGCCGGGAGCCGCCGATCTCATCACCGTGCGCGGCCTGCGTTTGATCGAGCATTGTCCCGTTTGCCTATATGCCGGTTCGCTCGTACCTCCGGAAATCGTGGACGCTGCGCCGGCGGGAGCGCAGGTGATGGATACCGCTTCCATGCACCTTGATGCGATCATGGCGGAGATCGAAGCGGCCCATGCCGCAGGCCACGATGTGGCCAGGGTCCATTCGGGTGATCCATCCATTTATGGGGCGACGGCCGAACAAATGCGGCGTTTGGATGCGTTGAGGATCGACTATGAGATCGTGCCCGGTGTGCCAGCCTTCGCGGCGGCTGCGGCGCGGTTAAAAACCGAGCTCACGCTGCCGGAAATTGCGCAAACGGTGATCGTCACACGCACAGGCATGAAAGCGTCCAGCATGCCGGAGGGCGAACAGTTGGAAATTTTGGGACGGTCCGGTGCGACGCTGGCGATCCATTTGTCGATCCGCAACCTGGTCTATATCCGCGAGGCTTTGGAACCGTATTACGGCGCAGATTGTCCGGTGGTGATCGCCTACCGCGCCACATGGCCGGACGAGCACTATATCCACACCACACTGGCGGGCATGAAGGAGGCCGTGCGGGAGGCAAAGATTACCCGCACGGCTTTGGTGATGGTGGGTCGGGTTTTTGGTGAGGTGAGCTTTCGCGACTCAGACCTCTACAACCCCGATTACAGCCACGTTTTGCGCAACCGGGGCAAAAAGGCCCGCGCTTAGGCTGTCTGGCGAAGCTTGTGCCAAGGATAGACCATGACGGCCACCATGAG
>JBCBCT010000054.1:0-22092 GCA_038530365.1 Pseudomonadota bacterium | reverse complement strand
CCCAGGCTTGCGCTTTCAAGCAACAGGCCCGCCAATTTTTTACCGTTGAGCAAAAGGTCATTGGGCCATTTGATGCGCAGGTGTTGGCTGGCCGTGACCTGTTGGACGGCTTCCAGCAAGGCCAGCGCCGCGAGCAACGGCAGGGCCGTAGGTGGACCGCTGGTTCGAGTTGGCACGCGAAACGCGACGCTGGCGTGAAGATTGCCCACCGGCGAATGCCATGCCCGACCGCGACGGCCCCGGCCACCGGTTTGCTCATCAGCTCGGATCCAGACACCATGGGAGCGACCGGCGATGACCCAGGCGGCTGCATCGGTGTTGGTGGACCCGGCGCTCGCCACGTGTTGGCGTGGCCATGCACTGGGATCGAAAAGAGAGGTTGTCACGTTGGGTCAGGTGGTGGGACGGCGATGCGCCGTCAAAAGAACGTGCGGGCCGCAATGGTTGCCCACGCTGTCAGCGGATTGGCGACCAGAACGAAGAAGACCGTGAACAAACCCGATACGCCGAGCACCAGGCGCAGTTCTCCGGCCATGGGCACAAATTTCGGCTCCGGCTCATCGAACCACATGATTTTGACGATGCGCAGGTAGTAATAGCACCCGACCACACTGGCCAGCACACCGATGACAGCCAAAGTGTAGAGTTCGGCCTGAACGGCGGCGAGGAAGACGAAATATTTTCCCCAGAACCCGGCGAAGGGCGGGATACCGGCAAGTGAGAACATCAACACCGTGAGCATCAACGCCATGATGGGGTGCGTTCGAGAAAGGCCTGACAGATCGCTGATGTCTTCCACCGAACCGTCATTGCGACGCATTGCGATGATGCAGGCGAAGGTACCCAGCGTCATGGCCATATAGATCATCATGTAGAGCACGACGCCTGTGACGCCCTCTTCCGATCCAGCTGACAGGCCAACGAGGGCAAAGCCCATATGGCCGATGGAGGAGTAGGCCATCAGGCGTTTGATATTGCTTTGGCCGATGGCGGCAAAGGCACCCAGCACCATAGATGCAATCGAAATGAAGGCGATGATCTGTTTCCAGTCGGCAGCGGCGGGATCAAACGCGCCGTGCACAACGCGGATCAAAAGCGCCATAGCGGCGATTTTTGGAGCGGCGGCAAAGAACGCGGTGACCGGTGTTGGCGCGCCTTCATAGACGTCCGGGGTCCACATGTGGAACGGGACCGCGGAAATTTTGAAGGCAAGGCCGGCGAGTACAAACACGATGCCGAAGATCACGCCCAACGAGCGCTCGGCCTCCATGGCCGCCGCAATGCCCTCAAACGTGGTGTGGCCGGTGAAGCCGTACACCAAAGATGCGCCGTAGAGCAGCATTCCCGAGGACAATGCGCCGAGAACGAAATACTTCAAGCCGGCTTCCGTCGAACGAAGCGAGTTGCGATTGATGGCTGCAACAACGTAGAGCGCAAGGGCTTGCAGCTCGAGGCCTAGATAGAGCGAAATGAGATCGTTGGCCGACACCATCAGCATCATGCCGAGCGTCGAAAGGGCCACCAGAATGGGATATTCGAACTGGCCGATCCCCTCTTTTTCCCCCGCATCGGCAGAGCCTACGCTCATGGCGATCGCCACAGCGGAGCCGATGAGGATCAAAATTTTCATCAAACGCGCGAATGGGTCGAGGACAAATGCGCCTTCAAACGCCGTGCCGGTGGACGGAGTCCAGATCAGCCAGAGGCCTGCGATGACGAACAGGGCAACCGTGAAACCATTGACCAAGCGGCTTGATTTTTCACCGATGAAGACGCCGAGCATCAACAAAGCCATCGCGCCAAGGGCGATGATGAATTCCGGGGTCAGCAGGTTGAGATTGGGGATCGAAAAATCAAACATCGTATGTGGTTTCCGGCGCGCCTATTGAGACGCGACTTGCGTGGCGGAAGATGCGGTGTCGGCGGTTTTAACGGCTGCATCGAGGGCGGCTTGGTAGTCGATCACGAGAGCATTCACAGAAGCCTCGGTCACATCGAACACGGCACTGGGGTACACACCGAAGAAAATCACCAGCAACACCAGCGGTATGAGGATAGCTTTTTCGCGGGCGTTCAGGTCGAGAATGGTCTTGAGGGATTCCTTCTCAAGTGCGCCAAACGAGATGCGGCGGTAGAGCCACAAGCCGTAGGCCGCCGACAAAATCACGCCCGTCGTCGCGAAAATCGCCACCCAGGTGTTGGCCTTGAACGCGCCCACGAGGGTCATGAATTCCCCGATGAAACCGGCTGTGCCGGGCAAGCCCACATTGGCCATGGTGAAAATTAAGAACACCACGGCGTAGTTCGGCATGCGGTTGGTGAGCCCCCCGAAGGCGGCGATCTCGCGGGTATGCATGCGGTCGTAAATCACGCCGACGCAAAGGAACAATGCCCCTGAGACGAGGCCGTGGGCGAGCATTTGAAAAATACCGCCGGAGATACCTTCGACGTTGGCTGCAAAAATGCCCATGGTCACGTAGCCCATATGTGCGACCGAGGAATACGCGATGAGCTTTTTCATGTCCTCCTGAACGAGCGCCACCAATGATGTGTAGATGATCGCTACGATGGACAGACCAAACACCAGCCACTGGAAGTCGGCGCTGGCGATTGGGAACATAGGTAGAGAAAAGCGCAGGAAGCCGTAGCCGCCCATTTTGAGCAGAATACCAGCCAGAATGACTGAGCCTGCGGTAGGGGCTTCCACGTGTGCGTCTGGCAGCCAGGTGTGGACGGGCCACATGGGCATTTTGACCGCGAAAGACGCAAAGAAGGCGAGCCACAACCAGGTTTGCATGGAGGCTGGGAAATCATGGGCGAGCAATGTCGGGATGTCGCTTGTGCCAGCCTGCCAGTACATCGCCATGATCGCCAGGAGCATCAAAACGGAGCCCAACAGCGTGTAGAGGAAGAACTTAATGCTTGCGTAGACGCGTCGTTTCCCACCCCACACGCCAATGATGAGAAACATCGGAATGAGGCAGCCTTCAAAGAAGACGTAGAACAGAACGGTGTCGAGTGCGCAAAAGACCCCGATCATGAGTGTTTCCAGAACCAGGAACGCGATCATGTATTCGCGCACACGCTCTTTGATGGCTTCCCAGCTGGCCAGGATACAAATCGGCATCAGGAACGTGGTCAGGATGACAAACAGCATCGAAATGCCATCGACACCCATGTGGTAGGCGATGCCGCTGCCCTCGATCCACGGCACCTTTTCAACGAACTGAAAGCCCGATTGGGTTTCGTCGAAATTGACCCAGAGAGCGAGGGAAATGACGAAGGTGACCACGGTGGTGAACAGCGCAACATAGCGCACGTTTCGCCGGGCAATTTCGCTGTCTTCCCAGATCAGGAAGATCATCAGCACCCCTGCCAAGGGCAGGAAGGTGATGATGGAAAGGAAGGGAATATCGCTCACGTTAGCTGGCTCCCTGGAACATCATATAGGTCACCAGGGCCGCTGCACCGATGAGCATCGCGAATGCGTAGTGGTAGAGGTAACCGGTTTGAAGGCGCACGATCCCCCGGGTCACATCCATGACGCGGGCGGCCAGACCGTTTGGGCCGTAACCATCGATGATGCGGGTGTCACCCTGCTGCCAGAACAAACGTCCGACCCACAAAGCGGGCTTGATGAAGATGAGGCTATACAACTCATCGAAGTACCACTTGTTGAGAAGGAACTGATAGAGCCCCGAATGCTGTCGCGCGAGCTCTGCTGGCAGGCCCGGCGAGCGGATGTAGAACCACCACGCCGTCCCAAAGCCGAGCGCCATCATGATGAAGGGCGACCATTTCACGAGCTTTGGCACGTTGTGGAAGTTTTCCAGGATCTTGTTGTCGGCGCCGAGGAACAAAGCCTGATCCCAAAACGCCAGATAGTGCGGATCGAGTTTGCCCACCTCGTGGTGGCTGCCGATGAACGGCGTGTGGAAAATCAGACCGGCAAACAGTGCGCCCACCGCCAAGACGTAGAGCGGCACGAGCATGACATTGGGGCTTTCGTGCACATGGCTCATTACGTCGGCCGGTGCCCGGGTTTGGCCGTGGAATGTCATGAAGATCAGACGCCAGGAATAGAAGCTGGTAAACAGCGCGGCGATGACGGTCATCCAGAAAGCGTAGCCCGCATAGGCGTTTTGGCCCACATAGAGGCTTTCAATGATCGCATCTTTTGAGAAGAAGCCGGCAGTACCGATCACTGTGCCCGGGATGCCAAGGCCGGTGAGCGCGACTGTTCCGATGATCATCATCCAATAGGTTTTGGGGATGTGTTTGCGAAGCCCGCCCATGTGGCGCATGTCTTGTTCATTGGACACAGCGTGAATGACTGAGCCCGCGCCGAGGAACAGCAGCGCCTTGAAAAACGCGTGGGTAAACAGATGGAAGATCGCCGCGCCGTACGCGCCCACCCCAAGGGCGGCAAACATGTAGCCCAGCTGCGAGCAGGTTGAGTAGGCGATGACCCGTTTGATATCGTTTTGAACCAAGCCAATGGTGGCGGCAAAAAATGCGGTCGTTGCCCCAATCAGCGTCACGACGGTAAGCGCCGTCATGGACAATTCGAAAATCGGCGACATGCGCGCCACGAGGAATACGCCGGCGGTCACCATCGTGGCAGCATGGATGAGCGCAGAGACCGGTGTTGGGCCTTCCATGGCGTCCGGCAACCAGGTGTGCAGCAGGAACTGTGCTGACTTTCCCATGGCGCCCATGAACAAAAGCAACGCCACGACGGTGATCGCATCGTCGCGGGCCAATTCATATCCCGCGAAGGTCAGCACCGTGCGGGCCTGAGCTTCTGCACTGTCGGCAGCAAAGCTGCCCGCATTGGCGAAGATCACGTCGAAATTGACGCTGTCGAACAGGACAAAGACGCCAAAAATACCCAAAGCGAAGCCAAAATCGCCCACGCGGTTGACGATAAACGCCTTCATGGCCGCCGCATTGGCCGATGGTTTTTTGAACCAAAAGCCAATCAAAAGATAAGACGCGAGGCCCACGCCTTCCCATCCGAAGAACATTTGGATGAGGTTGTCTGACGTCACGAGCATCAACATCGCGAACGTGAAGAGCGACAGGTATGCAAAAAAGCGCGGGCGGTGTGGGTCGTGGTGCATATAGCCGATGGAATAGACGTGCACCAACGCCGAGACGCTGTTCACCACCACCAGCATCACCGCCGTCAATGTATCGACCCGAAACGCCCAGTCCGCGGTGAAATTGCCAACAGAAATCCACTGCAGGACAGGGACGGTGAACGCTTTGGTGTCACCCAACCAAAAGCCAGAAAACACGACCCAGCTCAGCGCAGCCGATATGATCAGCAGACCGGAGGTGATGTATTCTGAGGCCTTAGCGCCGATCTGTCGGCCCATGAGGCCAGCAATCAAGAAGCCGATGAGCGGTAGGAAAACGATCAAATGAAGCATGTTTGACTTTCAATCGCGCGGGGCGCGCTTACCCCTTCATCACGTTGACGTCTTCCACCGCGATGGAACCACGGTTGCGGAAGAACACGACCAAGATTGCAAGGCCGATGGCAGCCTCAGCGGCGGCGACGGTCAAAACGAGAAGAGCAAACACCTGGCCCATGAGGTCGCCATTGGCCTGGGCGAAGGCAACGAAATTGATGTTCACGGCCAGCAGGATGAGCTCAACGGACATCAAGATGACGATGACGTTTTTCCGATTCAGGAAGATGCCGAAGACCCCAAGGGTGAACAGAATGGCACCGACGGTGAGGAATTGTGGGAGCATGTTCTCCATGGCTTAAATGCCCTCCCCGGACTTCACTTTGGCAAGCACAACCGCTTCATTTGGGTCGCGGGCCACCTGCTCGGCCACGTTTTGACGCTTCACATCGGGGCGGTGGCTCAGGGTGAGGACGATGGCTCCGATCATAGCGACCAGCAGGACCATGCCGGCCAACTGAAAGAAGAAGATATATTTCGTGTAAAGCACATTTCCGAGCGCGGTGATGTTGTCGGTTTGGGCCAAATCAGGGATCGGCTCGACGGCAACCCGCGCGCCCTCGGCGCTGAAGGAAATACCGCCCAAAACGAGCACGAGTTCCACAGCCAGGATGAGGCCCACCAGACCGCCGATGGGCAGGTATTTGAGGAAACCCTGGCGCATTTCGGCGAAGTCGACGTCGAGCATCATGACAACAAAAAGGAAGAGCACTGCGACCGCGCCGACATAAACAACGATGAGGATCAGAGCCAAAAACTCCGCCCCGGCCAGCATGAAAAGCCCCGCGGAGTTGAAGAAGGCTAAGATCAGAAAAAGCACGGAGTGCACGGGGTTTCTGGAAGAAATCACCATGAACGCCGATGCCACGGTGACCGTGGCAAACAAATAGAAGAACAGCGCAGCAACGCTCATCAAAACACGCTTTCTAGCGGGTCGCACGGCGCGCGCGTTCGCACTGGCCCGATACTTCCCCGTCTGCCTTTCGGCTTCCCTCTAGACACCGCACACGCGATTCAAACGGCGTGCAGCATCTGCGACATTGCGCCCTCTTAGCGCCTCAGTTTTGCTCCGTCCATATGCCGCAAGTTGAGTTTTTGTGCCGGGCGTGGACGTCGATCAGTCTTGAAAACGGGCCCTAGCGGTATGGTGCATCAATCGCCAGATTGCGCGCCAGCTCACGTTCCCACCGTGCGCCGTTTTCCAGCAGTTTTTCCTTGTCGTAATAGAGCTCTTCGCGGGTTTCAGCGGCAAACTCGAAGTTTGGACCCTCCACGATGGCGTCCACCGGACAGGCTTCCTGGCAAAAGCCGCAATAGATGCATTTCACCATGTCGATGTCATAGCGCACCGTGCGACGGGTTCCGTCGTTGCGGCGGGGGCCAGCTTCGATGGTGATGGCCTGCGCGGGGCAGATGGCTTCGCAAAGTTTGCAGGCAATGCAACGCTCTTCCCCGTTGGGATAACGGCGCAAAGCGTGCTCACCGCGAAAACGGGCCGACACCGGACCTTTTTCAAAAGGGTAGTTCACAGTCGCTTTCGGGGCAAACAGGTAGCGTACCCCAAGACCGAAGGCTTTGACGAATTCCCAAAGAAAGAGCGATTTTCCAGCTTGAACAAGTGATGACATTTTAAGCCCATCCCATGACTTTGAGCGTGAAGGCGGTGATGAAGACCATGGCGAGCGACAGGGGCAGGAAGACCTTCCAGCCTAAACGCATCAACTGGTCGTAGCGGTAACGGGGCACGATGCAGCGCACCATGGCCATGCAGAAGAAGACGAAGAGGCCCTTCAAAACAAACCAGACCACACCGGGCACCCAGTTGAACGGTGCAATATCCACCGGCGGCAACCAGCCCCCGAGGAACAGCAGCACGGTCAATGCGCACATCAATGTGATAGCGACGAATTCACCGAGGAAAAACAGCAGGAACGGTGTGGAGGAATATTCCACCATGTGGCCGGCCACCAACTCCGATTCGGCTTCGGGAAGATCGAAGGGCGGGCGGTTGGTTTCTGCGATGGCGGAGATGAAAAACACGACAAACATCGGAAACAGCGCCAACCAATGCCAATCGAGGAAAGAGCTTGGCGCGCCCAGCATCGTGCCCAAACCGTCTTTTTGCGCCAGCACAACTTCCGTGAGATTGAGCGAACCGACGCACAAGAGAACCGTAATGATCACAAATCCGATGGAGACTTCGTAAGACACCATTTGCGCAGCAGAGCGAAGGGAGGCGAGGAACGGATATTTCGAGTTCGACGCCCAGCCGCCCATGATAATACCGTAGACCTCAAGGGAAGAAATCGCGAACACGAACAGCAGCCCCAGGTTGGGGTTTGCCACGGCCCAGCCCTCATTGACGGGAATCACCGCCCAGGCGGACAGGGCAAGGACTGCTGCCACCAGCGGTGCCATGAGGAAGACGCCTTTGTTGGCGGATGCCGGGATGATCGGCTCTTTGACGACGAATTTCAAAAAGTCCGCAAAACTCTGTAGCAGACCCCACGGCCCGACCACGTTGGGTCCGCGGCGCATTTGAACAGCGGCGAAAATCTTGCGGTCAGCGTAGAGGATGTAAGCGACCGACAGCAGCAGACACACGAGCAAAAGCACGCTGTGCCCCAGCATCCAAAGCGGCGGTTCGATATAGGTTTGGAAAAATGTGGGCTGCATCGGTCTATTCCGCCGCTTCCAGGAGTGAACCGTTGGCGCGTTGCGAACATTCGGCCATGACGGCTGACGCACGGGCAATCGGGTTTGTGAGATAAAAATCTTTTACCGGGCTCACGAAGGGCGTTTTCGACACCTTGCCAGCCTTGCGGGCTGCCAGAGCTTCAACACCGCTTGCGTCGCTCGGGGCGATCTCGTCAATTTGGGCAAAGTGCGGATGGGCTTCGTAGAGTGCCCCGCGCAGTTGTGCGAGGGAATCAAACGGCAGCGTCTTGCCGAGCGTCGCGCTCAAGGCCCGCAGAATCGCCCAGTCTTCCCGCGCTTCGCCCGGCGCAAAACCTGCGCGTTGGCCCATCTGAATCCGGCCTTCGGTGTTGACGTAAGTCCCAGACTTTTCGGTGTAGGCCGCACCGGGCAGGATAACATCGGCATGGTGCGCGCCAACGTCACCGTGGCTGCCGATATAGACGGTAAAAGCACCGGCCTTGCGCTTGGTCATATCGAGTTCATCAGCACCGAGCAGGAAGAGGACGTCCGACTGTTCCAGCATATCTGCGGTGGCAAGACCGCCCTCACCTGGCACAAAGCCGAGATCGAGACCGCCGACGGCGGATGCCGCGGTGTGGAGGATGTTGAAACCGTTCCAATCGTCCGCGATTAGGCCGAACTTTTGCGCCATTTGCCCGGCGGCGGCCAAGACCGCTGCGCCGTCGGGGCGGTTGTACGCTCCAGGCCCAACAATCACCATGCGGCGTTCGCCGGACGGTGGCTCACGATCCAAAAGATCAACCAGGCTTTCAGGGCCAGCGCCGACGTGATGGTAGTCATAGGTGAGGTCAGCGGCTTCGCCGATCAGGCCGATGCGGGCTTCACCTGTCCGCCAACGCTTACGAATACGGGCGTTCAACACCGATGCTTCCAGCCGAGGGTTGGTGCCGACCAGGAGGATCGACGTGGCCTCTTCAATGCCTTCAATCGTGGAGTTGAACAGATAGGATGCGCGACCAAGGGACGGATCCAGCGCAGAGTTTGCTGGACGGCAATCCATGTTGGGCGAGCCCAGACCCGCCATCAATTCGCGCAGCGCATACATTTCTTCGACCGTAGACAGTTCGCCGGCAATGGCTCCCATAGAGGCCCCGTCGGCGCCGTTCACTTTGGCCGCAATGACATCGAACGCTTCGGACCAAGACGCGGGCGTCAGCTTTCCGTCTTTGCGCACATAGGGCCGGTCAAGGCGCTGGGATTTCAGACCATCCCAGATGAATCGGGTTTTGTCCGAGATCCATTCCTCGTTCACCGCTTCGTTCACGCGCGGCATAATACGCATGACTTCGGAGCCGCGCGTATCGACACGAATAGCGGAGCCGACAGCATCCATCACGTCGATGGTTTCCGTTTTGGTCAGTTCCCAAGGCCGCGCTTGGAACGCGTAAGGTTTCGACGTCAGCGCACCCACGGGGCACAGATCGATCACGTTTCCTTGCAGTTCCGACGTCATGGCTTTTTCAAGATATGTGGTGATCTCTGCATCTTCACCACGGCCCAACAAACCAAGCTCAGAAATGCCCGCCACTTCCGTCGTGAACCGCACGCAACGTGTGCAGTGGATGCAGCGGGTCATGATCGTTTTGACGAGCGGCCCGATATACTTGTCTTCCACCGCCCGCTTATTTTCCTGGTAACGCGATGCGTCCATGCCGAACGCCATGGCCTGGTCTTGCAAGTCGCACTCGCCACCCTGGTCGCAGATCGGGCAATCGAGGGGATGATTGATCAGCAGGAATTCCATCACACCTTCGCGGGCCTTCTTGACCATCGGCGTGTTGGTGAAAATCTCCGGTGGCTCTCCGTTCGGACCGGGGCGCAGATCCTTAACGCCCATGGCGCAAGACGCGGCGGGCTTTGGCGGGCCGCCCTTTACTTCGACAAGGCACATCCTGCAGTTGCCCGCGATGGACAGCCGCTCGTGAAAACAAAAGCGCGGAATTTCAGCACCCGCATCCTCCGCCGCCTGCAGCAGCGTGTAGTGATCTGGAACTTCGATCTCTTTTCCATCAACGATGATATTGGCCATCAGGCTTTCTCTTCCAGCTTCGCAAGGCGCGTTTCGAGTGTGTCGATCCGCTTAGTCAAAGTATCTTGCTTCACACTCGTGTGCATCGCGATGCAGCCGATGTGTAGAGCGTCTCATGCATTTCATCGATGCGCTGTTTAATGTGTTGATTATCTGCGCGAATGGCATGCATTTCCGCACGAATATATCGCATCAATTTGGGCATCACATTTTCTGGTTCTTCAACCATATCGTTTCCCTCTTACCCGCAGCGCTTCTCCTGCCAGAGCTTCACATGGGGCAGATGCGCCCAATCGAAGGCGAAATCGGTGTTGCCATGGGCGTCCAAGTGATCAAGCCGTTCCTTTGCCTCGTCCAGTGTGGGCTGATGCCCCTCTTCGACCCACCACATCACAAAATGATGCGTCGACATCGCGTCGAACCACTCATGCTTGCGGTTGTAAAACTGCTTGTGCACCGTGTTCCAAACAAAGTGCTCCAAGTGTTCCGGCGTCTCCCAAACCGACATATTGGCCGCTGCATCCGGCCAAGGTGTCGGCATGTCCATGGCATGACCGCTCTCGTCCATATGAAACCAAACAAACCCCGGCATGGTAAAACCCAGTTCATTAATGCGGTTCAGATTATCAATGAAACCCGCGAACCGCGGATCATCATTGGCAAATTTTGGTTTCGCGATATTGAGTTCAGCTAGGTGCATGGTCTACGCGCACCTTCTTGAAAACGTCCAAATGACACGGCTTCGGCGGATATGCATGCGCGCTTGCTGTTCGGGTCTAAGATTGCCCATAACGGCAGTCTTTCCCCGATTTGAACAAAATGGCGCGAGCAGTTCCAAGGCCACAGCCTCATACCGACCTTTGGCCGCCTTGCCTTTCTCTTCGGACAAAGAAACCCTCTGCGTTACGCTGGTGGTTACAAAATCCGATTTCTTGTTCGTGACACCGACCATGGCGACGACATAGGTTTTGCCGTCCTTAGCGGTGTAGGTTCTATCCTGCTGTACGGTCAGCGGTCCTCGCTTCACCGTTTTCATTGAACTTACGGTGCCCGAACAACCGACCATGAGGGTTGCACACCCTACAATCGACACTGTTTTCAAGGCTGTCATTGCAAAAGCCATTATTCAGCGGCCTCTTTGACCATGCCGTCTTTGTCGGAGCGGTACGTGTAGGCATCAATCCGCTCTTCGATGACCGGGCGGAAATGGGTGATCAGCCCCTGAATAGGCCAGGCAGCCGCATCACCTAGGGCGCAAATGGTGTGTCCTTCGATCTGTTTTGTGACATCGAAGAGCATATCAATTTCACGCTTCTGGGCGCGGCCTTCCACCATCCGGTCCATCACGCGCATCATCCAGCCCGTGCCTTCGCGGCACGGCGTGCACTGGCCGCAGCTTTCGTGCTTGTAGAAGGCTGACAGCCGCCAGATGGCTTTGATGATGTCTGTCGAACGGTCCATCACAATAACGGCCGCTGTGCCAAGACCGGATTTCAATTTCATCAGAGAATCGAAATCCATAGGCGTATCGATCATCTGTTCGGCGGGCACACAACGCACCGACGAGCCGCCCGGGATGACGGCCAGAAGATTATCCCAACCGCCGCGCACGCCGCCACAATGCTTGTCAATCAACTCGCGAAACGGGATCGACATAGCTTCTTCCACCGTACACGGACGGTTCACATGGCCGGAGATGCAGAACAGTTTTGTGCCGCGGTTGTTTTCAGCACCGAATGAGGAAAACCAGTCCGGTCCACGGCGTAGAATTGTGGGTACGACGGCGACGGATTCCACATTGTTGACGGTCGTCGGGCAGCCATAAAGGCCAACATTGGCTGGAAAGGGCGGCTTTAGGCGCGGTTGACCCTTTTTGCCTTCGAGGGATTCCAGAAGCGCGGTTTCCTCACCGCAGATATACGCCCCTGCCCCGTGGTGAACGTAGATGTCGTAGTCCCAACCGTTCTTATTGTTTTTGCCGAGAAATCCGGCGTCATAGCACTCGTTGATGGCCGCTTCGAGGGCCTCGCGTTCGCGCATATATTCCCCGCGCACATAGATGTAGCACGCGTGCGCTCCCATGGCGAAACCGGCGATCAGGCACCCCTCAATCAGCGTATGGGGATCATGGCGCATGATGTCCCGGTCCTTGCATGTGCCAGGTTCCGATTCATCCGCATTGATCACGAGGTAGTGGGGGCGCTCGCCCACTTCTTTTGGCATAAACGACCATTTGAGACCGGTGGGGAAGCCCGCCCCGCCGCGCCCACGCAAGCCCGATTGCTTCACCTGATCGATGACCCAGTCGCGGCCATTCTTGATGAACCCAGCCGTGCCAGACCAATGGCCCCGCCGCATGGCCCCTTTCAACGACTTGTCGAAAGTGCCGTAGATATTGGTGAAAATTCGATCTTCGTCTTTAAGCATCATCTATTCCGCTGGTTCGGCCGCAATGGCCAGTCCGCGTTCGACACGCTCCAACCGCAACTCGATCTTGGCTTGCCCCGCATACAAATTGGTTACGTCAGCTTGGATCGCACTCACGTGGCCACGAATTGCGATCAATTCCTGACGGATTTCACGTTGGCCATCTTTCAAAATGTCCAAGTCGCGTTGGATATTTTGCAGCAGGCCGGCCAAAAAAGTTGTGTCTACGTCGCTCACTATCCAATCCTACCGTGGCTCTTTACCGAACACACGCACGTATTCGTCACGCCCGCCTTTGGCCAAAGCCTTGGCTTGCTTCACCCAGTCTTCGCGCTCGATCCGGCCCTTGAACGACAGGTAACCGTTCACCCAATCGCGCTCGGCTTTTTTCCAGGACGCAATTTGCGCCCAGGTCCAAACGCCAAGCTCGTGCAACGTGCCTTCGATCTTCGGTCCGATACCGGAAATCATTTTCAGATCATCCGGCTGAGCCGGTTTTGCCATGGCCTCGGGCTTTGTTCCGGCAGTCGCTGCACTATCCGCTTTGGCAGCGCTTTTGCCAGCGCCTTTGGATGCAGTGTTTGCCTTAGCTTTCGTCGCCGGTTTTGCATCGGAAACCAATTTAGCTGCCGCAGGGGCCGCTTTTTCAGCCTTGGGCTTGGCAGCACTTTTTCCGGCTGCAGCTTTTGCGTTCTTTGCGGCGGGTTTTGTCGCCGCCATGGGCTTCGCAGCGCTTTTTGCCCCCGAGGATACCTTGGCAACAGGCTCATCAATCAAAGACAATCGCCCGCCCTCAGGAGCCGAAAACTCACGTTCGATCTGAGGACCGGTTGGAACGGAGGACCCTTCGCCTTTTTCGAAAGCATCGATGATGGCATCCATCCGCTCAGGCGTCAGATCTTCGTAGGCATCCTTGAAAATCATCACCATCGGCGCGTTCACGCAAGCTCCCTGGCATTCTACCTCTTCCCACGACAGATTGCCGTCGGCGGACAGTTCAAATGGGTTGGGCGCGATGCGCTTTTTGCACACCTTCATGATGTCTTCCGCGCCGCGCAGCATGCAGGGTGTCGTGCCGCACACTTGAACGTGGGCCCGCTTGCCAACAGGGGCCAGCTGGAACTGCGTGTAAAAGGTTGCGACCTCCAAGACCCGGATCAGCGGCATATCCAGCATCTCTGCTACATGCTCAATGGCGGCCTTCGTGACCCAGCCCTCTTGCTCCTGCGCCCGCATCAACAGCGGAATGACAGCCGAAGCCTGACGCCCTTCAGGGTAGTCTTTGATCTTTTCCTTGGCCCAATTGTCGTTCTCCGCGCTAAACGCGAAGCCCGACGGTTGGACATCTTCCTCTGCCAAACGACGAACAGACATTACCGATCCACTTCACCAAACACGATGTCCATGGAGCCCAGAACAGCTCCTACGTCTGCCAGCATGTGGCCCTTGCACATGAAATCCATGGCTTGAAGGTGTGCGAAGCCGGGTGCGCGCAGTTTGCAGCGATAGGGTTTGTTGGACCCATCGGACACCAGATAGACACCGAACTCGCCCTTGGGCGCTTCCACCGCGGCGTAGACTCCGCCCGCAGGCACTTTGAAGCCTTCGGTGTAGAGTTTGAAGTGATGGATGAGTGCTTCCATCGATTGCTTCATCTCACCACGCTTGGGCGGCACCGCTTTCCCGTCAGTCGAGGCAATCGCGCCGCGCCCTGCCGGTTCGCGCAATTTATCAATGCACTGCCGCATGATTTTTACGGACTCACGCATTTCCAGCATGCGGATGAGATAGCGGTCGTAGTTGTCGCAATTTTTGCCGATTGGAATATCGAATTCCATCTCATCGTAGCATTCATAGGGCTGAGATTTGCGCAAATCCCATGCGGCGCCGGAGCCGCGCACCATGACGCCTGAAAATCCATAGGCCCAAGCGTCTTCCAGCGTTACAATGCCGATATCAACATTGCGTTGTTTGAAGATGCGGTTGTTCGTGAGCAGCGTTTCGAGATCGTCCACCACCTTCAAAAAAGGATCGCACCAAGCTTCGATGTCGTCGATAAGAGCCTCGGGAAGGTCCTGGTGCACTCCGCCGGGACGGAAGTACGCGGCGTGCATGCGCGCACCGGATGCTCTTTCGTAGAACACCATGAGCTTTTCACGCTCTTCAAAGCCCCAAAGCGGCGGCGTGAGCGCGCCAACGTCCATGGCCTGTGTGGTAATGTTCAAAAGATGTGAGAGAATACGGCCGATCTCGCAGTAAAGCACTCGGATCAATTGGGCCCGGCGCGGAACTTCAAGACCCACAAGACGTTCCGTCGCCAGACAAAACGCGTGCTCCTGGTTCATCGGCGCAACGTAGTCCAGACGGTCGAAATACGGCATCGCCTGTAGATACGTCTTGTGTTCGATCAGCTTTTCAGTGCCGCGGTGCAGAAGACCAATGTGCGGATCGACCCGCTCTACAACTTCACCGTCCAGCTCCAGCACCAAGCGCAAAACGCCGTGGGCGGCCGGATGCTGCGGACCAAAGTTGATGTTAAAGTTTCGAATGTCGACTTCAGACATGGCTCTTTTTCAAAAAAGACTTTGCGTAATCGCGGATTGCGTGCCGTGGGCATGCCGCAGATCAGTTTGCCTTTTCATCACCTTTCAGTTCGTTGGGCAGCACGTAGTCCGTGCCCTCCCAGGGAGACAGAAAATCAAAGTCCCGGAATTCCTGGCGCAGATGCACCGGCTCATAGACTACCCGCTTTTGCTCATCATCGTACCGCACCTCACTGAACCCGGTGAGCGGAAAGTCTTTGCGCAAGGGATGACCTTCAAAGCCGTAATCGGTCAGAAGACGCCGCATGTCCGGGTGGCCGGTAAACAGCACGCCATAGAGGTCATAGGCTTCCCGTTCGAACCAGTCCGCTCCGGGGAAGACGTCCACCACGGACGGCACGGGGCTGCGTTCATCCGTCTCGAGCTTCACCCGTAGCCGCAGGTTCTGCCGCGGGCTGAGCACATGGTAGACGATATCGAAGCGACGCGCCCGTTCGGGGTAGTCGACGCCCGCAATATCCACCAAAGCGATGAACTGACATTGCGCATCGTCGCGCAGGAATTTCAGCACAGACACGATGTGTTGCGCGGTGGTGGCAAGCGTCAGTTCCCCGAACGCAATCGCAAGATCGTCCAGCCGCTCACCCAGCTTCTCTGCAAGGTAACCGGCGAAATCGGAGAGTTCCTGATGTTTCGGGTCTCTCTGCTGTTGGTTTGGCATCTCGACGTTCCTTCCGCTTCCCTAGCGCTCGATCGTGCCGGTTCGGCGGATTTTCTTTTGCAGCAGCAAGACCGCATAGAGCAGCGCTTCGGCGGTGGGCGGGCAGCCGGGGACATAAATGTCCACAGGCACGATTCGGTCACAGCCGCGCACCACAGAGTACGAATAGTGGTAGTAGCCACCGCCGTTGGCGCAGGAGCCCATCGAGATCACGTAGCGTGGCTCGGGCATCTGGTCGTAAACCTTGCGCAGAGCCGGTGCCATTTTGTTTGTCAATGTCCCCGCGACGATCATCACGTCCGACTGACGGGGTGAGGCACGGGGGGCGAAGCCGAAGCGCTCGGCGTCGTAGCGCGGCATGGAAAGCTGCATCATTTCAACAGCGCAGCAGGCCAGACCAAATGTCATCCACATTAGCGAGCCGGTGCGAGCCCAATTGATCAGATCGTCAGTGGACGTCACCAAAAAGCCTTTGTCGGCAAGCTCGTCGTTTAACTCGCCAAAGTATGGGTCGTTGGCACCGATGGGCTTCCCGGTGTTAGGATCCAAAATCCCCTTGGGTGTAGGGGCAATCAGTGTTGTTGCGCTGTCTTGTGCCGTCATGGCTTATTCCTGGCTTGTTCCGGACGTTTCCCGGTGATTGACCGTCATGATTATTTCAAACGCTGCGACGCCTTGGTGCGACATTGGCGCATGCGATCGTAGTGGATGTGTCGCGCCCAAACTCACGCTCAATGGGAAGGTCAAAGGCGGGGTGCAGTGCATGGCACCCTACTCGATCCGACTCAGTCCCATTCAAGGGCGCCCTTCTTCCATTCGTAGATGAATCCAATCGTGAGCACGCCCAGGAAGATCATCATCGACCAAAAGCCGAGCCAGCCGATTTCGCCAAAGCTCACAGCCCAAGGAAAGAGAAACGCCACCTCTAGGTCGAAGATGATGAAAAGAATCGCAACGAGGTAGAACCGCACATCGAATTTCATGCGCGCGTCATCAAACGCGTTGAAGCCGCATTCATATGCGGACAGTTTTTCATCATCCGGGGCTTTGTGCGCCACCAGGAAGGGTGAGATGAGAAGCGCCAGCCCAATCGCCAGCGACACGCCCATGAAAATCAACACGGGCAGGTATGATAGCAGCAGTTGTTCCATTTCAGGCTCCCAGAACGTGCTCCATTTTGATTAAACGAGACCCCCTCGTTCCGCAAGCGGCCAATGCGCCCCACCCTCATACCAAGGTTGAGTTGCCTCGGCATGTTTCCTCGCCGCGTCAGGTCCCAACAACCAATCCAGCAGGCAATCCAGCAGGGCAAAAGAAAAGCGCAACATTTTCACGATTTGGCCATCCGCTCGCTTGACTTGCCGGGGGCGGAACCCTATTCACCCCAACGACCTTGAAAGCCGGTTCGGTTTTCAGCCCACGCGGGTGTAGCTCAGTTGGTTAGAGTGCCGGCCTGTCACGCCGGAGGTCGCGGGTTCGAGTCCCGTCACTCGCGCCACTTTTTGCCGTTACACGGCCCGGCATCAGCCGGCGAAAGTGGAAAATCAGGGCGATTAGCTCAGTTGGTAGAGCGCTTCGTTTACACCGAAGATGTCGGCAGTTCGAGTCTGTCATCGCCCACCATTTTTAAACGCACCCGAGATGCTCCCCGTCCGCTCCGTTGGGGAGAGCCCGCCTGTTCTCTGCTCGCGTTATGTTTGAACTCGCGCCCTTCGCTTCGCTCAGGGCTCCGTCGGGGCCGACTGACCGACGGTTTTGCAAGCAAATGCCGATGGGCTTTTTCGACGCCCATTTGAGCATTCACCGCTTTGGCATCCTCCATTAAAACGCCATCGACACGCTATCGCGACCACAAAAACTGAAGACCTCACGGCAGGGTCTGCTGCTGCGAAGCCAATGGTTTCAACTGACTTGAAATAAACGCTGCGGGGGATCAATGCTGGCCGTCTTGACAGGTTTGTTGAGGTGCGGCGGCGTTGACGCGGTTCGATGTCTTTTGTAATACTATTACAGAAATTCCGGCGGCAGTGTTAGGGAGGCACGGTTCCGCACATGACCTTTTCTACACCACACCACGGGCATGACGCATGCGCTGATGCTGCTGAAAAGCGCGTGGAAGCGCGGGCTTCCGAGGCCGGTAAGCGCCTTAAAGACAATCATCGCATCGTTTTCTCCATTTTACTGAGCGATCACCGAGCCGTTGGCGTTTACGACATCGCAGCGCGCAGCGAGGCCCATGGAAAGCGCCTCCAGCCGGTACAGATTTATCGCGCGCTTGAGACGCTGATGGAACTTGGAAGCGTGCACCGCGTTGAATCAGCCAACGCTTACGTGGCGTGTCATTCGAATCACGCCTGTCGTCGGCCGCAAATTCTCATCTGCACAGCCTGCGAACGGGTTTCCGAAATGGACAGCCCCAAAGTCCAAAACGCGCTGGAGCAAGCCTCCCTCGAAAACGGCTTCGTTATGACACAACAGAATATTGAGCTTCGGGGGCTTTGTCCGAATTGCACCGGCCAACCCAACGCCTAAGACCTTTTGAACATCACCACACCAGGAGCACTACCATGCGTTTTCTGCCCCGAGTATCTTCCGCTTTTGCCGCCGCTTTGGCGGTCACCGTCTTCGTTGGCGTCACCGCTACAACCGCAGACGCAGAGCGTCGCCAATTGAGCGCGCACGAACACGGCGTGAGCAAGTTGCAAATCGCACAGGACGGCAGACAAGTTCTGTTTGTCTTGGAAACACCCGGCGCTGACATCGTCGGCTTCGAGCACGAGCCGGAAAACGCGGCGCAGAAAAAGGCCGTGAACGCGGCGCTGAAACAGCTGCGCAATCCTATGAACCTATTTGTCGTACCCTCCTCCGCCGGCTGCACGGTGAGCGACACCAAGGCCAGCTTCAACATCGAAGATGGGGACGACCACTCTGGTCACGACCATTCTGCGGAAGCGAAGAAGGACGACCATGATCATGATCATGGCGCGACCAAAGCGGCCAAGAAGGACGATCATGATCACGACCATGACCACGATCATGGGGCCAAAAAGGCAGTCAAAGATGATCACGACCACGATCATGACCATGGGGCCAAAAAAGCTGCCAAAGACGACCACGACCATGATCATTCCAACGAAGCAAAGGGCGGCTCCCACGCCGAGTTTGCGGCAAGCTGGACGCTGACCTGCGATAATCCAGCCGATGCGACGAAGGTGACGACGACGTTTTTCAGCCGGTTCCCCAACGCCAAAGAAATCAATGTGGAAGCTGTCGGCCCTGGTGGTCAGACGGTGCAAACGTTGACGCCTGGCGATGTCACCAAAGACCTCAGCGAAGTCTCTGGCTAAGGCTGGTCTCAATAAACTCACGGAGCCATCTCCGCGCTTTTGTCCCGCCGCGCACGTGCGGCGGGATCTGTCTGTTTCGCTGACTTTGGGGCACAGTCAGCAGACGTGATTCTCCATGGTGTGCATGGTTTGAGATCGAACGGCTTTTTCCTTGGTTGAACAGCACCCCTCGCCCGCCATATCCATTGAAAGCCTTCACTTCTCATGGCCCGGTGGTGCGTCGGCGTTTGCCTTTACAATCGTTCAGTTCGCGCTTTCGCGGGGGGAAAGTGTTGTTCTCGTTGGGCCGTCCGGCGGTGGTAAATCCACGCTTTTGGGCCTTGTTACCGGTGTTCTAAAACCGCTAAGCGGCGCGCTTCAGGTTCTGGACGCAGATCTTGCAAGCCTTGCCTCCACACGGCGGGATGCCTTCCGCGCTCAGCACATGGGCATCATTTTTCAGCAATTTAATCTGCTGCCCTATCTCTCAGTCGTCGATAACGTTCTGTTACCGCTGCGCTTCTCCAAGGACCGTGCGCGTAAAGCCGGTAAGGATGCGCAGGCGCAGCGCGCCACGGCGCTTCAACTTTTGGCGGACCTAGGGCTGGATACGGCGGACGTTTTGGAGCGCCGCGCGGCCAACATGTCGGTGGGTCAACAACAGCGTATCGCCGCCGCCCGCGCTTTCTTGGGTGAACCTGAACTTATCATCGCTGATGAACCAACGTCCGCCCTCGATGAAGGCCATCAACAAGCGTTCCTGGACCAACTCTTTGAACAGCAAAAGCGCACAGGGGCCGCACTTCTCATGGTCAGCCACGACAGCAGGGTTGCGGCCCGTTTTGACCGGGTGGTTGCGCTGGAGGACTTGCTGACCGCGAACACAAAGGAAGGGTACGCGGCATGATCATCTTGCGCCTTGCGTGGCACAGCCTTCTAAACCGCAAGGTTACTGTTCTTTTAACGGTGCTGTCGATCGCCATTTCCGTCGCTTTGCTGCTGGGCGTCGAAAAAGTGCGCAGCGGGGCAAAGGAGAGCTTTCTGAACACAATATCCGGTACGGACCTTGTGATTGGTGCGCGGGCTGGCAGCGTCCAATTGCTGCTCTATTCGGTGTTTCGCATTGGCGATGCGACCTCCAACATCACCTGGGAAACGGTGGAGGCCATCAAGCGGCGACCGGAGGTCAAATGGGTGGTTCCCATCACCTTGGGGGACAGCCATCGCGGGTTTCGTGTGATGGGCACGTCGAAACTCTATTTTGATGTCTATCGGTACCGGCGCAATGTGTCTCTGAAAATGGCGCAAGGTAAGCCGTTTGAAGACTTGTTCGACGCCGTGGTTGGTGCGGAGGTCGCGCGCAAGCTGAATTACCGCGTGGGGCAGAAAATCATCGTCGCCCACGGTACAGGCCGCGTGCAACTGGGAAAGGCCCATGACGACAAGCCGTTCGTCATATCGGGCATCTTGGAACCAACCGGCACCCCCGTAGACCGCACCGTCCACATCAGCATGGAGGCGTATGAGGCTATCCATGTCGGGTGGGAGCGTGGTTCCGCGCCGCGGGGCGACGACATCGTTAGCGCCGAGGCTGTGCGCCAGATGGATTTGTCACCGAAGGCCACGACCGCACTCTACGTTGGCCTCAGGTCTCGTATTATGACGTTTTCACTGCAACGGTGGGCGAACAATTACCGCGAGGAAGCCATCACCGCCATTTTGCCCGGGGTTGCCTTCGGTCAGCTTTGGTCGATCCTTGGCAATGTCGAGGCGGCGCTTCTCATCATTTCAGGTTTGGTGGTGTTCACCGCGCTTCTGGGCATGGTCATTTCCATCCTCGGCTCTTTGAACGAGCGACGGCGGGAGATGGCCCTGCTGCGCGCCATTGGCGCGCGACCGTTACACATTTTCGGTTTGTTTACCGCAGAAGCTGCAAGTTTGGTGGGGCTCGGCGCTGCATTAGGGATGGGTCTGGTTTACGGTTTGCTTGCCACATCAAGACCGCTTTTGGAGAGCATCACCGGGCTCGATTTGCCCCTTGGTGGTCCCAGCGCTGGCGAACTGACCCTTGTTCTCGCCATCGTGACTGGCGGGATCGTCGCGGGTATCATACCAGCCGTTCGAGCGTACAGCCTTTCCCTCTCGGATGGCTTGACTGTTCGAACCTAAAAACTCAGGAGCGTCCCCAATGAGACTTGCACATACGTTTGCAAACGCTCTTCTAGCATTGGTTTTCTTTGCAAGCCTCGCTCAGGCTGAAACCAAAACAGTGACTTGGGAAGACCTTGTTCCCTCTGCTGGCTCGGGCATTCCCATTAGCCTCAAAGGCGCAGGAACGCCCATCGGAACGCCCGGGATCGCCGAGTTTGATGGCAACAAAGAAGACTGGGAAGCCTTCAAGGAAGACATTTCGTTCATGAAGCAGCTGCAGCCCGAAGGCGGCTTGCTGAATTTGGGTTTGCACAACAGAATTGTGAAAATCGCAGGCTATGTGACGCCGGTCGGTTTTGATGGCCAGGACGTGACCGAGCTTCTTTTCGTGCCATACATGGGGGCCTGTATTCATGTGCCGCCTCCAGCGGCAAACCAGATTATCTACGTGAAAAATGCCAAAGGCATGACCGCAGATCAGATGTGGGAACCTTTTTGGCTGGTGGGTACTCTGAAAGCGTCCCCTGTTTCCACCATTTTGGCTGATGTCGGTTACAGCATTGATGGCGCGAAGCTTGAGCCCTACACCGATGGCGATATGGATAATGGTTTCGTCTATAACGAAAATGAGACTTACTTCATTGATGAGACCGGCAAGCCTGATGATTCAAACGCCGATCCAAATACCGACACAAAC
>JBCBCT010000053.1:10772-22186 GCA_038530365.1 Pseudomonadota bacterium | reverse complement strand
TTGGTTGCGCGGACAAAAAGGCAAAATCAGGCGGGTTGGCGTTGGTCTTCCCCTGCCCTGGCGCTGGCCCTTGCACGGATCCCGGCGGCCTGCGCAGCCAGCGGCGCTCCCAGCCGAACACGCGGGCACTGGCTGTCGCCAAGGGTGCATCCTTGAGTGTGTCGAGGTTAACCAGAGAGCCGTAGCCAAACACTCCAAACAGGGCGCGCGTCACAGGCTGTTCCGTCTGCCGTCGTAAACGACACCGGCTCGGTCGCACAGGAAGACCTTTCGATGTTTAAGGGTCATTGTTCTCGCCCCTGCCTTCTGCGCTTTTGGCGGGGCTCGCCGCACCACCCTTGAGGCGCCGATTTGCCCAAAACTCCATTCGCTTTTGAATTTCGCGCTCAAAACCGCGGGGCGTTGGCTGATAGAAATTCTGCCGAGGCATGGCGTCGGGAAAATAGTTTTGACCTGAAAACGCGTCGGGCTCGTCGTGGTCATAGGCGTAGCCTGCACCGTAGCCCTCGTCTTTCATGAGTTGGGTCGGCGCATTCAAAATATGGGCCGGGGGCGTCGCCGATCCAAACGTCTGAGCAGCGCGCATGGCGGCCTTATAGGCCACGTAGACGGCATTGGATTTGGGTGCGGTTGCAAGATACGCACAGGCCTGCGCGAGGGCGAGTTCACCCTCCGGCGATCCCAAATATGCGTAGGCATCTTTTGCCGCGTTGGCGATCACAAGGGCTTGCGGATCGGCCATGCCAATGTCTTCGCTCGCCATGCGCACCAGCCGACGGCCGAGATAAAGCGGATCTTCCCCGGCATCCAACATGCGCGCCAAATAGTAGAGCGCCGCATCCACATCCGATCCCCTCACGGCCTTATGCAGCGCTGAAATGAGATTGTAGTGGCTGTCCTGCCCTTTGTCGTAGACCGGTGCGCGGCGTTGAATGACGGCACCAAGACCGGCCTCATCGAGAATTTCCGCAGGGGCCGCCGCCCGCCACACCTCTTGCGCCAGCGTGAGCACAGCCCGGCCATCACCATCCGCCATCCGCAAGAGCAAGGCGCGGGCTTCGGGCGTGACGGGTAATGGCTGCTCCAACTCCGACTCGGCCTTATGAAGGAGCGCGGACAGGCTTTCATCGTCATGGGCTTTGAACGTCAGCACACGGGCGCGGGACAAAAGCGCGGCGTTCAATTCAAAGGATGGGTTCTCTGTGGTCGCGCCCACCAGAATGATGGTCCCATCCTCCATAACCGGCAGGAACGAATCCTGTTGCGCCCGATTGAAGCGGTGAATTTCGTCGACAAACAGGATCGTCTGGCGGCCATTGCTTCGGCGCAGGCGCGCGGATTCAAACACCTTCTTGAGATCGGCGACACCAGAAAAAATCGCCGACAATTGCTCAAAATGATGGTCCACCGCCGTGGACAGCAGCCGTGCGACGGTGGTCTTGCCGCTGCCTGGCGGGCCCCACAGGATGAGACTGCCCAGGCTTCCAGACCGCACCATGCGCATGAGCGCTCCGTCGGGGCCCAAAAGATGATCCTGCCCCACCACATCGTCGAGGGATGCCGGACGCAAGCGGTCAGCCAAAGGGCGATGGGCGCGGTTGTCCTCTTCGGCTCCCCGTCCAGAGGGCATCGCGCTTACAGTGTCGCCAAACAGGTCCGCCACGTTTGCTCAGCCCTGCCCGAGCACCGACAGTCTCACCTCAACGGACCCTGCGGCGGAACCGACGGTCACCGCGCTGGACGATGTAGTCCCAAAAGTCGGAACCGCGGCGTACGATGCGATCCAGCCTGCGGGTGGTGTCCACGGGACGGCCGTTGACCTCTACGATGATGTCTCGCGGGCGAAGGCCAAAGCGCGCGGCGGCGCTGCCGGGATCAACATCGAGCACCATAACGCCTGTGGGGCTGCCCCGCAGCGACAATTCCTGAGCCACCCTGGGCGACAGGTTGACCACACGAGCGCCGGAAAACGGAGCCCGCCCGCGCAGGTCACGCATATCACGGGGTGGATTTTCGGGCGGCTCGGCCAGGGCCAGATCGAGCTTTTTGCGCCGATTGCGTGATCGTACACTGATCTGCACGGTGCGGCCAATGCCGGCGGTTGCCAAGCGGTAGCCCAGGCCATTGACGTGGGGCACGCGCTTCCCGTCCAGCTGTAAAATCACATCCCCTGCCCGCAAACCCGCTTGGTCTGCAGGGCCACCAGGTTCCACACGCGATACAAGTGCGCCGCGGGGCCGGTTCATGCCCAGGCTTTCGGCGATCTCCGGCGTGACTTTCTGGAACGTTGCGCCGACCCAGGGACGCAGCAGACTGTCGCTTCCCTTGCGAACGCTTTGCAGCACCACACGCACCATGTTTGACGGCACGGCAAAGCCAATGCCGTTTGACCCTCCGGAGCGAGAGAAAATAGCGGTGTTGATGCCTATCAGTTCACCATCCATCGACACCAACGCGCCGCCGGAGTTTCCCGGATTGATGGCTGCATCGGTTTGGATAAAAAAGCCGAAATCCTTGATGCCCCGCTGGCTGCGCGCGAGGGCCGAAACAATGCCGCTGGTCACAGTCTGGCCCACCCCAAAGGGGTTGCCGATGGCCAAAACCAGATCGCCAACCTCGAGGTCTTCGGAATCCCCAAGGGGCACGACTTTTAGGTCCTCCTGCGGATTGAAACGCAGCACAGCGAGATCGCTTTGCTTGTCAACCAGAACGATTTCAGCCTCATATTCCCGCCCATCGTTCATGGCGACTTTGATCTGGTCGGCATTCTTGATGACGTGGTGGTTCGTGATCACCAGACCGTCCGCGCCGATGATGACACCAGACCCCAGAGAGTTTGATTGCCGACGCTGGCGACGGCGGTCTCCGCCGAAAAAGCGCTCAAAGAAGGGATCACCCGCAAAGGGAGAACGCCGTTGACGGTTCATGCGACCGGCATAGACGTTGACCACAGAAGGCGCGATGCGCTTCACGAGGGGCGCAAAAGACATCTGCATGGCTTGGCGCGAAAGCGGAACCTGTTTTTGCGCATAGGCCTTATGGGAGCCGATGACCGCCGGCACGAAAATCAACATAGCCGCCCAAAGGCGTGCCGTTTTAGAAGCAAACACTGTCATCCATCCCTCGATTGCTGCGCTGCTCCAGTATGGCGCAGGCAACCAAAGATGCGAAGCGTCTAAACTGCTAAAAGTGCGTCAAAGCCAAATGATGTCAGTGGACTTCAACGCCGGCACGCGGCGAAACCGCAGTCTACCGGCAGGTTTAAAAAGACCAGCCGAGCTTCACTGCCAGATCGGTCTGCCCTGCATTGTCCTCACCGGCGAGCCCCGCGTGGGACATATGCGACAACTGCACGATCACGTTCAAATTTTTTGTCACAGAGGCACCGAGGGCAATCGATTCGCGAAACAACACGGAGGACCCCATGCCGCGATAGATTTTGCCTGGCTGTCCTGGAATGGGCTCGTGCCGATTGATCTTGCCGTTGTGCACCGCCGCGCCGAACGACGCTTCCACAAAGAAGACGGAACCAAGTTCCTGATGCCATGTCAGGCCGCCATAAATGGAACTCGCACCTTCGGGATCCAAGCTGATCGTGGTCCCCACATGCGGCCGCGGGGTGAGGAGACTGTGTACGAACGTTCCCGGCGCATAACCGTCAGCGCCGAAGTCAACCTCGGTAAACAGCATCTCTGCGTTTACGCCCTCGCGGTAGTAGACGTAGAAATCGAAGCCATCTTTGAAAGCGAAATCCAAGGATGTCGCGCCAAGCCTTAACTCGTCAATATAGCTCAACGGGCTTTGGGCGTGCGCCGCAAAGCTAATCCAGGGAAACAAACAGGTGGCGAGGGCCAAACGAACAAGCTTCATAGCTTTGGTGTCCTAACGCGTCTTGTCCCTCGAATACTTCACTAGCATTAACTCAGCGTGCACAGCCGCAAAAGTAAACGGACGCGAATGTTGCCATCCGCGCCCGCTTTAAGGTCTTTGTGTGACCGATTTACCGCTGTTCTTGCGGGTCCTACGCAGCCACTTCAGCCGGTGCCGCGTCCATCTCCGCCTCTTCGGCTTCCAGACGCTCGCGGTCCGCTTTGCCCTTAGCGTCCACATCGCGGTCCACCAATTCAATGACGGCCATCGGTGCGTTGTCGCCGTAACGGAAACCGGCTTTCAACACGCGGGTATAACCACCGGCGCGGTCGGCATAGCGCTCACCCAGAGTGGAGAACAGCTTCTTCACGGTCTCATTGTCCTGCAATTGAGACATGGCCTGACGGCGGGCGTGGAGATCACCGCGCTTACCAAGCGTGATCAGTTTATCGACCACCGAGCGCAGTTCTTTAGCTTTTGGCAAGGTGGTGACGATCTGCTCGTGTGTCAGCAGGGAAACCGACATGTTCTTGAACATGGCCTTGCGGTGGCTCTGGGTCCGATTGAGCTTGCGCCCCTGTTTACGGTGTCTCATTTCGCCTTCTCCTGTTTGGATGCCCATCTTGGGCTGCGCGGCCTAGGACTTAAGCCCGCGCTGTTTCATTGTTGTTTGACGAAGCCCGCCATCGGGCTTCCACGTCTGTCTCGTTCACACAGCCCACACATCGCAGACCGGTGAACACCTCGATGATCAATACTGATCTTCGTAGCGCTTGGCCAAATCGTCGATGTTCTCCGGCGGCCAGGCTGGGATTTCCATGCCGAGATGAAGACCCATGGTTGCCAACACTTCCTTGATTTCGTTCAAGGATTTGCGCCCAAAGTTCGGTGTGCGCAGCATTTCGCCTTCGGTCTTCTGGATCAGATCGCCAATGTAGACAATGTTGTCGTTCTTCAAGCAATTTGCGGAACGAACGGACAGTTCTAGCTCGTCCACCTTTTTCAAGAGGGCTGGGTTGAAAGCAAGCTCGGTGACTTGCTCCTGCACAACCTCTTTTTGCGGCTCTTCAAAGTTGACAAAGATCGACAGCTGATCTTGCAGAATGCGCGCACCGTAGGCCACAGCGTCCTCGGGGGTCACGGAACCATCGGTTTCGACGGTCAGGGTGAGTTTGTCATAATCCAGAACCTGGCCTTCGCGGGTGTTCTCCGTCTTGTAGGAACACTTGCGAACCGGCGAGTACAGACTGTCGACCGGGATCAAACCGATGGGTGCATCTTCGGGTCGGTTGCGTTCCGCAGCGACATATCCCTTACCCGTGTTGACGGTGAACTCCATGCGGATTTCAGCGTCTTCATCCAACGTGCACAGAACGTGCTCTGGGTTCAATATCTCGATGTCGCCCACGGTTTGGATGTCCGCAGCGGTCACCGTGCCGGCACCCTCTTTGCGAACGACCATGCGCTTGGGGCCCTCGCCTTCCATGCGGATGGCCAGTTCCTTGACGTTCAAGATGATGTCTGTCACGTCTTCCCGGACGCCGGGGATGGACGAAAACTCGTGCAGCACACCGTCGATTTGGACAGCCGTCACAGCAGCGCCCTGAAGCGAAGACAAGAGGACACGGCGCAGGGCGTTGCCCAAAGTGAGACCAAAGCCACGCTCAAGCGGCTCGGCAATCAAAGTGCCCTTTACGCCATCAGCCGACACGTCCAACTTTGTTGGTTTTATGAGCTCTTGCCAGTTCCGGTGGATCATCTAAGAACCTTTCTAAAGTAATTGTCGCCATCCAGTCGCAACAATTGGATGGGAACACCGGCGCTGGATGGGATTGCGCACGGCATCACCCAAACCCATTAAACGCGGCGCTGCTTGCGAGCGCGGCAACCGTTATGCGGCACAGACGTCACATCGCGAATTGACGTAATGACAAAGCCAATACTTTGGAGCGCCCGCAGTGCGGACTCACGGCCTGAGCCGGGGCCACGAACTTCGACTTCCAGCGTTTTCATGCCATGATCCTGGGCTTTTTTGCCAGCATCTTCGGCGGCCACCTGGGCTGCAAATGGGGTGGACTTACGTGAGCCCTTGAACCCTTGCGCACCGGCAGATGACCAGGAAATTGTGTTTCCCTGCGCATCGGTGATGGTGATCATGGTGTTGTTGAACGTGGAATTCACATGGGCGACGCCCGATGCAATATTCTTTCGCTCGCGCCGTTTTACGCGACCGGCATCTTTAGCCATTTGGACTTTTCCTTGCTTGATATGAACGCCGCCGTAATGCCAGCGGCTACACCGATCCGGATGATGGCGCGGGCAACAGCGTGCGCGCGACCAGCCTCGGAAATCTGATTATTTCTTCTTGCCAGCAATCGCCTTGGCGGGACCCTTACGGGTGCGGGCATTGGTGTGGGTGCGCTGGCCGCGCACCGGCAGGTTGCGACGATGGCGCAAACCGCGATAGCAGCCCAGATCCATGAGACGCTTGATGTTCATGGACGTTTCGCGACGCAGGTCGCCTTCAACCATGTAGTCACGGTCGATAATTTCACGAATTTGAAGGATTTCCGCGTCAGATAACTCGTTGACCCGGCGCTCTGCTGGGATGTTGGCTTTTTCAGTGATCTCACCGGCAATTTTGTTACCAATGCCATGGATGTACTGAAGCGCGATCACGGTGCGCTTGTTTGTCGGAATGTTTACGCCAGCGATACGGGCCACGCCGATCTCCTTGAATGATGCTGATCCTCGGCCAATGGGCACAAAGAACGGGGTCTACAGGTTGTCAAAACAAATCACTGCGGCACAAAACCAGCCGATGAGGCATCGGGAAGCCTTGATTTGGGGATCGTAAGACCGCAACGGGCTATCCGGGTGTCCAAACAACACCTCGAATCCCACCGCATGGTTGTTGTGAAATATTCGCGTGGCTTAGGCCCAAATGAGTGTTGGGTCAAGCATGTCAAGTGGCTTTTTGCATTCCAATTCATTTTCACTAAACCGCCGCACGGGCTGTGCAACGGCTGGACCAAAAAACCAGCCTAGATCGCGTCCAACAGTCCGCGAATTTGATCGCTCACGGCGTTGATGGGCGCCATGCCGTCCACCGCTTGGAGCTTGCCTTTGGCATAATAATAGCCAATCAGCGGCGAAGTTTCCTTGTAGTAGACTTGTAACCGTGTGCGCATGGCTTCTGCGTTGTCGTCAGGGCGGCGCTTGAATTCTTCACTGCCACACTTGTCACAAACGCCGTCCACCTGGGGTTTGTTTAGGGTGTCGTGATAGCCCGTCCCGCATTTTGCACAGGTGTAGCGGCCAGCCACGCGCTCGACCATCTGGTCATCATCCACCCGCAGCTCGATCACGGCGTCGAGGGCCGTGCCCTTTGCTGCGAGCATCGCTTCCACCGCATCGGCTTGGGCCAGCGTCCTGGGATAACCATCGAGGATGAAGCCATTGGCGCAGTCCTCTTGGTCAATGCGTTCCGAGACGATGGCGTTGACGATGTCGTCTGACACCAATTCTCCGGCATCCATGATGGCCTTGGCGCGTTTGCCCGTTTCGGTTCCCGCAGCCACAGCAGCACGCAGCATGTCTCCGGTGGAAAGCTGCGGAATGCGGTGCTCCTCCACCATGACGTGGGCCTGGGTGCCCTTGCCCGCTCCGGGAGGGCCCAGAAGTATCAGTCTCATTTTTTGCGTTTCCCGCCTCTCGTGGAGCTTCCGCCCCGCACTCCTCCAGCGCCTTTATTGCCGCGCAGCTTAGCCTTTTTAATCAGGCCCTCGTACTGCTGGGCAAACAAGTGGCTTTGCACCTGTTGCACCGTGTCCAGCGTGACCGACACGACAATCAAAAGCGACGTACCGCCCAGGAAGACCGAAATCCCTAACCCCGTCAGGAACATTTCCGGTATGAGGCAGACGAACACAAGGTAGAGCGCACCGAGAACGGTAATGCGAGTCAGCACATAGTCGATGTATTCCGAGGTCCGATCACCAGGACGGATGCCCGGGATGAAGCCACCGTGCTGTTTGAGATTGTCAGCGGTCTCTTTCGGGTTGAACACAATAGCTGTGTAGAAAAACGCGAAGAACGCGATCATCGAACCGTAAAAGATGAGGTAGCCTGGCTGGCCACGACCGAGGAAGGCGTTGATGCCGGTCAGCACATCGCCTTCACCTTGGGGGCCGGAAAAGCCGGTGATGGTGGCGGGCAGCAGCAACAGCGAGGAAGCGAAGATCGGGGGGATCACGCCGGCTGTGTTCAATTTCAACGGCAGGTGCGAGGAATCGCCCTGGAACATTTTGTTACCGACCTGGCGTTTTGGATACTGGATCAAAAGGCGACGCTGGGCGCGCTCGATGAACACGATGAAGGCGATGAGCGCGACGATGGACAAAAGAACCGTGATCATGGTCAGCGTTGAAATGCTGCCCGTCTGACCGGCATCCAAAAGCTGCGCCAAGGCCCCGGGCAGCGCTGCAACGATGCCCGCAAAAATGATGAGCGAAATACCGTTACCAATGCCCCGCGCGGTGATTTGCTCGCCCAGCCACATCAGGAACATTGTGCCACCCACCAAAGTCACGACGGTGGTCAGCGTGAAGAACCAACCAGGGTTCAACACCATGCCATCGGAGGCCTGCAAACCGGCGGCGATGCCGAAAGCCTGCGCAGTGCCCAGCAAGACCGTGCCATAGCGGGTGTACTGGTTGATGATTTTACGGCCCTGTTCGCCTTCCTTCTTGAGCGCTTCGAGGGAGGGAATCACCGATGTCATCAATTGCATGATGATGGACGCGGAGATGTAGGGCATGATGCCGAGGGCAAAAATCGCCAACCGCTCCACGGCCCCACCGGCAAACATGTTCAGAAGGCCGAGCACCCCCTGCCCTTGCTGCTCAAAGGCACGGGCAAGCTGTTCCGGGTTAATGCCCGGAAGCGGGATGTAGGTGCCAAGGCGGTACACGATCAGCGCAAAAAGGGTGAACCATAGGCGCTTTTTCAGATCCGTCGCTTTCGAGAAAGTCGAAAAGCTTAGATTGGCGGCAAGTTGTTCGGCTGCTGAAGCCATGAAAGTCTCCGGTCCTACCCTCCGGGGCCGTGCAAACGCTATCGCAGGCCGCCGTTTCGAACGCCCTATATGGACCTTCGCTTTGGGGGGATTCAAGTGTGGTTCTGGGCGTATTTCATCATCGTGTGATGAAGCGACGGCGCAGTCGCGTTCTCTTAGGGCGGTTCAGCGGTGTGGGCAAGCGCATTGGGCAGCACGTCGCCATTGAATGCTGGTTCATCCGACACAACCGCGTGGATCCTAAAGACACAGCCGACAATCGCGTCAATCGCTTGCGCACAACTTGTGCGGTTGGTCACTGCGGTCCCGTTTGAGGCCTTTTAACGGTTGCTCATCCATCAATCAGGACGCGCGTTGTGGCACGCCCCGGACCAAAACAGAAAGAAAACCAATGTTTATGAAAATCGCCGCATCGCTTGCCCTTGGGATGGCAATCACCCTGAGCCAAGTGCCCGCATCGTCCGCCCAAACCATCAATGGCTTCGCATTGGATGATCGAAGCGTCGTTGGAACCACATGGACCACAACCCAGTCCACTCCCCTGTGGCCCTACGCTCAAGACACCGGTTTCCCGCGCATTCGCACCCTGCCCCGCGGCGCACGTTTGAACGCCGTGAGCGCCTTTGGCAGCTATGCAACCGGCGACTACATCCAAGTGCGGTACCGCGGCAGCGTGGGCTATGTTGATGCTCGGTCCATTCGGCGTGGCTTCGGCAATGCCGGAACTGGCGGCGGGGGTGGCTCCACCATCAACGTGGCCAGCGGTGTGGCCTACACCGTGGTCAATGTTCAAAACTGGGCGAGCCTGCGCAGCAACACCTCGACCCAATCCCAACGCATCACGCGCGTGTCGCGGGGCGGCCAGGTGTTTACGACCGGACTGCAGGTGCAACGGAGCGGCTACACGTGGTTAAGCGTTCGCTACCGTGGCATGCGTGGCTGGATGCCGAAACGCTATCTGTCGTCTTTTGCCCCCACGAATAACGGTACTGGCACTGCAGGAACCGCTTATCCGGAGGGCAAATATAGCATCGTGAACGTCAACAACTGGGCGAGCCTGCGTTCCCGCGCCAGCCGTGGCTCGGCCCGGATCACGACCGTTCCGCGCGGTGATTTTGTCTACCATGGCGGGCAGCGCCGTCGCTCCGGGGGCGAGGTGTGGTTGCGGGTGAGCTACCAGGGCATGAGCGGTTGGATGCCGGTGGAATACCTGGCACTGAACTGATCCACGCTCGAAGAACCAAAATTACAACGCCCTGAACCTGAGGTTCGGGGCGTTTCTGTTGTTTAGGATGGAAACGTCCACCGGCATTCCAGAGGATGAAGGAAAGCGCGGTGTAAGCCTCGGCTAAGCTGCCTCAATGAAGGCTGCGAACCGCTCGATTTCCGCATGGGTGTTAAAGTAGTGCACCGAAGCCCGCACCATGGCCGGGATATTGCGAGCCTCCAAATCAAGACGTGCCGACGTCATCTTTGATACTGAAACGTTGATGGAGGCAGCGCGCAGCGCCTCCGCGAGCGCGAACGGATCAATACCGTCCTTTGTGATTGTCACGATCCCGCATTTTTTGACCCCAAGATCATGCACATGCACCCTTTTGAGCGCGGCAAGTGCCTTGCGCATATCTCTAGCGAGTAATTCCACCCGGGCTTCAATTTCCTTCAGACCGATAGCGTTGGCGTATCGGACGGCCTCCATCAGGCCCACGCGCCCGGCAACGAAGCTCTCCCAATTCTCAAAACGCTTGGCCCCCAATGCGAGTTCAAAAGCATTGGTTTCGGTCCAGGTTGCGGAATGCAAGTCAACGAAGGGTGGATCAATTCGGTCGATGATCTTTTTGCTGACGTATAAAAATCCAGTGCCCCGGGGCCCTCTCAGGAATTTACGACCTGTGCCCGAAAGAACGTCACACCCAATGCGCGACACATCCACATCCAGTTGACCGACGGATTGGCACGCGTCGAGCAAATAGAAGACGCCATGCTTTTGCGCGATGTTTCCCACCTTTTCTGCAGGGTTGACCAAACCGCCCTGGGTCGGAACATGGGTCAGTGCGATGAGTTTTGTGTTTGGTCCGATCATCCGATCGAGGGCGCCGGTATCGACTTGCCCAAATTCGTCTGAAGGCACGAGGTCGATCTCAAAGCCCAGCCTTCGAGACTGTTGAAGAAGCGCGAGATAGTTGGAGGCGTATTCGGACGCGTGGGTGATAACGCGGTCGCCCGGCTTCAAATGAAGCCCATAAAACGCCATGTCCCAGGCGCGGGTAGCGTTTTCAACATAGGCAATCTCGTCTGGAGCGCAGTTTAGCAGCTTTGCAAATTCGCTGTAGAAAGCGGCGATATCGTCTTTGGCACGGCGTTCTGCTTCGTAGCCTCCAACCGTGTTTTCATCGTGAAGAACGCGTTGAACAGCATCGAACACAGGCTTTGGCATCAACGAGGAGCCTGCACTGTTAAAATGCAG
>JBCBCT010000053.1:0-10675 GCA_038530365.1 Pseudomonadota bacterium | reverse complement strand
ATTCTCCGTCTCGAACCTTAGCGCTGGCAATGGAAACAAATTCCACGGCACATCCAAAACAGAAAAAGGCCCGAACCAGGGTTCGGGCCTTTTGCAAACTCGAATAGCGGCAGCGCTTAGGCGTCGGCGGCGGCTTCTTCTTTTGGTGCGACCAGCACGGTGACTTTGCCACCAGCTTTCTCGATTTTCTCGATGGCGCCTTTCGTGGCACCCGCCACTTCCAGCGTCATTTTCGACGAAGCGTCGCCCGTGCCCAACACGCGTACGCCATCGCGCACGCGACGGATAACGCCAGCAGCTTTCAAAGCGTCAGCCGTGATCGTTTCGCCCGCATCCAGCTTTTTGGCAGCAATGGCTTTTTCCAAACGGTCAATGGAGACCTCGTTGTAGTCCTTGGCGAACTTTGCGTTGGAGAAGCCGCGCTTTGGCAAGCGACGGTAGATGGGCATTTGCCCGCCTTCAAAGCCATTGATGGAGACGCCGGACCGGGACTTCTGCCCCTTCACGCCGCGCCCGCCGGTTTTACCACGGCCAGAACCGATGCCACGTCCGACGCGTTTGCGCGCTTTAACGGCACCAGCCTTATCGGAGATTTCGTTGAGTTTCATGTCGAACGTCCGCCTTACTTGGCCGCGTCTTCGTCCACCACGCGCACGAGGTGGGAGACTTTACGGATCATGCCGCGCACGGAAGGGGTATCTTCCAAAGTACGCGTGCGGTTCATTTTGTTGAGGCCCAGACCGACGAGCGTCTGACGCTGATCGTTTGGCCGCCGCAAAGGGCTGCCGATCTGTTGGACCGTGACGGTTTTTTTATCAGCCATGGTGCCCTCTTACTCTTCCGCGCCGATCAAATCACGGCGGCGGGCCTGCAGGGTGGAGAATTTGAGGCCACGCTGGGCTGCAATTTCCTTCGGATGCATCTGGCGCTTCAAGGCGTCAAACGTAGCGCGAACCATGTTGTAAGGGTTCGAAGAGCCCAGCGACTTTGCAACCACGTCGGACATGCCAACGGTTTCAAAAACCGCACGCATGGGACCACCGGCAATGATGCCCGTTCCGGGAGGCGCTGCGCGCAACACAACTTTACCGGCACCGTGGCGCCCGTTCACATCGTGGTGGAGCGTGCGACCATCGCGCAACGGCACGAAGATGAGATCGCGCTTTGCCGCTTCCGACGCCTTGCGGATCGCTTCCGGCACTTCGCGTGCCTTACCGTGGCCGAAGCCAACGCGGCCCTTTTGGTCGCCAACCACGACAAGAGCGGCGAAACCAAAGCGACGACCGCCTTTTACGACTTTCGCCACGCGGTTGATGTGGACCAGCTTATCGGTAAAGCCGTCGTCCTGTTCTTCATCCCGACGGTTACCGCGACCGCCCTGTTGGGGTCTTTGTGCCATATCCTGTTCCTTGTTTTTTTCCGGGTGCACAAAATGTTTGCCGGTGATCGCCCGTCTAAAACGAACCCCTTACCGACGCGAAACGGCTCCCGCGAGCGGAAGCCGGAAGATCAGCTGGTCTATAACCAGACTTAGAACTTAAGGCCACCCTCGCGGGCTGCCTCGGCCAGGGCCTTAACGCGGCCATGATATAGAAAGGAGCCGCGGTCAAAAACAACTTCTTCGACACCGGCCTTTGCGGCGCGTTCAGCAATCAACTTCCCGACGGCGGTCGCAGCGGCGACATTGCCGCCTTTGTCTGCCACGCCTTTTTCCAAGGTGGACGCTGACGCCAGGGTGTTGCCAGCAAGATCATCGATGATCTGGACATAAATATTGGCGTTTGAACGGTGCACGCTGAGGCGTGGACGGCCATTGGCCACTTTTTTGAGCTGCCGACGGACGCGAAACGCACGACGCTGCTTGGTTTGGATCGGATTAGCCATGGCGGATTACTTCTTCTTACCTTCTTTGCGGAAGATGGTCTCATCCGCGTATTTCACACCCTTGCCTTTGTATGGCTCCGGCGGACGATAGGAACGGATCTCAGCCGCTACCTGACCAACAACCTGCTTGTCGTGGCCGCTAATGACGATCTCGGTGGGCTTCGTGCACTGGATCGTCACGCCCTCCGGCGGATGATAGACGACTTCGTGGCTGAAACCCAACGACAGTTGCAGGTTTGAGCCCTGCATAGCCGCACGGTAACCGACGCCGTTGATCTCTAGCGTTTTGCTGAACCCGTCTTTGACGCCCAGAAAAATGTTTTCAATCATCGTCCGGGACATGCCCCAGAAGGACCGGGCCTGCTTTGTGTTGTTGGCGGGGTTTACCGACACAACACCGTCTTCCAGTTTCACAAGCACCTGCTCGTTCACCACGAAAGACAACTCACCCTTCGGTCCTTTAGCTGTGACCGTCTGTCCGTCCAGCGACGCGGTGACACCATCGGGTATGGTGACCGGCTTCTTGCCAATACGTGACATATATTTTCTCGCTTTATTCTCAACCGGTTTGGCGTGATGCCTAACCGCTTGTGTTTCTCATTCTTTGCTTCGACAGCGTTTTAGTGGGTGACGATCTAGAAGATCTGGCACAGCACCTCGCCGCCAACGTTCTTATCGCGGGCGTCATGGTCCGCCATCACGCCCTGGGGCGTGGACAGGATCGAAATACCCAAGCCATTGGCCACGCGCGGCAGGCTCTTCACAGAAGAATACACACGCCGACCCGGCTTTGAGACACGGGTGATTTCACGGATCACTGGCGCGCCTTCGTAATATTTCAACTCAATCTCGATTTCCGACTTGCCGCCGGCATGGTCCGTACGGCTGTAACCACGGATGTAGCCTTCCGACTCCAACACGTCCAGAACGCTGGCACGCAGGGAAGAGGCCGGTGTTGAAACACTCGACTTGCCGCGCATCAAACCGTTGCGGATGCGGGTGAGCATATCGCCGATGGGATCGTTCATTGACATTGTGCGCGCTCCCTTACCAGCTGGATTTCACGAGGCCGGGGATCTGCCCCTGGGCACCGAGTTCACGAAGGGCGATACGCGACACGCCCAACTTGCGATAATGACCGCGGGGACGACCGGAGACGCCACAGCGGTTCCGCACCCGAATTTTCGCGCCGTTGCGCGGAAGTTCAGCGAGTTTCAGCTGCGCCTTAAAGCGCTCTTCGATGGGAAGCGAGCGATCAGAAATGATCGCCTTCAATTCCGCACGTTTCTTCGCATATTTTTTGACAAGCTTCGCGCGCTTGTTGTTGTTCTCAATGGCCGACACTTTCGCCATGTCTTTTGTCCTTCAATACGTTTGCCGTTACGACCGGGCAGGATTGCCTGGGTGGATGGGTCGAAAGAAACCTAGGCGGCCTCTTTCTTCTCCTTTTCCTCCGGGAACGGGAAGTTGAATGCACGCAACAGTTCGCGTGCCTCATCATCCGTTTCAGCCGTCGTGCAGACGATGATGTCCATGCCCCAGATCTGATCTACTTTGTCGTAGTTGATCTCTGGAAACACGATGTGTTCCTTCACGCCCATGGCGAAGTTGCCACGACCGTCAAAGCTCTTCGGGTTCAAACCGCGGAAGTCACGCACGCGCGGCAGCGCGATGGTGATCAGGCGATCCAAAAATTCGTACATCTGCGCGCCGCGCAACGTGACCTTGGCACCCAAAGGCATTTGCTCACGCACCTTAAAGCCAGCAATGGACTTTTTAGCCCGTGTCACGACGGCCTTTTGACCGGCGATGAGGGTGAGGTCATCGGCTGCGATCTGCGCCTTTTTGGAATCGGCGGTCGATTCACCAATCCCCATGTTGAGAACGATCTTTTCGATCTTCGGCATTTGCATCACGTTTTTATATGCAAAACGCTCCTGCATGGCCTTGCGGACATTGGTTTCGTAAAATGTCTTGAGCCGGGGCTCGTTTGCTGCATCAGCCATCGATCTTATCTCCGGAACGCTTGGCAAAGCGCTCTTTCGTGCCATCGTCGTTGATTTTAATCCCGACGCGTGTGGGCTTGCCATCCTTGGGGTCCGCCAGTGCCACATTTGAAATATGGAGTGGCGCTTCCTTGGCGATGATACCGCCTTCGGACGTCTGGGACTGTTTTGTGTGGCGTTTCACCAAGTTCACACCCTGAACCAGGACGCGATCCGTCTTATTAACCATTTCAAGAACGGTGCCACTGCGGCCCTTGTCCTTGCCGGTCAACACGACAACGGTGTCGCCTTTTTTGATCTTTTTCATAACCAACTGTTCCTTCGCACCAGTCTCGCGACCGGCCTAGAGCACTTCGGGTGCAAGAGAGATGATTTTCATGTGGCGCTTGGCGCGCAGCTCGCGGGGAACCGGTCCAAAAATGCGGGTGCCGATGGGCTCAGACTTGTTGTCGATCAGCACAGCCGCGTTTGTATCAAAGCGAATGACGCTTCCATCGGCGCGCTGAATGTCTTTTGCGGTGCGCACCACAACGGCTTTCGCAACATCACCCTTCTTCACGCGTCCGCGCGGAATGGCTTCTTTTACGGACACGACGATAATGTCGCCCACGCCCGCGTATTTGCGTTTTGAGCCGCCAAGCACTTTGATGCACATGACGCGGCGCGCGCCGGAATTGTCGGCAACGTCCAGGTTAGTTTGCATCTGAATCATGGCTGTTGTTCTCTTTGTTTACCGGATTTGAAACGCTCTAAACGCTGCATCAAATCCGTCTGCCATTGGGTGTGGGGTCAATGTGATCCCTACCCGATTTTTCGTTTGGTCGATTCTGTGCCGGGCAATGCACGAGGAGTGCGTGCCCTTACGTCTCCAGAACCACCCAGCACTTGTCCTTAGAGATCGGCTTGCTTTCCTGAATGGAAACCATGTCGCCAACCTTTTTGGAGTTCGTTTCGTCGTGCGCCTTGTAGTTTTTGGAACGGCGCACAGTCTTTTTGAACAGCGGGTGTGTAAAACGGCGTTCCACTTTCACGACCACTGTCTTGTCATTCTTATCGGACACCACGGTGCCCTGGAGAATTCGCTTCGGCATCTCTTATTCCTTCAAATCGCGTTAGGCCGAAGCCTCAGCCTGCTTAACGCGGGCGATGGTCTGAATGCGCGCGATATCGCGGCGGACCTGACGCATACGCGCCGTGTTTTCCAACTGACCGGAGGCCCGCTGAAACCGCAGGTTGAACTGCTCTTTTTTTAGCGCAACCAGCTGATCCTTCATCTGATCTTCGGTCATCGCACGAATGTCGCTGGGCTTCATCGCCTCAACCTTTCCTGTCTCATCAGCCCCGCCGGGGCCAGCCTTGAGGAATTCTATGTTCCCTGAGGGCTTAGTCCTGGATGCGTTGAATAAACTTCGACCGCACCGAAAGCTTCATTGCGCCGAGGCGCAGCGCTTCGCGGGCGATGGGCTCACTCACGCCGTCAATTTCAAACATCACACGGCCCGGAGCCACACGCGCAGCCCAATACTCGGGCGAGCCCTTACCCTTACCCATCCGCACTTCCGTCGGCTTGGACGAAATCGGCAGGTCAGGGAAAATGCGGATCCACACGCGACCGGCACGCTTCATGTGACGTGTGATAGCGCGGCGGGCCGCTTCGATCTGGCGAGCATTCACCCGGTCCGGCTCCAAAGCCTTAAGGCCGTAGGAACCGAAGTTTAACTGAGAACCGCCCTTTGTGTTCCCGCGGATGCGGCCCTTGTGGGCCTTGCGGAATTTTGTGCGTTTTGGTTGCAACATAACTTTTTGTACCCTGTGGTCCCGATGGCCGAACGGATGGGGGACTCAAACTCAATTGAGCCGCACCAATCGCTCGCCTAGTTGCCGCGCGGCGGACGACGGTTACCACCGCCTCCGGTTTCCTGCGCTTCCAACGAACGGCGCTCGGACGCCATCGGATCGTGTTCCAGAATTTCGCCTTTGAAGATCCACACCTTCACACCGCAGATGCCGTAGGCCGTTTCCGCCTCAGCCGTGCCGTAGTCGATGTCAGCGCGCAGCGTGTGCAGCGGCACGCGGCCTTCGCGGTACCATTCCATCCGTGCAATTTCAGCACCGCCCAAGCGACCGCCGCAGTTGATACGGATGCCGCCGGCACCCAAACGGATAGCCGATTGAACCGAGCGTTTCATTGCGCGGCGGAAAGCAACCCGGCGCTCCAACTGCTGCGCGATGGATTGCGCAACGATGGTTGCATCCAACTCGGGCTTGCGGATCTCAACAATGTTCAGGGAGACTTCGCTCTCCGTCATGCTCTGGATCTTGCGCTTCAGCTTCTCAATGTCCGCGCCTTTTTTTCCGATGATCAGGCCCGGGCGACCGGAATGGATCGTGATGCGGCATTTTTTGTGCGGACGCTCAATCACCACCTTCGAAATCGAAGCGGCCTTGAGTTCTTTCATGATATAGCCGCGAATGGCCAAATCATCGCTGAGCAAACCGGCATAGTCGCCTTTTGTGGCAAACCAACGGGAATCCCACGTGCGGTTGACGCCAAGACGGAAGCCAACGGGGTTAATCTTCTGACCCATTACGCGGCCTCCTGCTCTTCCGCTTCCTTCACGATGATCGTGAGGTGCGCAAATGGTTTTTGAATGCGGCTAGCCTTACCGCGACCCCGCGCCATGAAGCGCTTCATCACGATGGACTGGCCAACAAACGCTTCAGAGACGACGAGGCTATCGACATCCAGGTCGTGGTTGTTTTCAGCGTTGGCAATCGCCGACTGCAGGCACTTCCGCACAGTCCCGGCAATCCGTTTGCTGGAAAATTCCAAATCGTTCAGCGCGCGAGAAGCAGACTTACCGCGGATGAGTTGCGCAACCAGGTTCAGCTTTTGAGGGCTGACCCGGATCATGCGATGCACGGCTTTTGCTTCGTTTTCGGCCAATTGCCGGCCAAGCTTGGGCTTACCCATGACTTACTTCCTTTTGGCCTTCTTGTCGGCACCATGACCGTAGTAGGTGCGGCTGGGCGCATATTCGCCGAGCTTTTGCCCCACCATCTCTTCGGACACATTGACCGGGATGTGTTTTTGACCGTTGTAGACGCCGAACGTCAGGCCGACGAATTGCGGCATGATGGTGGAGCGGCGACTCCAGGTTTTAATCACTTCGTTGCGGCCGCCTTCGCGCACCTTCTCGGCTTTTTTGAGAAGGTAGCCATCGACGAACGGGCCTTTCCAGACTGAACGGGACACGCGGTTCTTCCTTACTTCTTGCGCTGGTGGCGGGAGCGCATAATGAGTTTATCGGTCGTTTTGTTGGACCGTGTGCGCTTGCCTTTGGTGGGCTTGCCCCAGGGCGTCACAGGGTGACGACCACCGGATGTGCGCCCTTCACCACCACCGTGTGGGTGGTCGATAGGGTTCATAGCAACACCGCGCACTTTTGGGCGGTTGCCGTACCAACGATTGCGGCCGGCTTTGCCCATATTCGTGTTGGAGTTGTCGGGGTTGGAGACCGCACCGATTGTCGCCAGGCAGGTCCCGTGAACGAGACGCTGCTCGCCTGAGTTCAAGCGCAAAATTGCGTACACACCGTCACGGCCAACAAGCTGAACGTAAGTCCCGGCGGAGCGAGCAATCTGACCGCCCTTCCCTGGCTTCATTTCCACATTGTGGATGATCGTGCCGACGGGGATGGATGAAAGCGGCATACAGTTGCCGGGCTTCACGTCCGCAGATGCAGCTGAAATCACCTTGTCACCGGCGGCCAGGCGCTGTGGCGCTAAGATGTAGGCAAGTTCGCCATCATCGTATTTGATGAGCGCAATAAAGGCGGTCCGGTTTGGATCATATTCCAAACGCTCAACCGTTGCTTCCACATCCGTCTTGCGGCGTTTGAAATCGATTTTGCGGTAAGTACGTTTGTGACCGCCACCGATGCCCCGGGAGGTCATGCGGCCCACGTTGTTACGGCCACCGGACTTCGTCAAACCTTCCGTCAGCGTTTTGACGGGTTTGCCCTTCCACAGACCATCGCGTGCGACGATCACAAGCTGGCGTGTGCCAGGTGTCACCGGATTGAACTTCTTAAGAGCCATTCTTTTTTTCCCGCCGGCGGAATTCTCCGGCACGCCTCTTGTTTCGTCCCGGGCGGCGCAGCCGCCCTCACTTATTGTTGGGCGAACGATCCGCCCAATTTCAATTGTCAGTGCGGCCTTCTACAGGCCCGTCGTCACGTCGATGGACTGGCCCTCAGCCAATGTCACAAACGCCTTTTTCACATCCGACTGCTTGCCCAAGTGGCCGCGGAACCGCTTGACCTTGCCTTTACGAAGCTGCGTGTTCACCGCCATCACTTTGACGCCAAACAGCTCTTCAACAGCACGTTTAATTTCTGGCTTTGAAGCATCGCGGGCCACGTTGAAAACGATTTGGTTGGCTTCCGCCGCCAAGGTCGCTTTTTCAGTGATCACTGGATCGATGATCACGTCGTAATTGCGAATGTTGGTCATTACGCGGTCTCCCCTTCAAAGCGGGCCTGAAGCGCGTCCAAAGCCTCCTTGGACAACACAAGCGTGTTGCGCCGAAGGATATCGTAAACGTTGATGCCTTGAACCGGCAGCACGTCCACCAAAGGAATATTGCGGGCGGCAAGTGAGAAATTGCGATCCAATTCCTTACCACCGATCATGAGAGCACTCGTGATGCCGAGTTTTTCAAACTGACCGCGCAACGCTGCTGTTTTGGGCTCGCCAGTGGCCAAATTGTCCATCACGACGAGCGAACCGTCCTTTGCCTTGGCGGACAAAGCATGGCGCAAGGCTAGAGCGCGGAACTTTTTCGGCAGGTCATGGCTGTGATCACGGGACTGCGGTCCATGGGCCTTACCACCGCCGCGGAACTGAGGTGCGGACGCTGCGTGGTGACGCGCGTTGCCGGTCCCTTTTTGGCGGTACATTCTTGCACCGGTTCGGTCGACATCGGAACGCCCTTGCGTCTGATGCGTGCCCTGACGTGCCTTGGCGCGCTGGTAGCGCACCATGCGCTGCAGAATATCCTGACGTGGCTCAAGGCCGAAGATGGCGTCGGAAACGGACACTTTGCCGTCCTTCGATCCATCAAGTTTTGTGACGTCGAGTTCCATTATTCAGCCTCCCCGCCGTTGTCTTCTGGGGCCGTATCGGCAGTCGGTGCGGCACCGTTGGACGCAACAGCCTTCAAAGCGGCCGGCATAGGCACGCCCTCTGGCGCAGGTTTTTTCACAGCGTCGCGCACCATGATCCACGAGCCTTTGGAACCGGGAACAGCACCTTTGATCATCAAAAGACCGCGTTCAGCGTCCGTTTTCACGACTTCAAGGTTCTGTGTTGTCACGCGAGTCGAGCCCATGTGACCGGCCATTTTTTTGCCCTTAAACACTTTACCAGGATCCTGGCACTGACCCGTCGATCCGTGTGAGCGGTGTGAAACAGAGACACCGTGGGACGCGCGCAAGCCGCCGAAATTGTGCCGCTTCATCGCACCGGCAAACCCTTTACCGATGGACGTACCCGTCACGTCGACTTTTTGCCCTGGCAGAAAATGCTCCGCACTCAGCTCAGCGCCAATGTCGATCATGTTGTCTTCAGACACGCGAAACTCAGCGAGTTTGCGCTTTGGCTCAACCTTAGCCACCGCAAAGTGACCGCGCATCGGCTGCGAGGTGTTTTTCACCTTGGCTTTGCCCGCGCCGAGTTGGACAGCCGTGTAGCCGTTCTTTTCCTGCGTACGTTGGGACACCACCTGCACATTTTCCATGCGCAGCACGGTGACGGGAACGTTGACGCCCTCGTCCGTGTAAATGCGGGTCATCCCGACTTTCTGTGCAATCACGCCTGAGCGCATTGTCATCATCCTTTAGCGTTATGAACCTTGAACCTTCGGATCAAACCTTTGGGTTGCTTCGGTTCCGCCTCTCATAAAGCATCTTCCCTTAAACCGCCGCACCAAGCGGCGGTTCGAGATTTACAGCTTGATTTCCACGTCCACGCCTGCAGCCAGGTCGAGCTTCATGAGCGCGTCCACGGTTTGCGGCGTTGGGTCCACGATGTCCAAAAGGCGCTTATGGGTGCGCATTTCAAACTGTTCGCGGCTTTTCTTATCGATGTGCGGCGAGCGGTTGACGGTGTAACGCTCAATCCGCGTTGGCAGCGGCACCGGTCCGCGAACCTGTGCACCCGTCCGCTTAGCCGTCGACACGATCTCGCGAGCCGAGGTGTCGAGGATGCGGTGATCGAACGCTTTCAGGCGAATACGGATATTCTGGCCGTTCATGTCGTCGTTTCCTTCGGCGTTTACGACGCCCGACCCTCTCTGGGCCGACTGTCGTCAAACTGTCATAATTAGGGCGCGGAAGGCGTATCCCTCCGCGCCCGTGTTTGCGTTTTAATTACTCAATGATCTCAGCAACAATGCCCGCGCCGACGGTGCGGCCGCCTTCGCGGATGGCGAAGCGCAGGCGGTCTTCCATGGCGATGGGAACGATCAGTTCCACCGTCATCTCAACGTTGTCACCCGGCATCACCATCTCCGTGCCTTCCGGCAGCGAGCACACGCCCGTCACATCCGTCGTGCGGAAGTAAAACTGCGGACGGTAGTTGGTGAAGAATGGCGTGTGACGACCACCCTCGTCCTTCGTCAGGATGTAGGCCTCCGCGCGGAACTTCGTGTGCGGGGTCACAGAACCCGGCTTGCACAGAACCTGACCACGCTCAACCGCATCACGGTCAATACCACGGATTAG
>JBCBCT010000052.1:0-22242 GCA_038530365.1 Pseudomonadota bacterium | reverse complement strand
TTTGCAACCCGGTCCCAAATGGACCACAACATGAACAGGGCTAGCCTATGAATGGGAACATTCAGGGGAGCAGGTCACGCGGTTTAGATGGTCGGCTTTGGATCAAGCCGCCTCGCACCGGCAAACGCACACCCGCCGCAATCCCATGCACCCAAACTTTGCAGGCGGAATTGGAGAGCTGGTCGCGCACTGACGCCGTAATCCTTACAACAAAGACAGGACTGCCGTGGAAAGCCCGTCACTTCAAAGGCGAGTGGAAGAAGATCGCGGATGCGGCGGGGATTGAAGACTTGCACTTCCATGACCTGCGCGGGACCGCGATCACAATGCTTTCGGAAGCCGGACGCACGCCCCAACAAGTAGCGTCGATCACCGGCCATTCCATGAAGTCCATCAGTTCAATTCTCGACCGATACCTAGCTCGCACCCGCGTTCTTGCTGGCGAGGCTATCGACCTTTTGGAGAACGCAAGGCGCACAAAGTTTGCAAACCAAATGCAAACTGGAGACGTCTCAACGGAGAGAGGACGGGCTAAGTGACTGATTTTAATGGCGCACCCGAAAGGATTCGAACCTCTGACCCCCAGATTCGTAGTCTGGTGCTCTATCCAGCTGAGCTACGGGTGCGCGTCAGGGTGATGGCCCTGAGCAGAGATTTGGTAGAGAAGGCTTGGGGCTTTGGCAAGGGTTTTCCGTCTTGGAGCGAAATTTAGAGCGATCCTATCTTCGAAAGCGTCTTTCCTTTTTTGCCCCTTCGCTTTCAGTCCTCGAGTGGTGGCACCGTGGACTCAATTTGGTTGGGCCCGGATTGGCCAAACGAGCTTGGCCAAATGGGTTTGGTCAGTTGGGCCTGATTAAACGGGGTTGGCTTAATGGGCTTGGCTTGCTCGATGGGTAGGCGTTGCCTCCTGTGTCGCGCATCCGGTCATGCTTGAAATGCTCAACGCGCGCTCTTTGTGACACAAGTGAGCGGTGACCCAATCATGATTTCTGTGACGATTTCTGTGCTGATTTCTGGGCCGTTTCCAAACTTCCTACGGGCTTGGGTGCGGGCCGCTTTTCCCCATTTTAGACGTCTTGAAGCGCAGGGATAAAAAGCCCCCACATCGGCTGAGTGTTGCGGCACCAACGCCAAGCGAGAAAGCATGATCAAGTTCGTCTGACTTGTTCTCAAGCAAAAAAAGCCTCGCCCAAAAGCTAGGCGAGGCTTTTCTTTGACGTGCTCGGGCGGACCGCGCTTACTCGGCCATGCGGCCTAAAGCACCACCACTTTGGTCCCATTAGGCACGCGATTATAAAGGTCGATCACATCTTGATTCATCAAGCGGATGCAGCCGGACGAGGCCGCCGTGCCAATGGACCACCAGTGGGGCGTTCCGTGCAGCCGATAGAGCGTGTCCTTGCCGCCTTGGGTGAGGTAGAGGGCACGGGCACCGAGGGGATTGTTGATGCCGCCGGGCATCCCACCGTTGCGATAGCTCCACTTTTCAAGTTTGGGGCGACGCTCGATCATTTCATCGGGTGGCGTCCATGTTGGCCACTTCTTCTTCCAGCCGATCCGAGCCGAGCCATTCCACGAAAAGCCCTGGCGACCAACGCCAATGCCGTAGCGGATGGCACGCCCGCGGGGCTGAACAAGATAAAGGAACCGGGCCTTCGTATCCACCACGATGGTGCCCGCCTTGTGGCGTGTGATGTAACGGACGTTTTGGCGGAACAGGCTTTTGTTGACTTTCTCGACCGGAATGGCGGCCAGCGCGAACTTGCCGTCGACACGGGCCTGGTAGTCGCGAATGTTCTTAAGGGCCGGGTCTTCGCTGCTGAACAAAGCGGCGAGTGTGTTTTCCCGCGTTTTCTTTGCTTTGGCTTCGTCTTTTTTCTTCGCGGCCAATGCGAGACGCGCCTTGCGCTGGGCGGCTCGCTTCTTGGATTCCGCCAAGCGACGCTCGGCAGCCTCTTTACGTTTGCGTGCCGTGACAATCGCGTTTGCGGCGCGGCGTTCTCGGCGCTCAGCGCGCGCCACGGCGCGGTCGGCGCGACGCAGTTTACGCTTGGCGGACCGAAGCTCACGCTTTTTGGTCCGCAGCGCCTTTTTGTGTTCGGCTTTCTTCTTCTCGTTCTTGGTGCGTTTGACGCGACGCTCGAGACGCTTGAAAGAACGTTCAAGCTTCTTGACGATCCGGCCTTCCTTACGCGCCTCACGGCGCGCTCTGCGCAAGTCGGTGCGCGCTTCGGTTCGCTTGGCTTTGACGGACGTTATGGACGGGCCGGTATAGCCGGACGTGGACACGCTGGACGTTGAACAACCGGCGAGCGCCAGGGCAAAAACCATGACCAGGATTTTGACTGGAAGGCTTACGAGGCTTTGAGCGCGGGTTGGGAGGGAAGAGATGGGAGCGTACATCGCTTGCGAGTTCCTCGGCAAAAAATATGAGTGGCGTCTCGCAAAGCGCCTCGAAAAAGAGAGGTCAGTTTGCGGCCGACGTGTGTGGTTATGGTAAACGGAGCGTTAATAATACCTTACCAGAGGGTACGGCCGCCACGTTTTGGACTCAATTGGATTCGCCCCGTTCCTCACAAGCCACAGCCACTTGCTGAGTCAGTGCGGCAAATCTGCATCAGATGCCAGGTGGGACTATGGTAAACAAACCCAGAACAGTTGGGGGATGCCGTGCCGATTCTATCACTTCAAAACAGTGACCCCCGCGTGGATGGTCGACAGTCGGATCGCGCGCTGACGATTCGTGCCGGTGTGGCACGCTATTTTGAGGAAGCAGGCCATGCGGTGCTGTCGGAACTGTCCCTCAAAGGTGGACGGCGCGCCGATCTCGTTTGCCTGTGTCCCAAGGGGCGGGTGACGATTGTGGAGATCAAATCATCCCGGGCGGATTTTGAAGCCGATCACAAATGGGCCGATTACCTCGACCATTGCGACGCGTTTTATTTTGCCACCCTTGCCGATGTCCCCGCTGATATTTTCCCTGCGAGCCATGGCTTTATCATCGCCGATCAGTATTTTTGCGATGTTGTGCGAGAGAGTGCGCCCAACCGGCTATCGGCACAGCGACGCAAAGATGTGCTTCTGCGGTGCGCCCGGCAGGTGGCCCTGCGCCTGCGCCGCCTGGAACTGCTGGGCTATGGCGATGATAGCCGTCAGGGCGATGGGCACGTTTGCGGCGTTGAGGCCGCAGATTGAGAGCGCGCCCTAGCGGGGGGCGCGCTTGGCCAGAATGCGCTGCAAGGTGCGGCGGTGCATGTTCAGACGACGTGCCGTTTCCGACACGTTGCGGTCGCACAATTCATAGACCCGCTGAATGTGTTCCCAGCGCACGCGGTCAGCTGACATCGGGTTTTCCGGCGGTGCAGCCTTGTCGTCCGGGCTTTGCATCAAAGCAGAAAACACGTCATCGGCGTCCGCCGGCTTTGCCAAATAGTCGATGGCACCCAGCTTCACTGCAGTGACCGCTGTTGCGATGTTGCCATAACCCGTCAAAACCACAACGCGAGTGTCGGCACCCTGATCTTTGAGCACCTCTACAACATCCAGCCCGTTTCCATCCTCAAGGCGCATGTCAACGACAGCATAGTCCGGCACGGTCTGGCGGACATAAGCAAGACCTTCTTTCACGGTTTCAGCGGTTGTCACAACAAAGCCGCGCCCTTCCATGGCCCTGGCCAGCCGCTGCAGGAACGGTCGATCATCGTCCATCAGAAGGAGCGTTGGGTTCACACCATTCATATCCTCCGAAAGTGTGGTGCCCGAGTCGCTCTCTGGAGTTAAGGCCATCGTGTCCGTCCGTCGCTGTTGTTATGCTTTGGTATCATGTCTTATACGGAAATAGGGGGCAATTGGATTGGAAACAAACGAGAAATGGGTGTTCGGCAAAGTGTCGCAAGATCACGCGCTGCCCTGCTGACGAAACCAAGCGGGTACGATTCAAGCATTGCCGCTGAGATCTGACCGTCGCCAAACAATGGAAACCAGGGCTCCGGCGACCCGGCCTTTTTCTCCAAGATGGTTTTCAAACCGCACCTCGGCACCGGACCGAGCAAGCAGTGTTTTTGAGATAAACAGCCCCAGTCCCATACCGGGGCGCTTCGCCCTGCGTTTGGCGCTGCGGGCCGTCACAAACGGTTCGCCTAGCTTTGACAAAAGGCCGGGGGGAAAGCCGGGGCCATCGTCACGAATGCTGAGAGCCACCGTCTCATCGTCCCACGCCAGATCAATCACCACCTTTGTGCGGGAAAAATCGACGGCGTTGTCGATGAGATTGCCCAGGCCATAGTGCAGCCCGGCGCTGCGCTTGAAATGGGCCGGATTTTGCGGATCCCCCTCCACATTGATGATGATGGGTGTGCGCAACTCGCGCAGGGGTGCCACGACTTCTTCCACCAGGGCGTGCAATTCCTGTTCTTCGACGATCGCTTCCCCTTCGCTGGACAGGCTGGCGAACCGTTGCAGGATTTCGCGGCACCGCTGGGCTTGGGAGCGCAGCAGTGTTGCGTCTTCCAAAAGCGGACTGTCCTTCGGCAAGGCGTGTTCCATTTCCTTGCTGACAAGGGCGATGGTAGCCAAGGGCGTTCCAAGTTCATGGGCGGCGGCTGCGGCCATGCCATCGAGGGCTCCGATGTGCTGCTCACGCTGGAGGACCAATTCGGTAGCGGAGAGCGCATCGGCCAGTTTACGAGCTTCCTGCGCCACGCGAAACACATAGATCGTCGTGAAGGCCAACGTGCACAGGATAGCAACGTTGACGCCGACGATAAAAAGGGTCGGCAGGCGAAGCGGGGCCTGCGGATCCCACGGCAGCGGTTCGTGGTAGGCCGCTAAAAAACAGATCGCCACAATCGACAGGCCGCCGAGCAGCAGAATTTGGTTTTGCCGCAGGGACGTTGCCGAAACGATAGCGGGGGCGATCAGGAAAATTGCAAACGGGTTTTGCAGCCCGCCCGTCAGTGACAAGAGCGTGGTCAATTGCAGGATATCAAACAACAAAAGCCAAAACGCCCCCTGCCCGGACAGGCGGTGGTTGGCGCGGTACCGCAGGGCGAGATAGAGATTGAGGCCCGCCGAAAGGCCGATCAGGAACAGGCAGGCGGGCCAGGGCATGGGATAGTTCAGGCCGAAGGCCACGACCAGCACGGCCCCAAGCTGGCCAATAATGGCGTATAGGCGCAACCGAATGAGCGTGTCGAGGCGAATGAGCGCCCGATCTTCCATGATGCGTGCGTAGCTTTTGGCGTCCATGGCGTGCCACCGGCGTCCCGCGTTTCAATGCCCAAGGGTTAGACCGGAGACGACCCGCGGCTGCAAGCGGGACAGATCACCGCGATGCCCCTGAGACGCTCTGCAGATCCCCTGTTGATCTCCTTGAACCCCCCTTGAGACCATGTGGCGATCATCCCTTGCAGTCACCGTCGTGGCTTAGCGCGGGCGGTGGGGGCTTCTGTGATCGGATTTTCAGGCCACGGATGTTTGGGATATCGGCCACGCAAGTCCGCCCGGACATCCCGCCAACTGCCGGCCCAGAAACCGGGTAAATCGCGGGTGATTTGAATGGGTCGCCCCGCCGGAGAGACCAGCTGCAAGGCGATGGGGAGCGGGCCAGTCCCCACCGTTGGGTGCACGTTCAGCCCAAACAGTTCCTGGGGTCGAATGGTGACCGTTGGCCAGGAATGGTAGGTGATGGGAACCGTGCTGCCGCTTGGAGCGCTGAACGTATCGGGAAGGGCGCGATCAAGTTTCGCCTGATCCAAGGGCGCTGCATGAAACAAAAGTGCGTGGCGCAGATCCTGGGCCGTGATGTCCGCCAGCGTGTGCTTTCCGCTCAAGAAGGGCCCCAACCAAGCGTCCAACGCTGCAAGAAGCCCGTCCTTATCGAAACGACGCTGGCTTGAATGCTGGGTCTTTGAACCTTCAAGCCCTAAGGCGTTGGCGTATTCTTCGGCAAAGGCCAGCCGCGCCAGATATGGCTCCACAGCGCCAAAAGCGGGAATAGCGGCCAGACCTTGCTTGCGGATGTGGGCGAACACCGTATCGGCCGCGTCCTGCAGAGGAACCACAGTCTTTTTTGCCGCGCCGAGGGTTAAAGCGCCGAGTTTCGGCTGACTGACCGCTTCCACAGTCAAGCGTTGAGGGTTGAAGCTTTTGTCGCTGACGGTTTGAATAAGATGCGTCAGCTGCTGTCCGATGGCCTCTTTCGTCACGGCGGCGGCGGCCAAAACGCGGGCGCCCGCGGCCCGTCCTGCCAGATCGGCGACGACGATATAGGCCTCTTTGGCGAGCGGATCATCGCCATCCACCTCCACACCACGGCCATTGGCCAGGCGAAAGCGCGCAGCACCGTGCTGGCTGGTGCCTGTGCGTTGGGCGACACGGTCGGGAAATCCCACCAAGAGACTAGACCCGATCTCGGCATCATCGGAGCGCCCCTCGTGAAGGCCGCCCTCATTGGCTGCCTGCGGTTGGGCGTTTGTGGCCGCAGCATCGGCAATGCGTGCGGCTGAGCGCTTGATGGCACGACTGCGAGGATCGTTTGATGTTTCCAACCGTTTGAGGCGGTCGGCAAGATCAATCGACCGACCGCCAACACCAGGTTCCTGCAACAGCAGGGTCAAACAGGCCACACGGTATCGCAGATCGGGGTGCGAGGCGATCACGATGGTGCCGAGGCGGGGGTCAAGGCCGGTTTCAAACACATGGCGGCCAAAGGCTGTCAACGTGCCGGACGCGGACATCAACCCAAGATCGAAGAGCAATCCGCGCGCTTCTTTGAGCGCAGGCTCGGGGGGCGGTGTGATCCAATTGAGAGCGCGGGCATCGCCCACGCCCCAATCCGCCAGGGCAAACAGCAGGGCGGATAAATCAGCCACTTCAATTTCCGGCGGCGTATGGTCGGGGAGTGCGGCGGTCTGCTCCTTCCGCCACAGGCGCACAGCAGAGCCGGGGCCGAGCCTGCCGGCCCGCCCGGCGCGTTGGTTGATTGCCGCCTTCGAGGCCCGAACGGTATCCAGCCGCGTGGTGCCGGATCGTGGATCAAACACCGGTTGGCGGGCCAGGCCACCGTCAATGACACGGCTGACAGCGGGGATCGTAAGCGACGTTTCAGCAATGGAACTTGCCAGAATCACATGCCGCTCCCCCGCTTTGGGTGCGCGCAGGGCAGCCTCCTGTTCCTTGGGATCAAGGGCTCCGTAAAGGCGCAGGGCTTTCACGTTGGGCGGCAGCGTGCCCTCTAAGGCGTCAAAACTACGTTCGATCTCCCGGCGACCGGGCAGGAAGACAAGGAGACTGCCAGCGGTTTCGGCCAAGCCCCCACGCACAGCTTTTACCACAGCCTCATCCAACGGCGTGTCCGGGCTGCGCTCTTGGTGGAAAATGTCCACCGGGAAGGTGCGGCCTTGGCTTTCGATGACGGGAGCGCCAAGAAACGTCGCCATGGCCTGCGCGTCCAAGGTGGCCGACATGGGAAGCAGACGCAGATCATTCCGCAGCGAACCCTGCGCATCTTTGCACAAAGCCATGGCCAAATCGGTGTTCAGGCTGCGCTCATGGCATTCATCAAACAACACCGCCGCCACGCCCTCTAAAGCCGGATCAGCGGACAAGCGGCGCAGGAACACCCCTTCGGTGAGCACTTCAATCTGCGTTTGTTTCGACAGTTTGGCGTCAAAACGGACTTGATAACCCACGGTTTGCCCCGGTTCTTCGCTGAGCAAATGCGCCATGCGCTGGGCGGCGGCCCGTGCGGCGAGGCGTCTGGGTTCCAAAACAATGATGCGGCCACCCTTGCGCCAAGGCGCAGTCTGGGCATCAAGCAGAAACAACGGAACCAGCGTGGTCTTTCCCGCCCCCGGTGGCGCGATGAGCACGGCGTTTGATCCACCGTTCAGCGCCTTCCCCAAGGCCGGCAAGGCCTTTTGGATCGGCAGGTCTTGGGCATCAATGAGGGCGGATAGATCGGCCATCATGGCAAAGGGGTGAGCCGAGCGCGGCTCACTGGGTCCCCATCCCATCGAGGCGGATAATCGTTCCTCCGGCAGCGGCGGCGTCGGCTTCGTCGTGGGTGACCATCAGCACCGGCAGGTGCCGTCGGCGCGCTTCGGCAAACACAAAACTGCGCATTTGATCGCGGCGGGCCGTGTCGAGTTTTGAAAACGGCTCATCCAACAAAAGCGCATCGGGATTGGACAGGAGCACCCGCATCAGCGCCACCCGGGCGGCTTGTCCTCCGGACAGTGTTGCCGGGTCACGGGCTTCAAACCCGGCGAGTCCCGCGCTTTCCAAGGCTGATTGAACCTGCGCCATGCGCTCACGCTTTTTGACCCGCTGGGGCACGGCAAAGAGAAGATTTTCGGCAATCGACATGTGGGGAAACAAAAGCGGGTCTTGAAACAAAATACCGACCCTGCGGGCGTGGGGCGGCAAAGCTGTGATGTCGCGATTGCGCAAGGTCACCCGGCCCGTGGCCGAAAAGTCTGCCGCCAATGTGCCGTTGATGAATGCCAGAAGGCTTGATTTCCCCGAACCCGATGGCCCCATCAGCGTGAGCACGTCACCGGCAGCCACGCGGTTGGTGATGTTGAGAAGCACCACATCCCCCAGACGAATGTCAATTCCTGTGAGAACCAGCGCTTCGTCGTCTTGGCTTTCCTGGCTTCTATTGCCTTGTGCTTGATCCGTAGATTTCAGCATCATCCCTGCCCCGCCATGGCGCGTCGGCCGCGAAAAAGAAAGGCGGGGATGGCCGTTGCAAGGGCAAACGCGATGAACGGTAAAACCATCTGAAGAAAGGCGTAGACGCCGATGACCCGCCGGTCCCCACCGGCGGAAAGGGCCACCGCCTCCGTGGTGATGGTGGCAATGCGACCCGACCCCAAAAGCAGCGTGGGAAGATACTGCCCCACAGACACAGCAAACCCCACCGCCAGAGCCACTAGGGCCGGTTTCATAAGCATCGGCAGGCGCACACGCCAAAACAGGCGGTTGGGCGATGCGCCAAGCCCGCTTGCCACCGCACCATAGCGCGGATCCCAGGCGCGCCAGGGGTCAGACAGCGAGAGGAAAACATAGGGCAAGACAAACACCATATGCATCAAAACCATGGCCGCCAGTGTGGCGTCCCAACCGATGGTGAGGAAGAAGACTTTCAGGCCGAACACGAAACTAACCTGCGGAACCAGCAGGGGAAGATAGATGAACCAAAGCGCGCGCGAACCGCCGGTACGCCCCGTGCGCCATTCGCGCTCCAAACACGCCAAAGCGAGCACTGTCGCAAGGGCGGTGGACAACACACCCACCACCAGCGTGTTTACCATGGGCGTTCCCAGGGAGGGGGCCGCGCGATTCCAATTGGCGAGTGAAAAGTTCTGCGGAAAGACATTGGGGAAAGCCCAAAACCCGGCAAAGGACCACAGAGCCAGAACGGCAAGGCCGACGAATACGGTGGCGGCGAGTATCGCCATAAGCGCCAACACGGCCAATCGAAGGGCGATGTCATTGGCAAAGCGCCAACCGGCCTGACGGGCGACTTTGACCAGAATTGACGCGATGCGTTCGATCAACAGCCAGATCACAAGAGCTGTCACCGTGATTGCAAGTTGAAAAAGAGCGCCCGCCGAGCCCACAAAGCGCAGGGACAGATCAGCGTCGGACATCCACTCGGTTAACCGCACGGCGAGGGTGGAGGGTGTCGAGGGGCCCAAAATGATGGACACGTCCACCACGGATGAGGCGTAGGCGATGACGGCGAAAACCGCGAGCCTGATTTGGCGGTAAACCAAGGGCCAGGTCACGAACAGAAAGCCGCTCATGCGTCCGTAACCTAGGGCTTGGGTCAACCGGTCATTGGGCCCGGCTTTGGTTTGGGGAAGCGCCGCAAGCGTAACCAACAGGAGGAACGGCACCTCTTTAAGCACCAAACCCGCCATCATCGACAAGCCCAGCGGATCGTTCAGGATCAACCAATCCGGCGGTCGGGTGATGCCCGTGGCCCATGGCGACACAAGCCGGATCAGATAGCCCGAAGGCGCGATGAGGAAGGCGAGGCCAAAGGCTGCCGCCGCGTGGGGTATGGACAGCAAAGGGGAGAGCAGGTGTTGCAAGGCAACAAAAGCCCGCGTGCCCCGCCAACCGGCCACAAACAGCGCCACCAGGGCGACGGACACAACCGTTGTCACCAGTGCCGTGGCGAGGCTGAGGCCCGCCGATCGCACCAAACCGGGCCTATCCGCCAGGTCTCGGAACGGTTCCAACGAAACCGACTGCCCGCCTAATGCCGGCATGTAGCCGAAGGCCGGAAGGATGGTGGCCAGCAAGCCGCAGCAGACCGGAACGACCAAAACACCGATGGCGATGGCGGGGGCCACCGCCAAGATCGACGCAGTGGGCAAGCCCTCTTGGGATGTCGCTACGCGAGACACATGAGCCCTCACCAACACGGACCAGAGCGCCTACAGATCAAAAATCTGCTTACACTGGGGAACCGTGAAATATTTTAATTTCCAGCGCCGTAGCGGCGGGTCCACTCTTTTTCAATGGCCGTCATCCAGGAAGGATGGGGTTCTGGCAGCATGGGGCCGTGATCCTCCGGTTTCAGCGTCGCGATGCCCAGATCAAGGGCGGCAAACTGCTTTTGGTCGGAGGCGCTGAGTTTTTCCATGTTGAGAACCGTCGGATCGCCCCAGACGGAGGGATCCTGCTTCCGCGCCTGTGCTTCCGGAGACAAGAGAAAATTCGCCGTTACCAAAGCGGCGGCCTTGGCGGACGCGTTGTAGGGAATGGCCACAAAATGGGTGTTGCCCAGCGTCCCATCGGCAAACGTAAAAGAACGGACCGTGTTTGGCAGTTTGTTTTGAGCAATCGCGTTGGAGGCTTCGCCGGGGTTAAAAGCAAAGATGATGTCCAACTCGCCATCGGCCATGAGCTGCACCATAGCGGGGTAGTTTTTGGGATAGGCGCGTCCTTTGCGCCAAAGGCTGGGGTGAAGCGCGTCTAAACGGTCAAACAAAGGCGCGGTGACCGTTGCAAACGTCGCCTCGTCCACGGGCTTTGACAGCGCATCGCGGTCGGTCACCGTTTCCAGCAGCACCTGTTTCAAAAACGACGACCCGATGAAGTTCGGCGGCGCGGGGTAAGAAAAACGACCAGGGTTTTCTTTGGCCCAGGACACCAAATCCGCCGTGGAGTTTGGCAAACGGCCCAGCGCCTTGTCCGTGTTGCGGGCTGTGTCATGGAAGAAGACCAGACGGGCGCCGCCCCAAGGGGATTCCAAACCATCGGTGGGGATGGTGAAATCCACGGTAATGGTGGGTTTGTTTTCCACGTCCACAAAACGCCAGTTTGGCAGTTTGTCCGCCCAACCGGGGGCAAACAGCAGGCCTTGCTGTTTCATGGATGCGAAGTTTTCACCGTTGATCCAGATCAGATCCACCGTGCCGCCCGTGTCTTGACCGGCGGTCTTTTCAGCAACGACTGTGGCGACGGCTTTTGCGGTGTCGTCCAGTTTCACGTGGTTCAACGTGATGCCGTAGCGCGCTTTCAGCTCGCCACCGGCCCAAGCGATGTAGTCGTTGATGTTGGGCGCACCGCCCCAGGCATTGAAATAGACCGTTTGGCCCTTGGCGGATGCCTTAACACTGTCCCAGTTGGTAACATTCAACGAGGTCTCATCTGCAAACGCTGCGGGTGCCAAAATTGTGGGGGCAGAGATGGCGGTGGAGAGCAAAAAAGATGCCCCCAAAAGCGTGCGTGTGATGGATTTAATGATCATGTGAAGGTTCCCCGTATTCGGCCATTGGCCATTGATCATTGCCTATTGGTCAATGGCAATTGGCATTTGACCGCCGCCAATGGCACTTGGCTGTCTTTTTCTTTGTGTGTTCAAGCCCTGTCAGCGACAGCCAAGCATCCCTGTCGCGTTTTTGACCAAACCTTTGGCGCAAGGGAGTATGGCTGTGCGAGAGGCAAGGCAAGCGCCAGACAGTCAATTTTCTTTCACAGAAACGACAGTCCGCTTGGTTTGACACATCTGTTACGCGCGGGTGGAAGAGCCGTCCTCGACACCCGCGGAGGACAAGGTGCGACGAACGGCGTTCTGCCAACCGGCGTAGCGCGCAGCCCGTGTGTCGTCGTCCATCTGCGGATCGAAGCGACGTTCACGCTGCCAAGATGCGGAAAAACCGGCCTGATCGGGCCAAACGCCCGCCTTTGACCCCGCCAACCACGCCGCGCCAAGGGCTGTGGTTTCCATGACGGTTGGCCGGTCCACCGGCGCGCCCAATGTGTCGGCTAGGAATTGCATGGTCCAATCGCTGGCCACCATACCGCCATCCACCCGCAGCACCGTTTCCGTATCGGCCACGCCCCAATCGTCCTGCATCGCGCCCAACAAATCCTGGGTTTGGTAGCACACGCTTTCCAGCGCCGCCCGCGCGAGGTCCTCCGGCCCGGTGGCCCGGGTCATGCCAAAAATCGCGCCACGAGCATCGGCGTCCCAATAGGGCGCGCCAAGGCCCGTAAACGCCGGCACCATATACACGTGGTGGCCCGCATCCGCCCGGTCGGCCATGGACCCCGTTTGGGCCGCGTCGGTGATGATTTTGAGACCATCGCGCAGCCACTGCACGGTGGCACCGGCCATGAAGATCGAGCCTTCCAGAGCGTAGGTGGTCTTGCCATCCAGCCGGTAGGCGATGGTGCTGAGCATCTTGTTTTTGGACGGCACGAGGGTTTCGCCGGTGTTGAGGAGCGCGAAGCAGCCCGTACCGTACGTCGATTTCACCATGCCTGGCTCAAAACAGGCATTGCCGATGGTGGCCGCCTGCTGGTCTCCGGCAACCCCCAGGATGGGAATGGCTGCGCCGAAATGATCGGCGATGGCCGCGCCAAACTCCGCATTGGAATCCAAGACCTCCGGCAGGAGGGCAGCAGGAACGCCCAGAAGGTCGAGCATCGTGGGATCCCAACGGTTGTCACCGATATTGTAGAGCAGCGTTCGCGCGGCGTTGGTGGCGTCGGTGACATGGCGAGCCCCGCCGGTGAGCCGCCAGATCAAAAAGGAATCAATCGTGCCAAAGGCCAGTTCACCGCGCTCCGCCCGGCTGCGGGCCCCGTCCACCGCGTCCAGCAACCACGCCACTTTGGTACCGGAAAAGTAAGGGTCGAGCAGCAGGCCGGTGCGCCGCGTGACGTCCGGTTCGTGGCCGCCCTGGCGCAACTCAGCACACATCGGAGCCGTGCGGCGGTCCTGCCAGACAATGGCTTTGTGGATCGCTTCGCCGGTTGCCCGATCCCAGATCACCGTTGTTTCGCGTTGGTTCGTGATGCCGATGGCGGCGATATCGCGGGCGGTCAGCTTTGCTTTATCGAGCGCATTTCGGCACACGGTCAGGACGGACTGCCAAATCTCTTCGACATCATGTTCCACCCAACCCGACTGGGGAAAATGCTGCGCAAACTCCTGCTGATCGACCGCAACGATAGACTGAGCTGCATCAAAAATGATTGCCCGTGACGAGGTTGTGCCCTGATCGATGGCGAGGACATAGCCTCCCGCTGCATTCTGCTTTGCCATTTTGTCTCCTCCCAAAGACCGCTACCGCCCGCGCCGAAACAGGCCTGCAAGCAATTGCCAAACCGCCATAGGCAAGCGCCCGCGGTTCGCATAGATAGAGGGGATGGAAAATCCGGATCAAGCCAAAAGCGCACCCAGCCCAACAGCTTCAAGCGGAAACGCCGAGGCTGAGGCCAAGGATGGCAACATGCGGCGCACTCTTCTTCTCACCGGGGCCAGCCGAGGCATCGGCCATGCCACCGTCAAGCGCTTTTCCAAGGAAGGTTGGAGGGTGCTTACCTGCTCCCGGCAGCCGTTTGATAAAAATTGCCCTTGGCCGGAGGGCGAGGCCAACCATATCCACGTTGATCTGGCGGACGCTGACAGCCTTGGCATGGCGGTGGCTGACATACGCGACCGGCTGGAATCGGAAGGCGGACGTCTTGATGCCCTGGTGAACAATGCCGCCGTTTCGCCCAAACTGGACGGCGGGCGCCGGCCAAACTCTCTGGAAACCCCGATGCAGACGTGGCGACAGGTGTTTCAGGTCAACTTCTTTGCCCCAATCCTGCTCGCCCGTGCACTGTTTGACGAATTGAAACTGGCGCAGGGGGCGGTGGTGAACATCACATCTATCGCTGGAAGCCGCGTTCACCCGTTTGCCGGCAGCGCCTATGCCACATCAAAGGCGGCCCTTGCATCGCTCACCCGTGAAATGGCGGCGGATTTTGGGCCCCATGGCATCCGCGTGAACGCCATCGCGCCGGGGGAAATTGACACCTCCATACTGTCCCCGGGAACAGAAGACCTGATCACGGACATTCCCTTGGGACGGCTCGGTCAAACCCATGAAGTGGCCGACATGATCTTTTATCTGTGCTCCGACAAGGCAAGCTATGTGAACGGGGCGGAAGTGCATGTAAACGGCGGGCAACACGTGTGATACGCGCGGTTTTGTTCTTTTTTCCTATGCTTCAACGCCCAAAAACCTATGCCTGAACTGCCCGAAGTTGAAACCGTGCGCCGTGGCCTTGCCCCGGTGATGGAGGGAGCACGCATTGAGCGGTTGGAATTGCGGCGTAAAGACCTGCGGTTTCCGTTTGCCGCAAATTTTCAGGCAGCACTGGACGGGGGCCGGGTTGTCTCCCTGGGACGACGGGCCAAATACCTCCTTCTCGATATGGAGGCTGATCTCACCGTCATCATGCATTTGGGCATGTCGGGCTCATTTCGGGTCGAAGTGCCGGTGGAGGCGGGGGATAACACCGCTGTACCGGGGGCATTTCACCACGCCAAGTCGCGCCTTGCCGCCCATGACCATGTGATCTTTCATTTAAGGACGCGAGACGGTTCTAAAGCGCGGGTGGTGTACAACGATCCGCGCCGTTTCGGCTTCATGCTGACTGTGCCCAGAAGCGCGCGGGACGCTCACCCCATGCTGGCCGATCTGGGGATGGAACCCACGGGCAACGCGCTGTCGGCCCATCACTTGGCAGCCCGGTTTGCAGGCAGAAAAACTCCGATCAAAGCTGCGCTTCTGGACCAAAAAAACATCGCTGGCCTTGGCAATATTTATGTCTGCGAAGCGCTGTGGCGCAGCCAGATTTCGCCCCGACGCTTGGCGGGCACCTTGGTCACCAAAGCGGGAATGCCAAGCATTCGGTTGGAGCGGCTTACCGGCCATGTGCGGGATGTGATTGCCGAGGCCATCGATGCGGGGGGCTCTTCGCTGCGCGACCATGCGGCGACCGATGGTTCGCTGGGCTATTTTCAGCATCGGTTTTCAGCCTATGACCGCGAGGGCGAACCCTGCGGCCATGGCGGGTGCGGCGGCACGATCCGCCGGATCGTCCAATCTGGACGTTCAACGTTTTATTGCCCGCGCTGCCAGCGCTAAGACATCAGGCGCTGCCGTTCCACCGCTGCCGGAACGAAGGCGCCTTGGGGTGGGCATATGCCAAGCGCGCAGATACAAGACAGGTTCGAGTTTGTTGCCAAAACACATGAGCCTACCATGTCCTACGAGACCCTGATTTCTGAAACCAACAATGGCGTTGGTATCATTCGCCTCAACCGTCCAAAGGCGTTGAACGCGCTGAACACGCAGCTCATGCAGGAGGTGGTGGCCTTGGCGCAGGCCTATGATGCGGACGCAAAAATTGGCTGCATCGTCATCACCGGCTCCGAAAAAGCCTTTGCAGCGGGGGCGGACATCAAGGAAATGCAAGGGCTGTCCTATATGGATGCCCACACCCAGGATTTCTTTGCGGGATGGGACGGCCTGACCCGGGTGCGCAAGCCCATCATCGCCGCCGTCGCGGGCTACGCGCTGGGGGGCGGCTGCGAACTTGCCATGATGTGCGATTTCATCATCGCGGCCGACAATGCGAAGTTTGGCCAGCCTGAGATCACCCTTGGTGTGATGCCCGGCATGGGTGGCTCCCAGCGTCTGACGCGCTTTGTGGGAAAATCAAAGGCCATGGACATGTGCCTGACCGGGCGCATGATGGACGCTGAGGAAGCGGAGCGCAGCGGCCTCGTTTCCCGGGTCTTGCCGGCCAGCAGCCACATGGAAACGGTGATGGAAATTGCCGAGAAGATCGCAAGCTTCTCAGCACCTTCCGTTGCGATGACGAAGGAGGCTGTGAACCGGGCCTACGAAACAGGCCTGCGCGAAGGCATCATAGGCGAACGCCGCCTGTTCCACTCCCTCTTCGCCACCCACGACCAAGAAGAAGGCATGACCGCCTTCATAGAAAAGCGCAGCCCCCAATTCAAAAACCGGTAGAGCTGCGCCCGTGAGATTTCAATCCAGGGCTTTCGATCTCGGACCAGTGGGATCTTCGGCTTAAACCCCCGTCGCTGGAATGCCCGTACGTTCTATCGGGTTGGGGTTGGTGAGTTCTTTCCACGTTGAGAGGGCTTGGCTGACGGGGCCGCTAGGTTGGCGTTTGACGAATTTGCCGTGGCCTTCTTGGGTTTGAACGGCACCGTCCATCACCGAGACGTGGCCGCGGGAGAGAACGTAGCGGGGTAGGCCCTTGACGTGTTTGCCTTCAAAAACGTTGTAGTCGATGGCGGATTGCTGGGTTGAGGCGGCAATGGTTTTTTCCATCTCAGGGTCCCAGACCACCAGGTCTGCGTCCGCCCCGACCAGCACCGCACCCTTTTTGGGATACATGTTCATAATTTTTGCGATGTTGGTGGACGTCACGGCCACAAATTCATTCATGGTCAAACGACCGGTGGACACACCATAGGTCCACAGCATGGGCATGCGATCTTCCAGACCACCGGTGCCATTGGGGATCTTGGTGAAATCTCCCACACCGAAGCGCTTTTGCTCCGTTGTAAACGCGCAATGGTCCGTCGCCACCACCGAAAGCGAACCGGATTGCAGACCCGCCCACAGCGAGTCCTGATTTTTTTTGTCACGGAACGGCGGAGACATGACGCGGCGGGCGGCGTGGTCCCAGTCTTTGTTGAAATATTCGCTTTCATCGAGGGTGAGGTGCTGGATCAACGGCTCCCCCCAGACCCGTTTGCCCTGGGCGCGGGCGCGGCGGATGGCTTCATGGCTGTCCTCGCAGGAGGTGTGCACTACGTAGAGCGGTGCGCCGGTCATGTCGGCAATCATGATGGCGCGGTTGGTGGCTTCCCCTTCCACCTGAGGCGGGCGGGAATAAGCGTGGGCTTCCGGCCCGGTGTTTCCTTCGGCCAGCAGCTTAGCCGAAAGCTCTGCAACGACATCGCCGTTTTCAGCATGCACCATGGGAATCGCGCCGAGCTCCGCGCAGCGGGAAAACGACGCGTATAACTCATCATCGTTGACCATCAATGCGCCCTTATAGGCGAGGAAATGCTTGAACGTGTTGATGCCCTTTTCCTGCACAACGGTTTTCATCTCATCGAACACCTGCTCCCCCCACCAGGTGATGGCCATGTGGAAGGAATAGTCACAATTGGCCCGGGTGGATTTGTTGTCCCACATCTGGATGGCTTCCAGAAGCGATTGTCCGGGCGCTGGCAGTGCGAAATCCACCACCATGGTGGTCCCGCCCGACAGCGCGGCGCGGGTGCCGGATTCAAAATCGTCTGAGGAATAGGTGCCCATGAACGGCATTTCGAGGTGGGTGTGGGGGTCAATCCCGCCGGGCATCACATAACACCCCGTTGCATCCAATTCGGTGCCGCCGGACAGATTGGGCCCAATCGCCGTGATAACCCCAGCTTCGATCTGCACGTCGGCCTTATAGGTCAAATCCGCGGTGACGATGGTGCCGTTTTTGATGGTGGTTGTGGTGCTCATAGGGGCGCTGCTCCGCTGCAGGGTGATGCTGCAAAACTATAGCCCCAGATTTTCTGGCTTGTCACATTTTACCGCGTATGTGTCCAACGGGGCCGCAACCCAGCCAACGCGCCGTGATCTTCGCACGCTTGTTTCAAGCGCCCAGAAACATCCGGCGACTCTTCTTCAACCGGTAGGATCAAAGAACGGAATCGGTATCGATCAAACGCAAAAGCGTGGCCTTGTGAATCGCTTGGTAGAGCGTCGCGCAACCCAGTTTGTGCCGCGCGGACTTGCAGTAATCGCGGACCGTGTGCTCGGACAAATCGAGAATGAGGGCAATCGTCGCGGCGTCCTTTCCCTGGACGACCCAACTCAAGCATTCGATCTCACGCGGCGACAGGGCGGGGCGATCGTCTTCCCGGCCGTAAATCTCCAGGATCGCATGGCGGTGCAGAATTTCGCCCAGTTCCGCCAAAAGTTCCGCGTGGTCGGCCACATAAAGCCGCCATTGGGGGTCGGCCATGTTGGAGGAATAATTGATCATGGCGCGGCGGCGGCGGCGGTCGGTCACCGGAACCAGATAACCTGACAGGCCGATGCCGTAGCCCTCCGCACTGCGGGCCACCTCCTGTGCCTGGTGGTCGTTCCAGTTCAAATCCGACCAAAAACACGGCAATGCGCGGTTAAAACCGACCCGGGCCACCGGGTCGAAATCGACAAAGCTCTTTACCAAATACTCTCGGACCCACTCACCGGGATAATTTGTTTTCACAAAGGGCGAGTCGATTGCTTTGCCTTCGTGAAAGCCGAGGTGATAGGTGACGTAGTCGACCTTCAGGGCGCTACAGATAATCTCGATACACGCGTCGATCGCTGTCTCATTGCTCACCCTCTCCAAGAGGCCGTCGAACCGTTCCCGTACAATGTCAGCCACACACTTTTCCCCTGCCGCACCGTGGCGGGGCGCAAACATCAACCCTGTTTGAGGTGTGTCGCTTGAAAAACGACTGAACGACTACCCCAATCGCATAAGTTTGCACTGTAGACACACTTTATCCCGCCACCCGATCAAGAGTAAGCGGGTGATTGAGAATAGGGTCAAGAGAAATAGATCAATTCCGCCAAATCGGGTCATAATGCCCGAGGCTTTAATAGTTCTCGGGCATGAATGGCGTAAAATAGTGCGCTCCTACGCCATTTCAGAGCGAAACTGATTCTACTTTGGAGCCAGCACCATCATCATTTGGCGGCCCTCAAGTTTGGGCTCGGCCTCGACTTTGGCGATTTCCTCGGTGTCCGCTTTGACCTTCTTGAGAAGGTCCATGCCGAGGTTCATGTGCGCCATTTCCCGACCGCGGAAACGCAAAGTCACTTTGACCTTGTCGCCTTCTTCAAAGAACCGACGGACCGAGCGCATCTTCACGTCATAGTCGTGGGTATCGATGTTGGGCCGCATCTTGATCTCTTTGACCTCAATGGTCTTTTGCTTTTTGCGGGCTTCGGCGGCCTTTTTCTGGGCCATGTATTTATATTTGCCAAAATCAAGAATTTTGCAGATCGGGGGCCGGTTGGTGGGAGAAATCTCGACCAAATCCAAACCGGCCTCTTTGGCCATTTCGAGGGCTGTCTCCAGTGAGACGGCACCATGGTTGTCCCCATTTTCATCAATCAATTGAACGTCAGGGGCGGTGATTTCGTTGTTTGCGCGCGGCCCGGATTTTTGGGGTGCTGCGGCTCTGTGTGGACGACGAATAGCTTCGGTCTCCTGTGTTGATGGGTGGCTTATACCTGAAACAGAACGCCACTTCGGGGTGAGTTGGCGGTGTTTACCGATCCGCCCAGCGGATTGCTAGCACAAAATTTGTCTCAAAAACAGCTACGCTGCGTGGGGGTGGTGCCTCAGTTTGGATTTGCCGTTCAGCCACCCAACACGATGGTGATAGATCAAGGTCGGCTTGGAGCCCATTTTACTCATCGGAATGTTGTCGCATTCTGACTGAAGGACTGGCAGAGTTTTCAGCACAAATCATGTTTAGATACTTCATCCAATTTGTAGCTACGCTTCTACTGCAGTCGGTTCCGGCCGCTGCACACGAGCCATATTATACTCAAGTCGAACGGCTTTCAGGTTCGGGCGACCAAGCAGTTATGATGAAATTGCTTCACGGTGATGGAATATTTGTTGCTGATCCCATTCGAGCGGTGATTGTTAATGGTAATGGAAAGCTGCTTGCAGCATCTCCAATGTCGCTAACCCTCTCGATTTCTTGCAACCGCGCAAAGGGCCGCAAGGAGTGCATTGCCTATGATGAACTACGTCAGATCATTTACACACCAAATCGGTCAAATTGGAAAGCTAACAAAACACTTGAACTCGCGGGAATACCTCAAGAATACCCAGAATATCGGATGGATGAGTACGGGTTTGAAAAAAGGAAAGCGTCGTTTTTTGAAATAGCTAAGTTTGAAATTCGATCAATCTTTGAGTCACCGATGCCGACTGTCTTGGCGATAGTTTGGTGGGCGGCAATCTGGATGTTGATCACTCCAATTTATTGGTGGTTAAAAAGTAATATATGGCAAATAGAGAAAGTGTCTCTGATTTCAGTTTTGCTATTTGCCGCGCGCTTGATCGGAATTTCAACGTTGCTTCTCGCGAGCGCCTATGCTTGGTTTCTGTTTCCCTATTCTTTACCTTATTTTATTTTTGTATCGCTTGCCGGAGCGGGCTTCGCTTTAACGCTCACCAAACCGAAGCCAATGAATTAATGCACATCTATTCCTTATATTCACAGCGTCGCATCTTAGTCATTGAGGCCGGCACTATTTGTTAGTTTGTCCGCTTAGCAGAAATTCAAACTGAGGCACTACCTGCGTGGGATAGGGTTTTGATCGTGGCCCGACGGGAAAGTTTTCAAAGACCTTCGGCTTACGATCACGCGGTTCGTTATGGGTGCGGTTTCGTGCGCACCTCTTCAGCTATAAGAGCACGTATATGAGAGCGCGTGCGGGTGAACATAGCCGCATCACTGAAGGAGCGGCACACACTATGGAATATTCACAGGACCTAAAACACACGTGGAACCAAGCGAGCAGCCCCCTCGCCGTCCGTCGGCTGAACCCAACGCGCGCCGACGGCACGGCCCCAGAGTTCCTGTGGCTCGGTGGTTTCCGCTCCGACATGACGGGCACAAAAGCACAGACCATGGTGGACCATTGCGCGGCCCATGGCTGGGGCGCGACACGGTTTGATTATTCGGGGCACGGCGTTTCAGGTGGCGCGTTTGTCGACGGGACGCTGTCCCGCTGGTGCGATGAAGGTCTGACCGTTTTGCGCAGCGTGACCAGCGGACCGCAGGTGCTGGTGGGGTCGTCCATGGGGGGGTGGATCGCCCTTTTGATGGCCCGCGCTTTGCAGGCCGCCCGGGAGATGGAGCGCATTGCGGGGCTTTTGTTAATTGCGCCGGCACCGGACTTTACGGAGACCCTGATGAAGCCCGCCTTTACCGAGGCGCAACGGGCGCTTCTCGCGTCGCAGGGCTATATCGAGGAGGAAAGCGCCTATTCCGACGAGCCGACGGTGATCACCAAAGCTCTGATCGAGGATGGCGCGCGCAACCTGGTTCTTGATGCCAAGCTGCGCTTTGACGTTCCCATCGCCATTTTGCAAGGCATGGAGGATCCCGACGTGCCTCATACCCATGCGTTGGGTCTCCTGCATGCCTTGCATCAAGACAACGTGACCATGACGCTGATCAAGGACGGGGATCACAGACTGTCCCGCCCGCAGGATTTGGCCCTACTCGCCCAAACAATGGACCGTATTGCATCATCTTTTGTAGGTTCCACGGGGACTTAAGGCCCGCTGACCCGCGCACGTTAAGCGCGCTGGACACCCGCCGCGGGGCCACAGCGTGCGCAAACCCGGTTCGGAGCACGGAGACGGCTAGGGTGCAATCGCAACCCGCAAAAAAGCTCCCTCGCTTGACATTGTCGGCGTCCTGTCGCCTGCTTAAGGCTGATAATCTGGTTGCGACCGAAATGCCGGTGCAAAGAGGTTTGGGAGGATCCTGAAGCGCTGCGCGCAAGGGCTGAGACAAGGAGCATGCCTCCCAGTCTCCGGGTTTCTTGGTTTCCAGGTCTATGAGTCGCCTGGCCTTTCGGTTGACGGGCCTTTTCGGCTCACGGCTTTGAGACGGCCCTCGATGGCCGCAACCAAACGGCATCGGCGGTATTTGAACCAGTATTTCTCGTCGCGTGTGGGGCGCTCGAACCAAGGTGGATGACGGTGACGCAGGGTGGACTGCCTGCAGACATGACAACAGCACAGGCGCGGCGCGTTCGGGCAGCGTTGAGCTCGGTTTTGGCATCGGAACAGTTTTCTTCTTCGGCCCAATTG
>JBCBCT010000051.1:0-22470 GCA_038530365.1 Pseudomonadota bacterium | reverse complement strand
GGCTTGGTAGACGCGTCGCATCGGATGCCTCCATACGGCTGCTGAGTCCCACGTCGACATAGCACGCACCCGCGAGAAAATCACGGCGCTGCACAACGCATCTCAACTCAAGGTCAGAGGGCGTCTCTACCTGGGCCTCCCAAAGGCGGGGTTGAAGTCTACGGAAAAAGCGGCGTACAGGACGATGGTGTTCACGAAGGCGCGGAATTTTCGGTCTCATGGCGTCCGAAAGTGCGCAAAACGGGCCTAAGGGGGCACAGGCGAATGCAGCCGGTGAAACGCAATTCATCACCGGGTGAACATGCTGTCTCCGCCATGGTGATGCCGCATTTCATGGCAAAGCGTGGCGTGCAATTCTTGGTGGGCGGTCCATGCGACGGCGCGCTGCAACAAAGATAGAAAATTTACCCGGCCCGGCAACAGTCACGTGGTAGGAAAGCCGGGATCATGAGCATAGGACGACCCTCAATGACGCTTTCAACAAAATTTGCGGCCGCTGCCTGCGCCGCCGCCGCCATCTCTACCGTTTTCACGTTGGGCGCTGCCCCCGCATCGGCCCAAAATGCACAGCCATCGTGGGAAAAGCGTTGCGCCAAAGCCGGTGAAAACGACATCTGCAACGTGCAATACATGATCCTTGCCAATGCCCGTCAGTTGGTCACAGCCGTGAACCTCATGCAGGTGAAGGGCAAACAGAACCGCCGCATTTTCCAGGTGGCTGTGCCCACCAGCCGCTACATTCCCGCCGGCATTAAAGTGAAAATCGACGAAGGCAAAGAAAACACACTTCCATACAGCCTGTGCTTGCCGGACCGTTGCCTGGCCGAAATTCCGCTCAGCGATGGCCTCGTGAAAGCACTCAAGGGCGGGGGCAAAATGACCCTGACCTCCACCAACTTCCGTTCTCAGAAAAGCCCAATCAACGTCTCCCTCAAAGGCTTCACCGCTGCATTCGACGGACCGCCTTTGAAAGCCAATGAAGTCGCCAATCGCCAGCGCAAGTTGCAAGAAGAGTTGCAGCGCAAAGCCAAAGAAGCTGCTGACAAGCTGAAGGCCGCCCAGGACGCTGCCAAAGCCAGCAACTAAGCCTCCTGACGCTTGCATAAATCACAACGCCAAAAGGCCGCCAGACGTTGTCTCGCGGCCTTTTTTGTGGGTTCCTCGAGGAAGTGAATGACCGCAGCTCACTCAAAAACGTGTCTTCAACGCGGGTCCCGGGCCCTCAGCATCCAACGCTTGATTTGAAGCTAGCCTTCAATCATAAGCAAAGCGCGGGACAGGTGGCCGAGTGGTTTAAGGCACTGGTCTTGAAAACCAGCGTGCGTGAGAGCGTACCGTGGGTTCGAATCCCACCCTGTCCGCCATTTTTGATCTCATGGCAGTCAGCTTCGCTGACGCCTTCGATGGGCGGGCTGGCCGCCCCGCTCGCTTTTCGCTCGCTCTGCACGACGCTCAGATGTGATGAAGAAGCCTCACGATGTTTCACTGATTTTGCTTTGAGCAAGGCGCATCCATCTGCCTGCTCGACGCTGCCACCAATCCCTTCCCAGAATAAAAAAACTCAACGGCGCGCCATTTTGAAGAGGAGCGCGAAGACGAAGATCGCTCCTATCGATGTTGTGACGATGCCCACCGGGAGTTCTTGGGGGGCCAGGAGAACGCGGGAGAGGATGTCGGAGCCCGTGAGCAAAATGGCGCCGATAATCGCAGCTGTCGGGAGCAACGGTGTGTGAAGTGGCCCGACGAGGCCACGGGCCAGGTGGGGCACCATAAGGCCCACAAAGCCGATAACGCCGGCAACCGATACGAAGCTCGCCGTTGCCAGTGCCGCTATCAAAAACAAAACCACGCGCAACCGGTCAACGGGCACGCCAAGACTGATGGCGGTTTTATCCCCCGCCAGGCAGGCATCCAGCCAGCGTCGTCGCACGAAAGCCGCCAGAAAAATCACGGCAAAGCCGGCGAACACAAGCGGCAGAGTTTGCCATCGGGAGAGGCCAAGGCCCCCCAACATCCAAAACACGATAGAATGGGCGGCACGGTTGTCGCCGGCAAAGATCATATAATTGGTGATCGCCGCAAACAGAAACGACACGGCAAGCCCCGCCAGGATGAGCTTTTCGGGCGCGCCATCGCGCAGCAAGCGCACCAATGTCAGGACAATCAAGGAGGCGACAATCCCGCCGCAAAACGCCGCCAAGGGCAGGGTCCAGGTACCCAAAACGTTGCCGGTCACGGTGATCACAAGCACTGCGCCTGCGGCTGCGCCAGACGACAGGCCAAACAGAAAAGGGTCGGCCAAATCGTTGCGTGTCGTCGTTTGCAACACAACGCCCACAACGCCCAGGCCCGCGCCGATAAACGTGGAAAATAGGGCCCGCGGCAATCGAAGATCGAACACGATTCGTTCCATGGGCGTTGCCGGTTCTGCGCTCAGCCCCAAACCGATCGCAAACGCGCTGAACACATCGCTCACAGGCACGGCGGTTGATCCCACCAGAACAGAAAGCACGATGAGGGCGGCCAGCGAGGCCGCCCCCAAACCGGTCATGAGGCCCAACGGCATCAACTAGAAGAGGTCCGGGTGCATGGCCTTTGCCATTTTTTCGATTGCCTCGATATTGGCCGGACCAGGTGTGAGTTCTTCATAGCGAAGACCGATCCAACGCTTGTTTTTCACCGCATCGGTACCGGACATCACAGGATGAGTTTGCAGGAATTTGAACGTATCGGCGGCACCGTTCCCCGTTTGATAGTCCAACAGCACCAAAAATTCGGGATTGGCTGCGGCGACCGCTTCCCAAGATGAACGCCCCCAACTGGTGTTCATGTCCCCCGTCACATTCATCCCGCCTGCCGCTTCGATCATCGCGTCAGGAATGGCAAACTTGCCGGCGGTGAAGGGTGCGTCGGCGGGGCCATCCAAGAGGAAGACACGGGGCTTGGGCTTGCCAGCGGTCCGCTTTTCAACGGCTGCCAACTGTTTTTGCCAACCCGCCACCAGCGCTTCGGCCTTTGCCGCAACGCCCATCACGGTGCCCAGTCGCACCACATCATCGAACATCAGGGCCATGCTGGCTTCCGGTCGGTTTTTGTCGAGATGAACGCAGCTTTCGGTGAGCACCATGGTTTTAACCCCAAAGGCCGCCAAAGTGTCTGGCGTCACGTCCCCCCCTGGTTTCATTCCGTAATACCAGCCGGCGAAAAACAGATCGGGAGAGACCGTCAAAAGGTTTTCCATCGTGGGGTATTTGGGGGCCAATTCGGGAATGTCGCCCCGGTCAGCATCGAACGTGGGGCTTGTTTTGTACCAACCCGTGATCCCGGTCAGTCCGACAATTTTGTTTTGAAGCCCAAGAGCGAAAGCCATCTCTGTCATGTTCATGTCGTGGACAACGAGACGTTCCGGGGTCCTCTCGAAAGTCAGTGGCTTTCCGCAATTGTCGACCGTGACGTCTGCCATGGCCGTGTTGGAAAAGCCGGCCATCACAGCCAGCGCAAGGGCCCATGGGGTCAGTTTGAAAGGTGTCTTCATGAGGATTGTACTCCGTGAGTTGCGGTGGTTCTTCTGATATCGAGGGCAGGGACGGTGCGGTCCGGCCCTTGAAAGAGGCGGTAATCGACGCCAAAGACGGACTTGATCGCAGCAGGTGTTTGGACGTCGCCGACAGGACCCGAAGCCATCAAACGAGCGTCGCGCATCAGCGCCACGTGGGTGGCAAACTCAGGGATCATCACCAGATCATGGAGCACCATCACCACCGTGATGCCCAGCTGGCAGACGATGGACAGGATCTTGCCTTTGGCGTCCGGGTCCAAATGGTTTGTCGGTTCATCGAGAAACAGTAGCATGGGCTTTTGGGCGAGCGCCCGGGCGATGTGACCGCGTTGCAACTCCCCGCCGGAGAGTTGGCGGACGGGTTTATCGGCAAGGTCGGCCAAGCCGGAAATGTGCAAACAATCATTGAGGTGCGCTGCATGGTCCGCCGCGCCGTGGCGGGTCCAAATGGGCAATTGGCCCAGCGCCACATAGTCCCGCAGGGACAGGCGCGGATCGATGTTCAACTGCTGCGCCACAATGGCCATGGATCGCGCGCGTTCGGTTGGGCTGAGGGCCTGCAATGGTTGACCCGCAAACAGGACTTCGCCATTGGTTGGAGAGAGCAGCCCGCACATGGTGTTCATCAGGGTGGTTTTCCCAGCCCCATTCGGCCCGGCTATGGCGAGAACACTGCCGGTGGCCACGTCAAGCGACACATCTTCCAGCAAACGCTGACCACCGGGCGCGCGATAGTGCAGATGCCGCACCGACAGAACCGGGTGGCGCACGGAGACCGGGGCGCTCACGCGGGCGCATCCTGTTTGCCCGCTGCATGGATCATCGCGGGAAGGTGGGCCAACGTCTTATTGGTGAGGGGGGCCGGGCGCTCGGACGCCGATGTCCAACCCGTTGTGGACCCCGCATATTGATGGGCAAACGCGCCGATGGCAGCGATTTCCGCCGCGGTTTCAATCCCACCGAAAAGGTAGGTCGCTTTGGCCTGGCTTTGAATTCCGACGGCGACGGGGTGGTCGCAGCCTGCCATGCACGAAACCGCGCGAATGGAAAAGCAATCCGGCAGCGTCGGTTCCAGCGCCTGCCGAAGTTCAGCCGCTACCGATGCACCACGGCATTTCGAGCAGATGAAGAGGGTATGTTGGGTTTCGTCACGTTGAGCATTTGGATCATGGGCCATATCGATCTCCGCCCGGCCGCGAGCGCAAATCGAAGGTGCCAAATGTCGTTACACGGGTTGCGTGCCATAAAGCCTCCTTCCAGGGCGCCCCGCCCTGGGTAAGTGGGAAATTGAATGGCAGGTATCCTGACTCGCGGGTCTAAGCTTAGCTGTCCTTCCCAACCCCGTGGGGTCAGTGGCTATTTCAGCGTCGCTCACCGCTTACAGTTGCGGGGGCAGTCACGGAATTGGCGCCTGATGGCTACACCGCACCGTGTTCCCTATTAATCCCGTTATCGCTTTGCGCGGGAACCATTGTCGCAGGGATGGAGGATGTTTGGGAGGCTGTCAATTGCTTCAAGACTGCAAGGGTGCCTTCGTTTTCCCTAATCCGCCTTGGCAGCGGTGCCCGGCTCAAAGGGAATGCGTGTGGCCGCTTCAAGCTGTACCAGGATATTCAGGTTGCGCTGATTGTTCGCCAGATCATGGATGGTGTATTCGTCCAACACCGCGAAAAAGGCATCCAGCGCTTTTTTGAGCGACGAACTCAAACCACAGGATGTCACCAGAGGGCACTCGGCTTCCCCGTCCTGAAAGCACTCGGCGAGCTCGAAATTTTCTTCGATCGTGCGGACCACTTCGCCAAGGCCAATGTCCTGCGCGTCCCGCGCAAGACGAATGCCGCCGTTGCGACCACGCACGGAGGTGACATAACCAGCCTTCGTGAGTGATTGCAGGATCTTCAAAAGGAACGGTTCTGGAAGGTTGTAGAACTTTGCAATCTGGTTGACCCGGCTCAACTCCTCCGGGTTGGAGGCGCAGAACATCAACATGCGCACAGCGTAATTGGTGTGTTTGGTCAGACGCATCGCCGTTATCCTTCAACGCGCTCGGTCATAAAGAACCCTGCGCTTAGATGTTCCTTAGAACATTTCTAAACTAGGTGAATCGATCTTCGCTGTCAAAAAACGGGGCCATAAAAGCCCGCGAAACTGCACACTTTAGAAACGTTCAAAAAGACAAGCGTTGAAAATTCTCCTCATATTAAATATTGACTATTCAAGTCAGCTTTAATTTTGAGTGGCACGTGGTGCCGCGTGATCGTTTTTTTGCGCTGGAGGATAAAATGAACGATGAAACCAGTCTTCGAAACTTTCCTCATCAGATGGCGTCAAACACACCCTACACCAAGCGAGGGCCGGAGCGGTTGGTTTTGGAGGGCTATCGCCATTTGACCGCAGCACTCGAAACGCAATCCCTGGCACCGTGGGAACTGGGCTATGCCCTGTACCAAAGCGAGCTTGGCCCAGCAGATGCGAAACGGGCGTTTTCAGAGCTAAGCGATTTTGTGCGTGCGCTCAAAACGTGCGCCCGCTGCCCCCTGCGCACCTTTCCTTACCATTCCGATTTCCTATGCCGTGAAGAGTGCTTAAGCCTTGGCCTTATTGCCAGCCTTCAACACGGCGACGATACCGCAATCCTGTGTTTGCAGCACTTGGCTTGTCCGTTGCGGGAAGGACGGATCGAAGCGGCGGCGAAGTCGTTTGCCATGGTGCTCGCTTCAATCGACCAACGGCTTTTGCCGGTTCCAGCGTCGGTCATTGGCGATATCTTGAAGCGCGATGATTCTCACCAATTGCATTGAGCTCTGGCGGACAGAAGATTCGACGGAAGTGGCGGTCAAAGGGTGTCTAAAACGCTTTACAGACTGATCGGTAACGTGCGACAAACTTGTTATAGGTGACCAATACACTCCACAAATGCTTGCGAGGGGAGGCGGGCGTTTTTGAAGTGGTAAGACTTGGGTTTGAGGCCCTGACATGACCACACACGCCGCACACCAGTTTGCCCTCAACGGGCGCTTGCAAGTCCAGGCGCGGGACAATGTTCTTCGCCCCGACTGCTTTGCCCACGTTGTTCGCGATGACATCAATGGGTTCGACGTAACGCAAGCCGAGCGGATAACCATCGATCGCCTGCGCTGGCTCGCCATGCGGGCTTGCTTGGCGAAGTCTGAAGACCTTGAAAAAGCGTGCTTTTTGCTGGCCGGCGGCGAAGGGGAGAGCTTTGAGCGCTTCGGTATCTTGTTTTTCTCAGCCCTTCGGAAACATGCGCGACACGGCTTGGCGTTTCACAAGCCGGGTTCAGAAACACTGGGGCGCGACGAGATCTGGGTGATGCGGCTGCTGCGCAATGGTGACAACAAAGACATGCTGTCTCGCATGATCGCCTGGCACGTTGAACCATCGGCCCAGCGCTGGTTACGCTTTTTGGCCTGCGGTCTCGCCCGTTTGGCCAAGGCGGACCCATCCGTCAGATAGCTTCCAGAGCCATCGATGGCGGTGATTTTGAAAGTTTCCCGCCTCCAAGGGCTGGAAACGCATCAGCCTTTAGACTAATTTCAGTTTAGAATTTTTCTAAACTACAGCCGACCATAGGAGACCAGCATGGCATTCGTTGCGGCAAAAATGGAACCCAAAGCCAAGGCAGCTGTTGTCGAAGGCCTCACGCAGGGGCTCGCCGACACCGCCGTCACCACGGTAAAAGCGCAAAACTACCATTGGAACGTTGTGGGCATGGCGTTTGGCCCGCTCCACGATCTCTTCCAGACCATCTATGAAGATCACTTTGGCGCTCAAGACGAAGTTGCAGAACGCATCAAAGCGCTCGATGGCCACGCCGAAGGCATGATGAGCGCATGGCTCGCGCGCACAGCGGTCAAAGAAAAAGACGGCCACGCTTCGGACCGTGACATGGTCGCCGACATGCTGGAAGCTCAAGAGACAATGTCTGCAACGATGTCAGCCCTGTGCAGTGTTTCCGATGAACACGGTGACTGGGCCACCAATGACCTTGCCACCGAGCGTGTGGCCGCCCACGACAAGTTTGCATGGATGCTGCGCGCGCTGCTGCGCGACATGCCGGAAGACAACTCTGGCCGCTAACGCTGCCAAATCTGACACGCCTTAGACCCATCGGAACCCCTGTTCCGGTGGGTTTTTATTTGCCTTTCGGGGGCGCGAGCCCGTCGATCTTTTCCAGCGGTGAGGGCACACCTTTTTTGGCACACTTGCGCGTATAGACCTTTACCCACCGTTCCAGGCGTTTGCCCTTTTGCGCCGTGAGCCGTTCCACCAGTTCGCCAAAAAACGCTTTGCGGGCCTCTTTAGCTTTGATTTTTTTGAAGGCCTTTTTTTCACGTTTGAGCATTCCGCAGCCTTTGCACGGCCCACCCTCGGGATATTTGCAAACATCGATACAAGGGGAGGGTGCTGACAACCAGCGGCTGCCGCCTGTCTTTGGTTTGGCTCCCATGTTTCCCTCTTTTTGAAAACCGGCGTCTGCAAAAGCAGAGGGCAGTTTTCTTGCGTCGGCCAACGGTCGCGCTCGCGCGCCTCGGCACCTGATAGACGCTGAAACATGTGCCGAAAATTCATTTGAAAAACTAGACTCAAAAATGTTGAATTTCGTGCGATCTTTATATATGACTTTTTTTGTCAACTTTAATGGAGCGCCTCAAAATGCCCTCTTCCCTCACGCGCAGCCTCGCGCTCGCAGCCCTTGCCAGCGTCGCAACATTTGCCACGCCCTCCTATGCGGAAGGCGAACTCAACCTCTACTCCTCCCGCCACTACGACACTGACGAGCGTCTTTATTCCGACTTCACCAAGATGACCGGAATCAAGATCAATCGTATCGAAGGCAAAGCCGATGCCCTCATTGAGCGTATGAAATCTGAAGGCGCCAACAGCCCCGCTGATGTTCTGCTCACCGTGGACACCACTCGTCTTGAGCGGGCCAAAACGGCCGGCGTTCTCCAAGCCATCGACTCGGCCACATTGGAAGCGCGCATACCCGCAAACCTTCAGGATGCGGACAATCAATGGTTTGGCTTTTCCCAGCGCGCGCGCATCTTCTTCTACGACAAAAACGATGTGACAGACCCGCCCAAGACCTACGCCGATCTCGCCGACCCCAAATATAAGGGCAAGGTTTGTCATCGCTCATCCACCAATGTGTACAGCCAAACGCTCTTGTCCGCTGTGATCGAAAACCTTGGCGCTGACACTGCAAAGGCCTGGGCGCAGGGCGTGGTCAACAATTTTGCCCGTGAACCGCAGGGCGGTGACACCGATCAGCTGCGCGGTCTGGTGTCTGGCGAGTGCGATATTTCGGTTTCCAACACCTACTACTTCGCCCGTGCGATCCGCAAAGACGTTAAGGGCCTGCCCAAGGATGCCTTGGCCAACATCGGCTACGTGTTCCCGGCCATGACGAGCACCGCCGGTGCCCATATCAACCTGTCCGGTGGCGGTGTCGCGAAAAACGCGCCAAACAAGGCAAACGCCATCAAGTTTTTGGAATACCTCGCCTCAGAAAGTGCGCAGGTTTATTTCTCCGCGGGCAACGACGAATACCCCGCCGTGGCTGGCGTCCCTTTGAGCGCATCCGTCAAAACCCTGGGCACACTGACCGCCGATCCCGTTGATCTGTCGAAGGTCGCCAAAAATGTCGCCACTGCGCAGCAAATTTTCGCAGACGTCGGTTGGAAGTAATCCCCAAGCTCTGACCTCCCAAAAATGGTCAGACTTGAACTTGAGCCGGTTGGAGCGATCCAACCGGCTTTTTTTCACCGTAAAACAAGCGGGAAATCGAGCGCGCCTAAGTCATCCGAAGCCGACGGCACAGGATAATGACCGGCAGCAGGCCGATGGCAACGATGATCAAGCTGGGGATGGCAGCCCCTTCGAGCCGCTCATCAGCCGCCAGTCGATAGGCCTGCACGGCAAGGGTGTCCCAACCGAACGGGCGGATGATAAGCGTCGCGGGTAGTTCTTTAATAGTATCCACAAACACCAGAAGCATGGCTGTAAACGCCGCCGGTGCGAGCATGGGAATATGAATGCGTCTTAGGATCGTGCCGGTGGACGCGCCGAGCCCCTCCGCCGCGCGGTCCAGATCACGGGTCACCGTCACTTCACCCGCCCGCCATGCCCCCAACGCTGCGGCCATGAAACGGATGACATAGGCGGCCACGAGGACGACAATCGTGCCGGACAAAAACAGCCCGGTGGAAAAACCAAGCTCAGCGCGGGCCCAGCGGTCGATCATGTTTTCAAAACTTGCAATGGGAACAAACAGGCCTAGGGCGATCACAGCGCCGGGGACGGCATATCCCAAGCGGGCAAGAGTGAAAGAGGCACGAATGGTTTTGCGATCCCCGCTGCTGCGGCGGCTGTAGCTCAAGGCGACGGCCAGCGCCACGGTGGCGATGGCCGCAACAATCCCCAACGTCAGGGAATTGGAAAAGAACCCCCAATAGCGCTCGCTGAAAAGCTGTTGTTCCGAGCGCTGCGCAAGGGACATAAGCATGATGACCGGCAAAACTGCGCCCAGCAGGACGGGCAGGGAACACGCTGCTAACGCCACAAGCCCTTTGCCCTTGGAAAGTCGCATACGGGGCCAGCGGTCCCGGTTCGCATTTTGAGAGACGACGTCGGACCCTTTGGCCCGCAGCCCTTCCAACGCAAACAAGAAAAGAGCGATGGCCAGCAGCCCTAATGCCATTTGAGCCGATGCCGCCCGGTCGCCGAGGGTGAACCAGGTCGTATAAATGCCGGTCGCCAGGGTTTGAACACCGAAATGCGAAACCGTTCCAAAATCAGCAATCGTCTCCATCAACGCGAGCAGCACACCGGCGGAGATGGCGGGAGCGACCAAGGGCACTGAGATGGTCCAAAACGCGATTTGGTTCGAACTGCCCAAGCTGCGCGCCACAGTGAACGGACCCAATCCCTGCATAAGAAACGCTGTGCGCGCGAGAAGATAGACGTAGGGGTAAAGAACCAGGGTCAGCATAAGCGCCGCGCCGCCCGGGGACCGCACCTCCGGGAACCAATAGTCCCTTGGCCCCCAATCAAACAGCGCCCGCAGGCTCGTCTGTACCCATCCTGGGTGATCGAGCAGATCGGTATAAGCGTAGGCCAAAACATAGGCCGGGAAGGCGAGGGGCAGAACCAACGCGATCTCAACCAGCTTCCGACCAGGAAACTCACATGCCGTGACCAGCCATGCCGTGACCGTGCCAATGACCGCTGTGCCGAGCGCCACAAACATCATGATGGTGACGGTGGTGAGGGCATAGGCTGGTAGCAGCGAGCCCCCGAGGCGGGTGATCGTCGCCGTATTACCGGCAAGGGCTGCAATGATAACGGCGATGATGGGGAAGGCGCAGAGCAACGCAGCCGCATAGGCCACCAGTGTTACCGGCCCAACGTTTAGGGCGTTGGAAACGCGCAGCCCTTTGGCAGTTTTTTCGTTGGGAACAGCCAGCATGGGGGCCTTTGTCAGCGCAATATCGTTCATTCGACCGGGGGATATGCTGGTTTTGGCATTGGAAGCGCGAGACGCCTTGCTGTCGATACCCAACCAAATGCCCAGGGATGGCGAGGCTTGGCCAAGTTTAGCGAGGGAGGGTGTGATGGGCGTAACATTTGCAATATATGATATTTTTTGTCCAGTTAAGTTGGACGGACTTTTTTGCACCCGGTGAGCCGCCGAGGCAGTGCCAAAGTTTGGCGACTGCGCTTTTCAACACGCGGCAGGACTATCCCAGCATATCCGCAGCTAAGCTCCCGGAATTCCGAGAAAACCCGAAACAATGTTGGTGAAGGACGGGTGCGTATGAATGCACGCGAACGGTTGCGAAAACAAAAATGCCCGGCACGGGGCCGGGCATGTCTGCGTCACAGCATGTGTCTGACAGGTCAGCTGCAGCCGGTGGTGCTGCCGCAGGTATCGCACTTCATGCAGGTTCCGTTTCGAACCAGCGTGAAATTGTGGCACTCGGGGCAGGCTTCGCCTTCATAGCCCTGCATTCTGGCCATGGCCCGCTGCTGCCCTTTATTCGGCGTTACAGCAGGAGCGACTTCGCCCTGTTCCACGCTGGACCGGGTGTTGGCGTCGTAGTCACGCTTGAAGGCGGTAGCCTCCTCGTGAAGGGCCAACACATTGGAGTCATTGGTCAAATCGGTTGCCAATCCCGCCGCGAGGGCTGTTGCCTGACCACCACTGCTTCCAATGGCCGTCACGGTTGCGGAGGTCGCAAGCGTGGTCGGGGCCGCTTGCGAGCCTGTTCCACCGGGCGTCTCACCACCAGTCAAATGCCCAGCTGGCTCTTCCGTGCCGACCCCGCCCGCGCCCTTCACGACAGCAAGCCGATGACCACGGGTCAAGCCGCGGGAAATGACCTCGGTCTCCCCATTGTTCACGCCTTTACCGAGCGCCGTGGAGCCGAAGTCGGACGTATCGACATGGCCCAGATCGTGGCGGCCCAAATAAGAGATCGCCAACTCACGGAACGTGTAGTCGAGGATGGACGTTGCGTTCTTGATCGCATCATTCCCCATAACGATGCCGGCGGGCTCGAACTTGGTGAACGTGAAGGCCTCAACATACTCTTCCAGTGGAACGCCATATTGGAGACCAAGGGAAATCGCGATGGCAAAATTGTTCATCATCGCGCGGAAGGCCGCGCCTTCCTTATGCATGTCGATGAAGATCTCACCCAGTCGACCATCGTCAAATTCACCGGTGCGCAGATAGACCTTATGGCCTCCAACGACAGCCTTTTGGGTGTAACCCTTGCGGCGGTTCGGCAGTTTTTCGCGACGCTGAACCTCAACCACGCGCTCAACGATTTTTTCGACGACCTTTTCCGTCACCGCCGCAGCGCGGGCCGCGGCGGGTGCTTCGATCATCGCATCAACCGCGTCCTCATCATCTTCATCTTCAATGAGCGAAGCGTTGAGGGGCTGGGACAGTTTCGAGCCGTCGCGGTAGAGCGCGTTGGCTTTCAAACCCAATTTCCAGGACATCATATAGGCCCGGGTGCAGTCTTCGACCGCCGCATCGTTTGGCATGTTGATGGTCTTAGAAATCGCGCCGGAGATGAACGGCTGTGCCGCCGCCATCATGCGGATATGGCTTTCGGTGGACAGCGAGCGCGTGCCAATGCGGCCACAGGGCGTTGCACAATCGAAGACCGGCAAGTGCTCTTCTTTCAGGCCCGGTGCGCCTTCCAGGGTCATCGCTCCGCAGCAATAGATATTTGCCGCTTGGATCTCGTCCTTCGCAAAGCCGAGGGCCGACAACATATCAAAGCTGAAATCGTTCAACTGATCGTCGGTGAAACCCAGCGTATCGCGGCAGAACGCTTCACCCAGCGTGAACTTGTTGAAGGCAAACTTGATATCGAAGGCTTGGGCGAGGCCAGCTTCGATGGCGTCGATTTGCTCTTTGCCGAAGCCTTTCGCCTCAAGCGCGCCGTGAGAAACCGCGTTGGACCCCTTCAACGTGCCGTTACCGACCGCGTAGGTGACCATGTCCTTGATGGCGTCTTCGCCGTAACCAAGGGTGGCGAGCGCTTCCGGAACCGCGCGGTTGATGATCTTGAAGTAGCCACCACCGGCAAGTTTTTTGAACTTCACCAAGGCGAAATCAGGCTCGATCCCCGTGGTATCGCAGTCCATCACCAGGCCGATTGTGCCGGTGGGCGCCACAACCGTGGCCTGGGCGTTGCGGAAGCCGTGGGCCTCGCCTTTTTTAACGGCCCGATCCCAGGCCGCTTTTGCCCGGTCCGACAGGCCCGACCAGAGCGGCTTATTTTCGAGAGAATCATGGTCCAGCGGCACCGGGTTCACGGCCAGGGCTTCATAGCCGTGGGCAATGCCATGGGCGGCGCGGCGGTGGTTGCGCATCACACGGGCCATGGCGTCACGGTTCGGCGCACAGCCGGGGAAGGGGCCTTGCTCCTTTGCCATCTCAGCCGACGTTTCATAGCACACACCGGTCATGATCGCAGTGATCGCGCCGCAGACAGCCCGCCCCTCATCGGAATCATAAGGGATGCCCGCCGTCATCAACAGGCCACCAATATTCGCAAACCCGAGGCCCGTGGTGCGGTAGTCGTAGGACAGTTGCGCAATTTCCTTCGACGGGAACTGCGCCATCAGCACTGAAATCTCCAGCACCATCATCCACAAACGCGTGGCGTGTTCAAAAGCCTCGATGTCGAAACTACTGTCCGAACGGCGAAACTGCATGAGGTTCAGAGAAGCCAGATTACACGCCGTGTCATCCAGGAACATGTATTCGGAGCACGGGTTGGATGCCCGAATGGGTCCGGCCTCAGGGCAGGTGTGCCAATCGTTCATCGTGGTGTTGTAGTGCAGACCGGGGTCGGCGGATTGCCAGGCCGCATTGCCGATCTTGTCCCACAAATCACGGGCCTTGATGGTCTTGGTTACGCTGCCGTCCTTGCGGGCGATCAGATCCCAATCGGCATCAGCCTCGACGGCGCGCAGGAAATCGTCCTTGATGGACACCGAGTTGTTCGAGTTCTGACCCGACACCGTGAGATAGGCATCGCTGTCCCAGTCGGTGTTGTAGACCGGAAACTCGATATCCGTGTAGCCTTGCTTCGCCAGCTGGATGACCCGGTAGATGTAGTTTTCCGGCACTGCATTTTTCTTAGCAGCGCGAATTTCTCGCTTCAGCGCGGGGTTGCGGGCCGGGTCGAAGCAATCATCCCCAGGGCCGTCGCAATTCACACATGCTTTCATGATGGCAGTCATGTGCCGGGAGACGAGTTTGGAACCGGTCACGATAGCCGCAACCTTCTGCTCCTCTTTCACCTTCCAGTCGATGTATTCCTCGATATCGGGATGGTCGATATCCACCACCACCATCTTGGCCGCCCGGCGGGTTGTGCCGCCCGACTTGATGGCACCGGCGGCGCGGTCGCCAATCTTGAGAAAGGACATCAAGCCGGATGATTTGCCACCGCCGGACAAAGGCTCGTTTTCGCCGCGAATGTGAGAGAAGTTTGAGCCTGTGCCGGAGCCATATTTGAACAGGCGCGCTTCGCGCACCCAAAGGTCCATGATACCGCCATCGTTGACCAGGTCATCGCCCACACCTTGGATGAAGCAAGCGTGTGGCTGGGGGTGTTCGTAGGAAGACTTCGACTTGGTAAGCTTGCCGGTTTGGAAGTCCACGTAGTGATGACCTTGGGCCGGCCCGTCGATGCCGTAAGCCCAGTAGAGGCCGGTGTTGAACCATTGCGGGGAGTTGGGAGCCACGCGCTGTGTCGCCAGCATAAAGCACAGTTCATCGTGATACGCCTGGGCATCGTCTTCGCTGTCGAAATAGCCGCCTTTCCAACCCCAATAGGTCCACGTCCCGGCAAGGCGACGGAACACCTGTTCAGCCGTGCGCTCCGGCCCATATCGATCGGCCTCGGGTAATTTTTTCAGCGCCGCTTTGTCTTCAACCGACCGCCACAGAAAAGACGGCACATCGTTCTCTTCCACCTTTTTCAGATGGGCCGGCACACCCGCTTTCCGAAAATATTTCTGTGCGATGATATCGCTGGCGACCTGGCTGAACTGCTCGGGCACCAAAATATCTTCCAAACGGAAGACGACCGAACCGTCCGGGTTCTTGATTTCGCTGGTGGCGGTCCGAAACGGGATATCGGCGAAGGGCGATTGGCCGGGCTTCGTAAAGTGGCGGTTGATGCGCATCGTTCTTTCGTCTCCACAGCATCTCTTTGGATGCTTTCTCATTGTTTCATCTCATCCGATGTCACTGGCACTTTGCGTGTCAGGTATTCACCGGCGCTTCCCGCGTCTGACCGCTGCCAGCCACGCACACACTATCATGTCCCGGGACTGACTGATCAGCCGCGGGACAACGCCCATCGGAGCCATGTGGTGAGGTGGCATGGAACCAAGTCACGCCGTCAGCCACTACATATAGCGATATCCGATGACCAAGACCACACTATGTTGTGGTTAAAAAACAATTAACAGGACTTGTCACCAGGTTGTCATCTTGGTCGGTGTAGCGCGCGCACTTAGGCTGTCCGATCCAATTCTGGATAGGAAAAAGGCATTGAAAACTGCCCTTGTCTGGATATTGCGCAGCACTGCGTCGCGAAAAAATACGCCCCTCGCGCCGAACTTGGCTGACCCTTCTAAGGTACCCAAGCGACATCCTTCGTCAACGCGCCGTCGGGCCTGATCTGGGCCGATCCGGACGATCTTCTGGGGAACTTACTAATTCTTCACAGTCGGTTTTCCCGCATGATCAATGCTAAAGGCGCAAAATCAAAAGCCTTTATGGGATCGCTGCGATTTGTTCACATGACGTCGGGGTCAGGCGAAAATAATTTGAAAGAAATTTGTTGACCGAAAACCACGATCCGGGGGTGACGATTCCCATTGTCGAAACCTGCCATATTGCGGTCTTTATGACGCAGGACACTATATCTTGTGCGTGAATCAGGTCCAAAACGGATTCGCAACAGCGCGGTTGTAAAGCCATATATAGGCCCAGGGCGCACCAACGCACGCGATGCGCATTCCTGTGGGAAGGGCAACGCCGAAAGACGTAAACCATGAGACGTCAAGATCGAAACCGAGCGGATCGCCTTTCAGCCCGGACCAGGGCGGACCCGGTTTCTCGGAGTGAGCTTTTGGCGCGCTGGCAGCACCAGACTGAAACGGAGGGTGCTGGGCTAATCCCAGTTCATCTTCCCATTGTCGGGCATGTCTGGATAGCGATCACCCATGGGGCGGCGGCTGCCGTCTTGAAAGATGCCCGGCGTTTTACCGTTCGCCGACAGCCCGGGGGGCGCGTTGCGGGCCTGTCGTGGTGGATGCCCAAAACACTCCGGATTCTCACGCACTCCATGTTGACACAGGATGATCCCGATCACGGGCGATTGCGCGGCATGGTGGACCGCGTTTTTGCCCGCCAAGGCATCTTGGCGTTGGAGCCGCGCGTTGAGGCCATTGCACGGCATCTGTTGGAAACCGTTTCCGAGACCGGGGCAAATGATCTGGTCTCGTCCTACACACGGCCTTTGCCGCTCTTGGTGATCTGCGAATTGCTCGGGATTTCGCAGGATGAACGCGATGCTTTTGCGAAAGATGCTGAGTTTTTAAGCCGCATAACAAGCGTCACATCCTTCGCGAGAGCGCTTTGGCCTCTGCGACGCTTGCGCTTACGGGTGGAGAACATGATCGCACGCGCCATGGACCCCATACGGTCTGGCTCGAATGGCGAAGATGTTCAGAACAAACAGAACCAAGGCCTTTTGCACGGGCTTGTGGCCGAACATATGCGCCAGCAGGATGGGCCGGAGCCGTTCAGCCGCGACGAGCTGGTCTCCATGGTCTTTTTGTTGCTGGTGGCTGGGCATGAGACCACCACGCACGCCCTGGCAGGCTCGATTGCTCTGCTGGCCGCCCAAAACAAAGGTCAACTGAGCGCCCTGGACGGTTCTCCTCTGCAAGTTGAAGAATGCCTGCGGAGCGTTTCGGCGGTGGAATTCAGCAAAGCGCGTTTTTGCCAAACCAATGGTCGGTTCTTCGGGGCCGAAGTGGAGGCGGGGGATCTGGTGATGGCCTCCTTGGCGGCTGCAAACCATGATCCCACAAAATTTGATGATCCGATGGCGTTCGATCCAGAACGGCGTCCCAATCCCCACATCCAGTTCGGCGCAGGGTCCCACTTTTGTCTGGGTCATCAACTGGCGCGCCTTGAGATAGCGGTCGGTTTGCGGGTTTTGGGCAAGACGTTTCCCCACGGATTGATTGATGCCAAAGCAATAATCCGCCGCCCGCGTTTGGGCATGGCCGTCATCGAAAGACTACCGATGCAACGAGGCCAGAGGGTCAAAGCCTCTTCGAAAGCCGATACAAAAAAGGGGCCCACGGCCCCTTAAAAGTGCTTACTTTGGGCGTCCTATCCCCGCCATAGGTATGGGCTGAGTACCGAACCGATCGTGCAGACACGAGACGGCGGGTACAAGCCTAGAAGCGGCAAATCCAGCGATAGGTAATTTGACGACCGGTATTGTTGCGCAGGCGCACAAATGTTTCCCGGCGGAAGCCGTTATTGTTGCTCACCCGGCAGGAATGATAGCGCGACGTGCGCCAGCCGCAGCCGATGTTGGCCGTGATCGGTCCGCCGCGACGCACTTGAACCACGAAACGCGCAGAGCTGAATGCCGAAATGGTAAAAGACCGGCTGGTGTCGCCTTGGCCCGGCCCGAGGCTACCGGGCAGATTGCGCTGGCCGAAATGGCACGCGTTGGCGACGCTGACGCTCGAAACCAACGCGATAAGTGTGAACAATACTTTCATCATGGATCCATACACCTCCAAAAAGCCCCTCAGGTCCAAAGGCTAGCACCGCGTTTTTGTGCTCACAAGGACTCATTTATCGCAGCGTCGTGTGAAAGTTCGAACGGCGACGGGCGATCTGGTAGCGTCATTTACGAATCGTCCATCAAAGCTGGGAAGGCGGGGGACGTTCGTCCTCCTGTAATGGCTTGGGGCAGACGCGATGAACATCGCCACAGTTTTGCATCATTTCCCGGCACAATCCCGGCAAGCGCCGCATCCAAATAACGCTTGGCAAATCCTGGCAACGGTTGAGAACAAATGAGCATGAATCCGCAAACACTGAAACCAAAATTCCATTTGAAGGCCGTGACAGCGCTTGCCGTCTGTTTGGGCGGCTCGCTTGCCGTGGCTCCGTCTGCCCATGCCGAAAGCTATGCCGCTTTCGTCAAAAGCCTTTGGGAGGACGCCAAGGCTCAAGGCATTAAGCGCAGCACCTTTGACGCTGCCACCCGTGGCCTTGTTGCCGACAAACGCATTGACCGATTGACGAAAAACCAGCCGGAATTCGCCCGTCCCATCGGGCGCTACATCACCAAACGTCAGCAAGGGCCGCGGGTGAGCCCGGGCTTGAAACTCCTCCCCAGCTTGAAAGGCACGATGGCAGGTCTCGACCGACGCTTTGGCGTTGATCCAACCGTTGTCGTTGCGATCTGGGGCATGGAAACCGTCTACGGCAATTACAAAGGCAAGAGCGACATCTTCCAAACGCTCTCCACGCTGGCGTGGAAGCGCTATCGGGGAACGTTTTTCAAAAAAGAATTTATCGCCGCCATGAAGCTCATGGAAGTGGAGGGCTTCGGGCGCGGACAGTTCAAAGGCTCGTGGACCGGCGCGATTGGCCAGACGCAATTCTTGCCCACCAGCTATTTGGAACATGCGGTGGATGGCGATGGAGACGGCCGACGCGACCTGTGGGGCAGCCGACCGGACGCGCTTTGGTCCGCCGCCAATTATCTCAAAAACAAGGGCTGGGTGCGGGGCCAGCCTTGGGGTTTTCCGGTGCGTTTGCCCAAGGGCCTTACGCCCCACGCGTCGACCCGTCCCTGGCAGGAATGGGCAAGGGCAGGGGTGAAGCCGATCAACGGTTTGACGTTTCCAAAGTCCGGCACGGCCACGCTGTTTTTCCCAGCCGGGGTGGAAGGGCCAGCCTTTTTGGTGACCAAGAACTATTCCGTCATTCGCAGCTATAACTTCGCTGACGCCTATGCCGTTTCCGTCGGTCTGATTTCAGATCGCTTTAAGGGCGCGCCAAAACTCAACCTCAAATGGCCGGAGATCACACCGCTTTTGAAGTCCGAACGCATCCGCATGCAAAAGGCCTTGGAGAAAAAAGGCTACCGTGTACCCAATAAGATCGGTCGCATTTCCCATACCATGCGCATGGTCATTCGCGATTTCCAATTGGAACACGGAATGGTGCCCGACGGTCACCCTGACCAAGCGGTGTTGCGGCGTGTGCTGAGATAAGGCAACCACGCCTCAAATTGGGATTACCAATCCTTCTACTCTCAGCGCGCGCTTCGGATGAGGCGCACGGCCATCGCCGTTTGGCCGTCCTGGACCTCCACGTTCGCGTAACGACCGGCCTGGCCTTTAAGCACCAGATAGTTTGACAGCGAACAGTCGCCGCCACCGCGCACATATTCATACATCGCGTTGATGCCCCGGCCGTTGTAGGCGCGGATTTTGGCCAATGCTCGTCCGCTCGGTTTGGCGGAGCGCCCGGGCACGAGAATGAAATTGTCCTCATCGCGGAAGCCGCCCTTGGCGTTGCGCGCGGGAAAGCCCTGCAGGATGGTGCTTTTGCGCCGGATGCTGATGTTGCCGCGACCACCCCCACCGGCAAAACTGTTGGCATTGGAGTGAACGGCGATGATTTTTCCCCTGCGCATTTTTTGGGAAAAGAAGCGCGAAAATGCACCGTTGGAGCCGCGCTGATTGCGGCATTTGCCGCTTCCGAAATTTCGGTTCGGGTCCTGTCCTTTGAAGAAACGACGCTCGCCCGCCTCGACAGCCCAGATGGTCCCGCGCTTGCCCCGTGTCACCCGCGCTGCGCCGCTGAACGCTGCGTTTTCATCATCGTGCAAAATGGGGTAATGCGGCGCACCGCCATTGCCGATCTGATAGATCACCCAACGGCGACGGCCATCCTGCACAATGTGTTTTTTCACGCAGGCCCCGGCTAGCACTTTCGCGTTGCGGCGAATGTCGCGGTCATTCGTGCGCTCCGGCCTCATGCAGCCGCCGACAGATGCGGTTTTGACAGGGTCAATCTTGGCGCGCGACTTCGCAATTCGCGTTTTGACCGTCGCAGCTTTCATGGGCCCGACGGGGCGAGGCGACGGAAGGGGTGCATTGGCAACGGGAACCGGATGGGCAGGCGTTGGCTCTTCATCGATGAACAACAAACGTTTTTTCGGCTTCTGCATCGCCTGCAGTTTGGCGTCTTTTGGCAAAACGATACGGTTGGAGGCGGTCTCGTTTTCAGGTGCTGCCTCGGGTTTAGCCGCAACAGCAGGCTTTTTCGCTTTTCGCTTGGCCTGTGTTTGTGTTTTTGGCTTTGGCGTTGCTGCTTGATGCTCGCCTGCAAAAAACCGGCCGCTTGACGTCGTGCGCTGACGGTTAAACGCGCCCTGTGCACCTTGTGCACCTTGAGCCCCAGACTTGTCGCTGCCGGCAAAGAATTTCTCGCCTGCAAAAGCCGGGTACGCACTACCGAACGCCGCAAGCCCAAAAGCCCCCACAAACACCAGACTGGCCAAGGGTTTCAGACGACGTGTGGTGGCCCGTGGAGTGCCGGCCGTCCAGGTCATCGTTGCATGATTTGCGTATCGCACAGGCTCAGTCTCCGTTTCGCGCGCCCCGCGATCTGGAGATAGAGAAACATGGTTAACCAAAGAAAAATGTTGCTTTGGGCACGGTCCGGCACACAATTTGACCAAAAGTCGGGCGTAACGCGCGCTGGACGCGGCGTCGGTGCCGGTGCACGGTGGTGCGGGGCATCGGGAGAGCCGTAGGGCACAGCGCAGGTCTTGGGGCGAGAGGCGGCGGTTTTCGCGGCGCGTACAGGCGCGTGAACGAACCGCAAGCGAGGGAGATGGCCCATGGGCCGGCAGGATCAAACAAGACGGTGGGATGCGCAGATATTTCGGCTTCGCCGCTTTGCATCCGTCGCTACACTCACAGCGGTCGCCTTCGGCACGATCAGTTGCACCCAATCGGCGTTGCAGTTGGACGGCAGTTCCCCAAGACCCTCAGCCAGCATTACGCCGACCGCCAGCGAGACCAAAAAGAACGAGGCAGGCCGGGTCTATGCCGGTCAATTGCGCGGAACAAACACAGCCGCCGTTGACGAAACCAAGCTCACCCCCGCAGCACCCGCCAAACCGAAACAAATTCCCAAGAATGCCGCAAATGCATCTGTGGGCAATGGCTGTCTCGATATCGCCGGAATTCGCGAACCGGACATTCGCCGCAATCGCACCGCGCTCACCCGCATCAAGGCCTGCATCACCTACGCCGCCTTCACGGAGGCACGGCTGCCCTGGCAGATCTACACGATTAAATTGCCCAACAAAAAGCGCGGGCCGCTCTGGGCCGTGCCCCATGACAATGAAAACGTAGCCTTCGATACCGCCGTCTATGCGCTGGGGCGCTACGGCGGCACGATTGTGGCGGCGGAAACTGGCGAGCGCCGCGCTCTGCGCGGCCAGGATGCAAACCGCAACTTCTCAAAAAGCAACCGCATCGCCGCGCGCTGCCCGCAGCAACGGGCGGCGGCTCCAAAATACACCAACGCCTTCATCAGCCAACACACGCGCGGCCAACCTATTATTGCGCTCCATTCCAACGCCAATGGCTATGCGGGGAACGGGGGCAGCGGAACAATTTCCATCAATCGTCGCAGCCGCATTATGCGGGCGTTCAAGGCGCGTCGGGCCAAAGGGCGCTTCGCCGACGAGGACAACATCATCTTGGTGGCGGGAAAACGTCCGGTGGAGCAGGACCGGCGTCTCAAGGGTATCGTCGACACATTCAACGGCAAGGGCATCCATGTGATCGCAGAACTCGTCACGCCCGCCAAGAACGACTGCTCATTGTCCAACTACGTGGTGCTGAACAACATCGCCAAATACTACAACGTAGAAGTGCAAACCGGCCAAGGCAGCGTGCAGCGGCAGTTGCTAGACAGGCTCATGGCCTCCGGTCCGCGTTAAAGGGATGATGTTGGCAGGCCACTGTTTCGCTCAGTCGGCGATCCCGCATTTTGACACCTTTTTCACGTCCCGCTTTTGCAGGCGGTTCGGGCTCAGCGCTTTTGTTTTCCACCGCCATCATTTGTCTTCCACTAGGGAAAGAAAGCGCCTCAGTGTTTCACCATCCCGTTGCCAAATCGCATTGGTTTGGTCCTTTTTGACCAGCGCAAGATTGATTGTCAAAGCCCGTTGGAAATACAGACGCGCCTGGGCCAAATTGCCTTGGGCCTGAGCGACAAGACC
>JBCBCT010000050.1:0-22593 GCA_038530365.1 Pseudomonadota bacterium | reverse complement strand
GTGCGCCCCGATGGTAATGTAGGGACTGGCCGCCATCTGGCGAAGCTCGTCCCACGTCATGATTGCTTCGCGGGTTATTTCATCCACGTCGATTTTGTAGAGCCAGCAGAGTTCCGCCACACGGGCCTGCATCTGCTCCTCCGGCACACGAAACACGAGGTACTCAACCAGGGATTGGAAGCACTCTTCCTTTCGCGACGGGGTCGTACAATCGAAAGCCACCGGCCCCTTTTCACCGGTGAAGGTGAAATAGTCCTGCTGCATGACAAGCGCGCCAAGCCCTTCCCACCATAAACCCGCCGTCCCTTCGATCAATCCGGGGGCTGAAAACACGGTGGCTGGGGCGGCTTCGGCTTCCAAGATCGGCAGGGCGTGTTGGAGATTGTCTTTGAACCCATCGTCAAATGTCAGCGCCGCCATGCGCCGTTCTGCTATGGGATTTTCGATGCCACGTTTGAGTTCGTCCAGGGAGACAATTTCAAAGCCGCGGCGTCTCAGCAATTGAATGACGCCAGCAAGAAAATCGGGCTCGATTGAAAGATGTGCGTTGGGAATACGGATATCGTTTGCGCCCGGCTGCACGCGGTGAAAGGTCAAAACGACGCCAAGGGACGGATCAAGCTGCTGATAGATCCGCTCAAGGCCTGTTATCGATAGTCCGGCGAGGATCTTTCGCGTCAACCGTGTTCTTGTTGTTCCCATGAGGAATGCGCTTTTCCCTGGCGTGTCCATCCCGATGCGCACCGCCTTTTCGCGTATTGAAGCGTCGCTTGGCGTATGCCGGTTCTTATTCACTGAACCTTTTGCAACCTGAATGAAGTTAGAACCAACTTATTTAGAAATTGCTGATAGCCATGATGCCAGTTTTGCGTTCTCATATTCGGCCTTAAACATGCTGCTTCGAAACAGGGATACAGTTTTAGACCGCTTTCAGGTCCCCTGGCAGGGTGGCGCGGCGATGGATATCACCGTCTATGAAGATGCCGAACTGTTGCACAGCCAATGGCTGGAGTTGGAAGCGGAAGCGGCCTGTAGCGTTTACCAGCGCTACGACTGGATCGCCCAGTGGACGGCCCATGTGGGCGTGAAAGCCAAGATTCGTCCGGTGTTTTTCGTCGGCCGGCTCGGTCGCGATACGCAGTTTATTATGCCCATGGGTCTGCACAAGCGCGGGCCGTTCCACGTCCTTTCGTGGCTGGGTGATAGCCATACAAATTTTCACATGGGGCTCTATGCGCCGAGCTTTCTGGCCAAGGTGAAGCCAGATGAATTCAAAAGGCTGATTGAAGCGCTCACCACCTCCTTGGCCTCGTCCTTGGGGCGGGTGGATGTTCTGGAACTGTGCTGTCAGCCGATCAGTTGGCAGGGGCACACCAATCCGTTCACCTATTTGCCCCGTCAGGCATCCCACAATCACGGCTTTGCGCTTGATCTGCGTCCATCATTCGATGAAGCGCTGAAGCGCAAAAACGGTGCTCGTAAACGCAAGAAGCTGCGCTGGCAGACCAATCAGTTGAAGCCCCACGGCGGCTTTACCGTTGCCCGCGCTGAAACGCCATCTGAGGTGGACGCCGCTCTAGATGCAGCGTTTGGTCAAATGGCGTTGCGTTTCGACCGAGCCGGCATTTGGAATCGGTTTAACGATCCCGGTGTTGAAGTTTTCATGCGCACCTTGGCCAAGGCCAGCCTGGGCAGCGATGAGCCGCCGATGGTGGTGTACAGCTTGAACATCGATGGAGGCATCCGCGCCACCTTCGCCGGCGGCCATTTGGGCGACCAGTTTTCCGGCTTTTTCATTTCCTACGCAGACGACAGGTTTTCCCATATTTCGCCGGGCGAACTGATCATCCATCAGGTGATCAAAGACTGCGCAGAAAGCGGCACCAACTTGTTCGACTTCGGGCGTGGGCAGGAGCGCTACAAGACCTCTTGGTGCGACGTGACCATACCGATGTTTGACACGTGCATAGCGCTAAGCCGCTTTGGCTTGCTGTTCGCAGCTTATGACACGCTCAAACTACTCGCCAAACGCAGTGTGCGGAACAATGCGCGGCTCTGGAACCTGGCAAAATCCGTGCGCAGGCGGCTCTACGGCAGAATTTGAGGGCTCTTTACCCTGGGCTGCCCTGGCCTGCCTTGCCCCTAGGCCGTATGGGCATTGTCCAGGTTTTCCAACGCATGAAACACCATGATGGGTGCGCGGAAGCCAGCGTGGATCAGCGTATCTTTGGTTGCGGCGAGAGCGGCATTCTGCGGGTTTGGAACGTCCACCACGATGGCAGTTGACGGGTTGCAAACACGCTCCAATCCACTGAGGGACGTGGCCCCACAATCAATCACGACGAACTCATAAGCCTCGCCCAGGGTTGCCAAAACAGTACCGAGGGAGCTGGCAGCCTGCTGCCCCATCTCTGTAGAAACGCACCCGCAGGGCACGACATGCATCGAAGAGCCTGGGTCTCGGTGGATACAATCGGCAAGGCTTGAAGCACCTGCCAAGGCGTCCTTGATCCCGGGTTTTGTTTTGTCCCCAAAGATTGCGATGGTGGGAAGTCCCCGCCCGGTCATGTCTGCAAACAAAACGCGGGACGCGCGACCGGCCAAATTCCGGGCGATGGCAAGCCCCGTTTCCGATCGACCATTGGCATCCAGAGCCAAAACGGCCACGCGCCCTCCGCCGGCAAGGGCAAGTGCTTGCGCCGCGCCATTGGCGGAGACCACATTGCTCACTGGACCCCGGGACGCTGCAATCGGGTCAGCCACATCCGCCATCGTGGGGGCCAAGGGGGGCGCTGACGTGGGTGCAGAACTTGGCATAGGCCCAGACCGAGGGTCTTGGACCACCCCGTCCGCCATCCCTGCGGCTAACCCGTCCGGCACCCCGTCCGGCATTTGTCGTTGCGCCATCATGGCTGCGGCTGCCGCACGGCTGCTTTGGCTGGCATTCGGTACCTCAGACTGTGCCGCACTGGCATAAAGATCACCCTCGAGTTGCGGCTCGCGGGCGGCCACGGGTCGAGCAGGCATGGTCTGGGCTGGTGCAGTGGGCGGTCCGGCAAACATTGAGGTCGCAAGGGCAATCAACGAGCCCAACAACGTTGTGCCGAAAAAAGCCCCTGCGAGGATCGGACCTTTCTTGGGGAAGTAGGGCTTGGACTGCGCTTGCGCCTTCGCAAAAACATAGGCGTCGGCTGGCAAAAACTCGCGGTTTTGACGCGATGTCGCTTCCTTAAAACGAACCAGGAAGCTGTTCAGCAATTGCCGTTGAGCATCTGCTTCGCGCTGCAAGGACCGCAATTGAACCTGGGCGCGCTCAACACGGCCCGCTTCGGATTTCAACTGATTTCGGCGCTGCACAAGGTCCTGCTCACGGCTTTGCGCGACGCGCGCTTCCTGTTGCAGGCTGCGCTGGATTTTGCGCGCTTCGGTGCTGATTTGCCGGGTCAACGTCAACAGTTGCGACCGCAGGCGCTGAACTCGGGGGTGGGCCGGCAGGAGGGTTGTGGAAATTTCGGCAAGTTGCGCATTCAACGTCACCTGTCGTTCCCGCAGGCGTTGAATGAGCGGCGATTGTATGACGGCGGTTGCCGTATCCAGAGAGCCGCTGGACAGTGCACGACTGACGGCATTGGCATTGGCCCGCGTCCGGGACAGTTGCGCCCTCACCCGGCCGAGCTCAGTGGACAGTTCCGATAATTCTTGTGTCGCCAAGGATTGGTTGTTGCGGCCCGCCAACAAATCAGAGCTTGCACGGAAGTCCGCCACGGCGGCCTCCGCCTCCACAACCTTTTTCCGCAAAGCCTCAATTTCCGGCTCAAGGGCCTTCAATTCGCTGGGCGCCGCACCGCGCTTCAATTCTTCCTGGAGCGCGAAATATTCATCGGACACGGCATTGGCGATATCGGCGGCCAGTTTCGGTTCCTTTGACCAAAATTGGACGACCACAACGCGGGAACGTTCGGCCTGAAACACTTTCAGACGCTTAAGAAAGGTCTCTAAAACACGGTCTTCAGCCGTGACCCCGCGGGGATCGTCTGACAGGCCGAGCAGGCCCATGATGTTATCAACGGGCGAACTTTTGAGCGCCGGGTCAAACTCCGCCTTTTCTTTGAGCTTGAGTTTCTCAATGACCTTGCGGGCGATCGTCTGCGATTGCAGCAGTTGCACTTGGCTTGCGATCCCCTGATCGTCCATGTCGGTTTGTGCGGGTCGGTTGGTTGCTGCCGGTCCGGTGAGCACTGGATCGCTGGTGCGGATAAGAATGCGCGCCTCGGATTTATAGCGCGGCGAAATCACCTGAAGCAGGAAAAATGCCAGCACGGTGACGATGAGAGCGGCAAGCAGAATGCGCCCTTTGTTGCGCCAAATTCCAGCGAAAATTCCGCCCAGATCTACATCAACGTCGCGGGTGAGATCGTTTTCACCGGCCATAGGGTACCGCACACACTTACGAGGGAAACTGCCCGCGCACTTTCTCTCTTTATGGTAACCAAGCCGTTAAGCTGCTTGCGGTGGGCGTTCGCTTGTTTGCTTCCCTGTTTCGGCAAAATTGCGGGTGCCATTTACGGCGAATTAACCATAGTTCGTTTTTGTGTGCCCAGAGTTTCCGCAGACGTGGGCGGTCTGTTCGGCTGTCCTTGCGGTGAGTACCGGTTGCTGGTGTCTGCGGCCGCGTGTGTTGTGTAAAAGGGTAAGTGCCATGGTCCGGCGTTCGTTTTTGGTCTCCAGCCTGACTGCTGTTATCGCCGTGTCCGCGCTTTCGGGCTGTGCAACGCGGTACCATCCAGCGCCAGCCGCCTTTCACGACATTCTTCAAAAGCCCTACCGTCTTGATGCTGGTGATCGCCTGCGGGTGACGGTGTTTGAGCAAACCGACCTTACAAACACCTATGTCGTTGATAAGGCAGGTTATATTGCCTTTCCACTGGTGGGTTCGGTGCCCGCTCGAGGTCGCACGATTAAAGAGGTTGAGCGCACCGTCGCGCAAAAACTCTCCCAGGGCTTCATCCGCAAACCTGACGTTTCCGTTGAGGTGGATCGCTACCGACCCTTCTTCATTATGGGCGAGGTTTCGACCGCCGGTCAGTACACCTATGTCCCCGGCATGACGGTGCAGAATGCCATCGCGATTTCCGGAGGCTTCACCGCACGGGCGGAACAAAAGAGCGTGGACATCACGCGACAGATCAACGGCAAGGTCATCACCGGTCGCGTGAAGATCACCGACCCCATAGTGCCTGGTGACACAATCTTCATACGCGAACGATTATTCTAGGTTTCAAACGCTTGAATAGCTTTGGGACGGACCGTGCATGCGACCTGGTGCGCCGCTGAAAATCATCCATTGTTTCCGCTCACCGGTGGGCGGCATTTTCCGTCACGTACGCGATTTGATCGATGAGCAGGTGGCCGCAGGACACCAGGTTGGCGTGATCTGCGACAACAACACGGGCGGTGCATACGAAGAAGCGTTGTTTGAGGCTTTGCGCCCCAAGCTGTCACTGGGCCTCCATCGCTGTTCGATGGATCGGGCGATCACCCCAAGCGATGCGATCGTCGCCGTGCAGCTTTACCGGGCGATGGCTGGCCTTAAACCCGATGTCCTCCACGCCCACGGGGCCAAGGGGGGAGCCTATGCCCGTTTGATCGGCACGGCCCTTCGGCTCTTTGGCCACCGCGTTGCGCGGCTATACTGCCCCCATGGTGGATCCATTCACTTTGACCCATCCAAACTTTCAGCGCGCATTTATTTCCAGCTTGAACGGCTCATGGAGCGCTTTACCGACCGGCTGATTTTCGTCAGTCAGTATGAGCGCGACGGCTACGCAAGCAAGGTAGGGCAAGCCCACTGCCCCTCAAGCCTCGTGCGCAATGGCTTGCGGCCAGAGGAATTTGAACCGGTTACGCCCAACGCCGATGCTGCCGATCTGCTCTATGTCGGCATGATGCGCGATTTGAAAGGCGTGGACCTTTTCCTCAACGCATTGCCGCTGGTCTTGCGCCAACGGGGCGGGCCACTCCGCGTGGTCCTGGTGGGGGACGGTCCGGACCTTGGGCGATACAAAAAGATGGCGAAAGCCTTGATGAAGAGCTGTGGAGATGATCTTTCCATCACCTTCCACGATCCCATGCCTGCACGGGAGGCTTTTTCCCTTGGGCGCACTCTTGTTGTCCCGTCTCGGGCCGAAAGCATGCCCTACATCGTCTTGGAGGCGTTGGCTGCGGGTGTGCCGCTGATCGCACCGAGGGTGGGTGGGATTCCTGAAATTTACGGCGACCATGCGCATCTCCTCATCGAACCCGACGATGTGACAGCGCTCTCCTTAGCGATGGCTGCGTCCATCGATACGCCCGTGCCGTCAGAGCAGGCGGAACGCCTTAAATCGCGCTTGGCGTCCAATTACGCCGCCCCTGTCATGGCCCGCGATGTGATGGCGGCCTATACCGCCGCCCTCAGTGACACAGAGCAAAGTCGCACCCCCGAGCATCAACAAATCCGCTCCAAAGTGTAGCCGGACCCCATCTTGGGCCTGTCCTGAAGAGCCTAAGCCCGCTTAGCGCTTCACCTAACGCATCAGCGGCAGTCGGCGCTCTAAACCGTTTCTTAGCGGCTTTCAGGCTATTTTTAGTCGAATTGAACACAAGGGCGGGCACCAGTCCGCCGTTTCTTTGTGCGCCCGCTTTCGTGCGCCCTTTCGAGTGCCGTTTCCATGGATACAAAAGACGACAAGACCGTTTCCTCCCCCGCAAAGTCGGACCGGCTGGACCCGAAACAGGTTTTCAACGCAAAGGCTGTCATGGATGCAGCGGTTGCCAATGTGTCCGACGGCAAGCGCCAAACGATTGAACTGTCGGAACGCGCTCGGGAAGTTGCGGCGCAGTTTTCGGACAATGCGATTTCGCCGTTTGTGTTGGCCTCGTTTTTACGGTTGATGGATTTTGTGGCGATCAGCGTGATCGGCCTTGGTGTTTATTTCGCGTATGTGGTGCCGCTGGACGGGGTTCGACCGCTTTACTTTTTGACGTGTCTTCTGGCTGGCGTTTTGAGCGTGGTCGCCTTTCAGGCCACAGATTCTTATCAAGTGGCGTCTTTACGCCGGCATATCACCCAGTTGGGGCGTGTTTTGGCAGCTTGGACAGCGGTTTTTGCCTTTCTTGCCCTGCTGGCCTTCTTCACGCGGATGTCGGAGGAGTTTTCTCGCATCTGGTTTGGAACCTGGTTCCTGGCTGGGGCTGTCTTCCTCATCATCGCTCGCGCGTGTGTGGCAACCCTGGTGCGGCGCTGGTCCCGCGATGGCCGTTTGGAGCGTCGAGCTGTCATCATCGGCGGGGGCAAAAATGCCGAGGAACTGATCTTGTCCTTGGAACTGCAAACCGACAACGACATCCGCATTTGCGGGATTTTTGATGATCGCAACTCCGACCGTTCGCCCCCCATGGTGGCCGGTTATCCAAAACTCGGCACTATTGAAGAGCTCGTCGAATTTGGCCGTCAGGCGCGCATCGATATGTTGATTGTGAGCCTGCCGATCACGGCGGAAAGCCGCGTGCTGTCGTTGTTGAAAAAGGTCTGGGTTTTGCCGGTGGACATCCGCCTCTCGGCCCACACCAACAAGCTGCGCTTTCGTCCCCGCTCCTACTCCTACGTCGGCGCTGTGCCGTTCCTCGATATTTTCGACAAGCCCATCGCCGACTGGGATTCGGTAATGAAACGCGGCTTTGATGTTATCTTTAGTGCGCTGGCGCTCATCGTTCTCTCCCCCATCATGATCGGGGCTGCGATTGCGATCAAACTGGACAGCAAGGGCCCGTTGATTTTCCGCCAGAAGCGGTTTGGTTTTAACAACGAAGTCGTGGAAGTCTTGAAATTCCGCTCGATGTATGCTGACAAAACCGACCACGAGGCCAAGACCGTCGTCACCAAGGGCGACCCCCGTGTAACCCGCGTGGGACGGTTTATTCGCAAAACGTCCATCGATGAACTGCCGCAGCTTTTCAACGTTCTCCAAGGGTCACTGTCCCTCGTCGGCCCCCGCCCCCATGCGGTGAACGCCCACACGGAGAACCAGCTTTGGGATGAGGTGGTTGATGGCTACTTTGGCCGCCACAAGGTGAAACCTGGTGTGACCGGGTGGGCTCAAATCAACGGATGGCGCGGCGAAGTCGACAACGAAGAAAAGATCCGCCGCCGCGTGGAGCACGATCTCTACTACATCGAAAATTGGTCGGTGATGTTTGATTTCTACATTCTCATGGCCACGCCGTTTAAGCTGATCAACACTGAGAACGCGTATTGAGCGACGCCGCAACACACGCGCCGGGTCGGCAATACGGACAAGCAGGCGGTTTAAGCTACTTGCAGGCCCATGGCGGTACGACCGGCACCCCAGCCCCGGTTGGCAGCCTCCAAGTCCCGGTTGGCAAACCGACCATCGGAACGGCAGAGCTCTCGCGCTTCACCATTGGCCTTGCCGCCTTTTTTGGCGCGTTCGTCATGCGGGAACCCGCACCCTATGAACTGTTCATGGTGGTGATCATCCCGCTCTTCTTGCTGTCTGGCTTGAAGATCAGCCGCCTGGCGATTGCACTGACGACCCTGTGGCTGCTGTTTAACATCGGCGGGCTTCTGTCGATGTTCACAATGGCCGACTATAAGGGCATCCCGCTTTATCTGGCGGTGACACTGTTTCTGGGTCTGTCTTCCGTGTTTTGGTGCGCAGTGATCGAAGCCGATATGGGACGGCTGCGCACGATCATGCGTGGCTATGTTTTGGGCGCAACGATCACGGCTCTGTTCGGCATTGCGGGCTATTTCAACGCCTTTCCGGGCGCGTCCATGTTCACCCTCTATGATCGCGCAATGGGCGTTTTTCAGGACCCCAACGTGTTTGGGCCGTTTCTTGTGCTGCCGACGATCTATCTCGTTTATGGTCTGTTGTTTCGCAGCCTGTCCATCGCGCCCATCCGGGCGGTGCTGTTGATGATTCTGCTGTTTGGCATTTTCCTGTCGTTTTCCAGAGCGGCGTGGGGGCTTGTCGTGTTTTCCGGCGGACTGCTCTATTTCTTCTCGCTTATCACGCAGACGGACCCGGCCGTCCGCTTGCGGCTCATTTTGATGGGGTTTGCGGGGCTTGCCGCCGTCGCCCTCGCCCTTTTGGTGGCCCTGCAATTTGAAGCCGTATACGAGATGTTTGAGGTGCGGGCGAAGGTTGTTCAGGAGTACGATGGCGCGGAGGTTGGCCGCTTTGCCCGCCACTGGATCGGCTTTGCCTGGGCGCTGGAAAACCCCCTCGGCATCGGTCCACTGGAGTTTGGCCTCACACTGGGGGAAGACACCCACAACATCTGGGTGAAAAGCCTGATGGCCTATGGCTGGCTCGGCTTCTTTTCATATCTTACGATCACGGTAATCACGCTGGTGGCCGGAGGCCGGCTCATTGGTAGAACGCGGCCTTGGCAGCCTTACCTACACTGCGCTTACGCAGCCTACGTTGGACATTTGCTCGTGGGTTGGGTGATCGACCTCGACCATTGGCGCCACGTGTTTTTGATCACCGGTATCATTTGGGGCTGCATTGGCTTGGAACTGCGCCACGGCCAACGGTACCGACGCGCACAGAGCGAGCAAACAGTATAAAGCCAGCCGTTTTTGCGTAGATGTGATTTTTGGAAAAATGGTCGGAGTAGCAGGATTCGAACCTACGACCTCTCGTCCCCCAGACGAACGCGCTACCGGGCTGCGCTATACTCCGACGTTCGATTTGAATAGTCGCCTCGACCACCAATTTCAAGCTGCAAAGCAGCGCTGACTTGAAAAGGTGTCTATTGCAGCCGGGCTTGATCGAGCAGACGCTTGCACTCCAGCAGTTCGGTCAAAACATCGTGCAAGCGGGCATCGGCGGGATCGTTTGAAGAGGTTGGTTTTGGCAACGGTTTGGCCATGACTTCTGAAACAGAAACGGCCTTTTGTTCCGGTTCCTGTTCCGCAGCAGCAAGGCCAGCAGGGCTCACCGAACCATCGCCGACGGAAGCGACAAAACGGTTGCCATGCTCTTTCAAAATGCGCTGGACGCCCTTGATCGTGTAGCCTTCCGCATAGAGCAGATAACGGATGCCGCGTAGGAGTTCGACATCTTCGGGGCGATAATAGCGCCGGCCGCCGCCCCGTTTCATAGGTTTGATCTGACTAAATCGCGTTTCCCAGAACCGCAGCACATGCTGCGGGAGTTCCAGATCTTGGGCAACCTCAGAAATCGTGCGGAAAGCGTCGGGGCTTTTGGACATGGTTTCCTCTCGCGAACGCTTCGTCAGGTGCATCACGCCGTCATGGTCGGCTTCGTCGTATTGGGGAGCTTAGGTGCATAGCTTAGGCGGCGCTGCCCTTCATGCCCTTCAAGACTTTTTCTTTGAGAATGTTGGAGGGGCGAAACACCATAACGCGGCGCGGTGTGATGGGCACTTCCTGACCGGTTTTTGGATTTCGACCAATGCGCTCACGTTTTGATCGGACAGCGAACGTGCCGAAGGACGACAATTTGATGTTTTCGCCGCGAACAGCCGCCAGGCAGATTTCTTCCAGAACCTCTTCCACAAGATTGGCGGATTCCACGCGGGATAAGCCCACCTGTTCGTACACGACTTCTGCAAGATCGGCCCGCGTTATCGTCTTGTTGGCCATGGTCTCCCCTTAGTCTCGGCACCGATCAGTCTGACCGGTGTTAGTCCAAACTAGGCGGCGTAATCGGGCGGGTCAACTTTTCCAGGCATCGAAGCAAAAAGAAAAAATGACGGTAGGTCAAAGGCCTAGCGCGCCTGTACGCTTAATAAAACGGAACCTATCGCTACCAACGCAGCAAAACTGCGCCCCAGGTAAATCCACCGCCCATGGCCTCCAGCAGGACCAGATCGCCTTCCTTCAAGCGGCCCGATTGCCTCGCCTCATGGATCGCCAGCGGAATGGAGGCCGCCGAGGTATTACCGTGTTTCGACACGGTCATGACGACCTTTTCCTCAGGAATTTTCAGCTTTTTAGCGGAGGCATCGATGATGCGCTTGTTCGCCTGGTGGGGGATGAACCAGTCGATGTCGTCGGCTGACAAACCCGTCGCATCGAAAGCCGCCTCGATAACATCGGTAATCATCGCAACCGCGTGTTTGAAGACCTCCCGCCCCTGCATGCGTAAATGGCCGACGGTTTGTGTGGTCGAGGGGCCGCCGTCTACGTAGAGCTTTTCCTGATGACTGCCGTTTGACCGCAATTTGCTGGCGAGCACACCGCGGTCATTTGACAGGCCCACGCCGTCCTGCGCCTCGAGGATAAGGGCCCCTGCTCCGTCGCCAAACAGCACACAGGTGGTGCGATCTTCCCAGTCCAAAATGCGGGAGAAGGTTTCTGAGCCGATGACCAGAACGCGCTTGGCTTGCCCGGCTTTGATATACATGTCCGCCGTGGTGACGGCGTAGACGAAGCCCGAACACACCGCCTGCATGTCGAAGGCAGCGCCATGGCTCATGCCCAAGCGTTCCTGGATGTTGACGGCTGTTGCGGGAAACGTGTTGTTGGGGGTGGAGGTTGCCAGGATAATGAGGTCGATATCCTCAACAGTCAGCCCAGCGTCAGCCATGGCGTTGCGCGCGGCGGCTTCTCCCAACGACGCCGTGGTTTCGTCATCACCGGCAATGTAGCGCTGCTCGATGCCGGTGCGCTGCACAATCCATTCGTCACTCGTGTCAACGCGGGCCGCAAGTTCAGCGTTGGGGACGGCTGTGGCGGGCAAGGCCGCTCCGGAGCCGATGACGACGGATCGTATCATGCCGTTTTTTCCTCTTTGGGCGACGGTTGCGCGGGCGCGGCGGCATCCTCTAGAAATTGCGCCAGACCCGATGACTGCAGATCGTCTTCAATTTTCTGCATTAGATCGCTGCGCACCATGTTGTGTCCAACATCGATGGCGCTGGAAAAACCTTCCGCATCCGTGCCGCCGTGGCTTTTAATAACGATGCCGTTGAGCCCTAGAAAAACCGCGCCATTCACCTTTCGGGGGTCCATCTTCTGCGACAGCCGCGAAAAGGCTTGGCTTGCGAACAGATAACCAATGCGCGCCATCAACGTGCGAGACATGGCATCCCGCAGATACTTGCCGACCTGGCGGGCTGTGCCCTCGGCGGTTTTTAGTGCAATGTTTCCGGTGTAGCCTTCCGTGACTACAACGTCGACGCCGCCCAAGCCCAGATCATCCCCCTCGACAAAGCCCGAATAATTCAGGCTGGGAAGGTCAATCTCCCGCAGGCGTTGTCCGGCGATGCGGATCTCTTCCAGGCCCTTCACCTCCTCCACGCCGATGTTCAGCAGACCGACGCGGGGTTGATCCATATCAAACAGCACACGGGCCATGGCGCTGCCCATGATGGCATAGTTGACCAGGGCATCGGCGTCCGCACCGATGGTGGCCCCAACGTCCAACACCACGCTTTCCCCTGACACATTGGGCCAGACGGCGGCCAGAGCGGGCCGTTCGATGCCATGCATCATGCGCAAGCAGAACTTCGCCATGGCCATCAGTGCGCCGGTGTTTCCAGCAGAGACGGCGACGTCGGCTTCGCCGGTTTTTACCGAGTCCAACGCTTTCCACATGCCAGACACGCGCCGACCTTTACGTAGGGCCTGGCTCGGTTTCATGTCCATGGTGATGGAGACATCGCAGGGCACGAAGGTGGAGCACGCGGCCAGCTTTTCGTAGCGCGCGAGTTCCGGCAACACAGCGCTCTCTTCACCGTGAAGCACGTAGCGTATGTCAGGGTAACGGCGACGGCTGATTTCGGCGCCGGCCAAAATGGGCGCTGGACCGTGGTCGCCGCCCATCACATCAAGGGCCACCGTAATTGTTTTGCCGTGGCTGGACATGAGGCTTGTGACGTCTCGCCGATTGCGTGTGGATGGATTGGACATGAAAACAGACGGCCCGTCCGCCGAGGAGCCCGTAGCACATTTGAAAACGCCTGCGCGACCCATTTGTGCAGGTCTGGAGATGAAAAGCGGGGGCCTTTTAGTGAAATAGTCTCAAGTTAAGGCGTCTCGACTGTGCCTTAGCGGCCTTCCGCATCCCCCTTCAGCGCCGCAAGGGCTGCAAACGGGCTTTCTTTTCCCGTGCTGTCCAACGGCAGATCACGAGCCACGTCTTGAAAAGAAGCCCCTTCGATGCGGGCATAAGGGTCGAAACCTAAGGCGAAATGTTCAAGCCAATAGCCGCCAATATCGATGCTGTCGCCCTCAAATATTTCTGGAAGATCCGCCCCATCGGGGTCGAGGATGAGCTCGCCTGTGTCGCCAATATCCGGGACGGCCAAGGGCGAGCCTGCGGGGAGCAACGTTAACTCCATAGCCTCATTGATGGTGGTGTTGAGCGGTTCGCCGCTCACCGCGCATGGCTGAACCAGAGCGGCTCGTACAAATCCTTCAACCCGCACGCCCCCGCGTTTCCAGGGCGCAAGGTGGGCCTCAGCCTCCAAATCGCTCAGCGCATTGAGCTCAAACCGTTCCTGCAAGGCTTCGAGCAAGTCCGGTTTGACGTCGAGTTTGAGAACCATACCGCGCTTCGGCAATGTGGTGACCACCACTGGTCGCGCAATCAACTCCTCCAATGTGGGTGTATCCGCCGTCGCGGGGGATTTGGTTTCAGCCGCCATCACACCGCCTCCGGCGTTGGCACAAACGGCGCGTAGGTGGGGCCCACGCCTGCAAGTTCCCGCAACGGCTGGGCCTCAATCGTGTCATAGCTAGCCAGCAAATAGCGACCCAGTGCGGCGCGGTCAGCGGTCTCATCGGGGTCGATCAGGTTGCTCGCGAGAAACGCTTCCATCGCCTCCTGTCGGGCGGCGGCTGCACCGTCCATTAAGACATCGAGAGCCTTGGCGTGGCCATAAAAAACACGCGTCACCTTCGCCAAGCGCTTGGGCACCGCCTGATCCCCCACCGCCGCTTCTCTCAGCGCAGCATCCATGTCTTCGAAAAACGCATCAAACAGACCTTGGGACAGTTGCCCAGACTTTTTGTCCCCCGCCAGACGGAACCGACGGTGGATGGGATAAAGATGCAAAATCATCATCGAGAGGCGGCCATCAAACGTATCGGGAACCCTCATTTCGCTGTACAACTCTGCAGAGCGTGCCTGCGCCACAACTCGGCCATAAAGCCTTTGTCTTTGCGCGTTGAGCGCGGATGCGGGTGACAAGGCGGACATAAGCCGTTTGAACATAAAAGATCCCGTAGTGAGCTTGCAGTGTGTATTGGCGCGGTGAGGCGGGCGTATGAGACGAGCAAAACGAAACCATGATTGGTTTACGCGTTGCCGCAGACTTGGCCCTCCGTGTGGCCGTGATATAAGGCGGCCACGGCGATGATGCAAAAGGCGCGTGCCGTGGCGGATCAGTTCGACGTGTGTGCAGGGAAGACCATGACAAGACAAACTGAATTGCATTCCTCAAAATTGCATTCCGGACGCTGGTTTCGGGCCTCCACGACACGGCGGAGTGTGACGGCGGTTGCAGCCATCGGTGTTGCGGCAGCGCTTACCGCGTGCAGCCCGAAAGCGTTGGACACGTCGGCGGAGTTTTCGCACGGCTATCAGTTGAACGAGGAATCCTTAGCGCTCATTCCAGCCGGTTCCTCGCGAGCGCAGGTGCTGTTGTCGATGGGTCAACCCTCGACAACCCTGAAGCAAAATGGCCTCGAGACGTTTTATTACATCAGCCAAACCAAAAAGCGCCGCGTGGCCTTTGAGACCCCGAAAGTGGTCAACCAGCGGGTGCTCGCAGTCTATTTCACCCCCGAAGAAACCGTGGACCGCATCGCAAACTACGGTTTGAAAGAGGGCAAGGTGTTTGACTTCGTGAAGCGGGTAACGCCCACGTCGGGCCGCGATCTTTCGTTTATGGGTCAGCTTCTAGGCGCTGCGGGCAACGTCAACCCGTTTGGAGGCTAGAGCGCCAAAGCCAAACCAACTTCCTGACCAGCCTCAATTTTGGTCAAAAAAAGCCCCGATGCGATGTGCACCGGGGCTTTTTTTATTTGTGACAACGCCCCCCGCATCGCCAGGGAGCGCGGCTGGACGGGCCAGCTTACCTTAGTGCGCCATCACGGCGAGGAGCAGCAGAGCCACGATGTTCGTGATCTTGATCATCGGGTTCACGGCGGGGCCAGCGGTGTCCTTGTAGGGATCGCCGACGGTGTCGCCGGTGACGGACGCCTTGTGGGCTTCGCCGCCTTTTTCGTGCTTCACGCCGTCTTTGTCGATGAAACCGTCTTCAAAGCTCTTCTTGGCGTTGTCCCATGCGCCGCCACCGGCGGTCATGGAAACGGCCACGTAGAAGCCGGTGACGATCACACCCAGGAGCATGGCGCCCAGGGCTGCAAAAGCGTTGGCCGGACCGGAAATCCAGTTGACCAGGAAGAACACCACGATGGGTGACAGAACCGGCAACAAGGACGGGACCACCATTTCGCGGATGGCAGCTTTGGTGAGCATGTCCACACCCCGTGCATAGTCGGGTTTTGACGTGCCAGCCATGATGCCGGGGTCCGCTTTGAACTGGCGGCGCACTTCTTCCACGATCGAACCCGCCGCACGGCCAACGGCCGTCATGGACATACCGCCGAACAGGTAAGGCAAAAGCCCACCAAACAGCAAGCCAGACACCACGTAGGGGTTGGACAGGTTGAACAGCGTACTCGCATCAATGCCAAAGAAGATCGACGTCGTATCGTTGGCATCGGCTGCCTTTTTGGCGAAGAAACGCAGATCCTCGGTGTAGGCTGCAAACAGCACAAGCGCACCCAAACCAGCGGAGCCAATGGCGTAGCCTTTTGTCACCGCTTTGGTGGTGTTTCCGACAGCGTCGAGCGCGTCGGTTGTCGTGCGCACTTCGCTGGGCAGTTCCGCCATTTCGGCGATGCCACCGGCGTTATCGGTCACGGGACCAAACGCATCCAACGCCACAACAAAACCGGCCAGCGCCAGCATAGCGGTCACCGCAATTGCGATACCGAACAGACCAGCGACCGAATAGGTCATAATGATGCCGACGATCACAATGATCGTCGGCAAAGCACACGCTTCCAGCGACACAGCAAGGCCCTGAATGACGTTCGTGCCGTGGCCGGTCACGGAGGCCTGGGAGATCGAACGGACGGGACGGTAATCAACGCCCGTATAGTATTCCGTCACCCAGATGATGAGACCGGTGATCACAAGGCCGATGACCATGCAGTAGAACAGTTCACGCCCATTAAACGTCGTGTCTGCCACGGTGAATTCGGTGCCCGCACCCACCCACAGCCAGATGATACCGGCGAAGGCGACCGCAGACAGCACCGCCGTCGCAATGAAGCCACGGTAGAGCGCGCCCATGATCGAGTTGTTGGAGCCCAGTTTCACAAAGAACGTGCCGATGATCGAAGTGATCACGCAGACGCCGCCGATAACCAGCGGAAGGAGCATGAGGGTTGTTGCTTGCGCGCCTGTGAAAAAGATCGACGCGAGAACCATGGTGGCAACCACGGTCACCGCATAGGTCTCAAACAGGTCCGCGGCCATGCCAGCACAGTCACCAACGTTGTCGCCCACATTGTCTGCGATGGTGGCCGGGTTGCGGGGATCGTCTTCGGGGATCCCGGCTTCCACTTTACCCACCAAATCGCCACCGACGTCTGCACCCTTGGTGAAAATGCCGCCGCCGAGACGGGCGAAAATGGAAATCAAGGATGCGCCAAAACCCAGAGCCACAAGACCGTCGATGACGGTACGGCTGGTGTTTTCATAGCCCATGGGGCCGATGAGTACCCAGTAGTAGACGGCGACGCCCAAAAGCGCGAGGCCAGCAACCAAAAGTCCGGTGATGGCACCAGACTTAAACGCGATATCAAGGCCCGCGCCCAGGCTTTGGGATGCGGCCTGCGCGGTGCGCACGTTGGCCCGCACCGAAACCAGCATGCCGATAAAGCCGGCTACACCGGACAACACAGCGCCGATCAAAAAGCCAACCGCAGCAACCGCGCCCAACAGCAACCACGCGACGATGAAGACCACAACGCCGACGATGGCGATGGTCATGTATTGGCGGCTCAAATAGGCGGTTGCGCCTTCCTGAATCGCGCCTGCAATTTCCTGCATCCGCGCGTTTCCAGCGTCGGCATTCATCACCGACTGGCTCGCCCAAATGGCGTAAACAATCGAAAGCAGACCGCAAACGATTGCAAGATAAAGAGGTTCCATTTCCTCAAATCCCTAAATAGATGGCGTGCTCTGATGATCCCGCTTCAGAATTTGGCCGGGTAGCGCAGAGCGTTTGATGGGAAAATTTTGATGTTCGGAAGGCTCCCAACTTCCGGCGCGAAAAATACGGCTATCATGCCGCAGGTCAAGCCCGATTGGGCCATTCGACCATTCAAAGCTCGGTTTTGCCCGCTGCTTTTTCAAACAACGGGCGTTTTGCGCGACTGAACCACGCGTTCGCGATGCGTTAGTTGGAAAACGGCGCTTCGCCTGTGCCCTTTTGGCGTAGATGCAACCACGCCAGCGAGATCAAACACAGGGTCACCACCGGGAAGACCACCCAGTTTAACGCGTCCCAACCGAACGCATTGAGGGTTTGGCCCGACATGAGGGAGGCCACGGCGGTCATGCCAAACAAGATGAAATCGTTCGCGCCCTGAGCCTTGGCTTTTTCTTCGGGACGGTAGGTTTCGGTGAGCATGGCGGTGGCCCCGATGAAGCCGAAATTCCAGCCGATGCCGAGGAGGATCAGCGAGATGTAGAAGTTCGCCAGATCGATTCCGGCCAAGGCAACGCCCGCACAAATGGCGAGAATCACCATGCCGACGGCGACGATGGTTTCTTTGCCGTATTTGGCGATCAAATTTCCGGTAAAAAAGCTGGGCCCGAACATCGCCATGACGTGGAGCATGATGCCGTTGGTGGATTGGTCCGGCGTGAAACCGCAAATCGCCATGGCAAGAGGCGCGCCCGTCATAACGTATGACATAAGCGCATAGGCACCGACCGCACAGAACACGGACACAATGAATTTTGGCTGCGCCATGATAACGGAGAGCGGTCTGCCGGTATCGGCATTTTTGCGCTCCTCTTTGCTCAAGGGTTTTTCAAAGCGCAGGAAGGACAGGACGATGGCTCCGGCAAATAAAAGGAACGTTCCTGCAAAATAAGCACCGGCAAATTCCACCGGCGAGAAGAGGTCACGGGTGTAGATCGCGGTTTGTGGACCGATGATGGCTGCAAACAGGCCACCGGCCAACACCCAGGAAATGGCTTTCGGCTTAAACTCCGGCGTGCCCTCGTCGGCTGCCGCAAAGCGATACTGTTGGGTGAACGCGCTCTGCATGCCGTTCATCAAAAGGCCAAAGCAAAACAGCCAGAAGTTGCCTTGAAGGATCGCGTAGGTCGCCACCAACATGCCCACCATGCCCAGCACAGTTCCTGAAATAAAACCCAGCCGACGGCCCACCCGCGCCATCAACATAGCGGCAGGAATGGCCATGAGTGCAATGCCGAGGTTGTATCCGGTTACAGGCGCGGTCGCGAGGGACTTATCCGCCCCCAAAAGATACGAACCAACCAGACCGCCAAGGGCGATTGAAATGGGCGCAGACGCTGCGGTCAGGCCTTGGGCAGCGGAGAGGATGAGCGCGTTACGTCTGGCGTTGGCGTTGGGATCAATTGGGGCGGCGCTGTCGTTTACTGCGGTCATTTTGTTGGCCCCTGGCGATGCTGACGCCCAGCCATGCGAACGCAGCGAAGGGGCATTTCAATAGGAAGATCAAAAGTGGGAATAGGAATCTCGCTCCACACGTAGTGCCACACCACCCTTGGTGATGGAAACACCCTGATTGGTTGATGTGGCAATCGGGCCTTCGGCGGGGGGCTCTACATGGCCGATGGCGGTTACGGCGTAGCCCGCTTCAGCAGCTGCCGCGCGAAAAGCCTCGGCGTTTTTTGGCCGAACCGTGCACAAAACTTGATAATCATCACCGCCGGACAAGACCGTCTCCAAATTCACAGCACGGGTCTTGAGCAAAGCAGCGATGGCCGGGGCGACCGGGATGTCTTCGTAGAGCAGGTTGAGTTTGACGTTTGAAGCTGTGGCGAGTTTTCGTGCGTCCCCCAACAGACCATCGGAAATATCCATGCTTGCCGTTGCAAACCCGGCAATGGCGGATTGGAGACCGTGGGGCGGTTGTGGCACCCGATAGGCCGCGATGTGCGCCAGCGCATCGTTGGCGCTGACTTGCAGCGCTCCGGTGGCGACGGACAGACCCACGGCGGAATTGCCAATCGTGCCCGAGACGAACACAACATCCCCTGCCCGCGCGCCGATGCGGGCTTTGTAGTGTCCCGCCTCCACCGTGCCTATCATCGTGATCGAGACGCAAAGCCCACCGGGGGAGCGATACGTGTCGCCCCCGGTGAGCGTGAGCCCAAAACGCTCTTGATCGGCAGCGAGGCCAGACGCGAAGCGCTCCATGTCCAGATCTTCCCAACGGTCGGGCACGCCAAGCGCCATCGACCAAAAACGCGGCGTGGCCCCTTTGGACACGATGTCGGACACGTTCACCCGCAACGCCTTTTGCGCCACGGTGTCCACCGGGTCATCGGGCAGGAAATGCACCGTTTCCATAATGGCATCTTGGGTGATGACGAGGCGCTCGCCGGGGGTCTCCATTCCCGTCAGGGGGACCATCGCGGCATCGTCACGCAAAGAGAATGCGTCTTTGCCGGACAAAGGGGCGAGATAGCGTTCAATCCAGGCAAATTCGCCGCTGCGCGCCATGTGTCATCAGGCCGTTTTGGGGGTGTCGGTGGTGTCCGGGACTGAACCCGTTGGTTCAGGCGCAATGGGCTCGGCCTTCGGGTCCAACTCATCGCTGCGCACCTTGCGCGCGACGGCATCGATGACGGCGTTGACCATTTTTGGCTCATCGGCATCAAAAAAGGCTTTGGTGATCTCTACGTATTCGCTGACGATCACCCGCGCGTTCACGTCCGGCCTGCGGCGCAACTCAAAGACCGCAGCGCGCAAAATAGCACGCAGGGTCGAATCCAAACGCGACAGGGGCCAGTCGGCGCGCAGGGCGCTGTGGATCATGGGATCGATGGTTTTTTGCTCGTCAACCACCCCGCCCACAATACCGCGGAACCACGCGGCGTCCGCTGCAAGATACGTGTCGCCGTCCACTTCCCGCCCGAGGCGGAAGTTTTCATACTCGGCCACGGTTTCGGTGACACCCGTGCCGCCGATGTCCATCTGGTAAAGCGCTTGCACAGCGGCCAGGCGGGCGGTGCCGCGTTTGTTGGCAGGCTTACTCACCCAAGTTGTCCCGGAATTTCAGCATCTCGATGGCCGCACGGGCCGCATGGCCCCCTTTGTCCATTTCGCTGGCCTTCGCGCGGGCGAGCGCCTGGGCTTCATTTTCCACGGTAAGGATGCCGTTGCCGATGGGCAGGGCCAAATCGACCGCCATGCGCATCAATGCCCGGGCCGATTCGTAGGCGACAATCTCATAATGGGTGGTTTCGCCACGGATCACGCAGCCCAAAACGACAAACGCATCGTAGAGAGGTGGCGTCTCTTGGCCACGATCAAGGGCTGCAAATTGCGGCTCCTCAAACGGGTCCAAGCCCTCCTGTATGACCATGGAAAGGGCTGCTGGAATTTCGAGCACACCGGGGACGGTCTTATAATCCCATTCTACGCCGGCTTGCTTCAAGACCGCTTCGGCTCCCGCGCGCAGCTCCTTGGAAATATGGGCATAGTACGGGGCATCGATGATCAGAACTTTGGTCATGCGATCTCAGCCTTCTGTGACCAGGTTTTGGTGATTGAGTGGCCGGGTCAAACCATGCCCGGAGAGCAAGCGCAAGCGGCGTTTTGCGCAGCTAGTTGAACTCGGCGAGACGGGCGGCGTAGCGCGCCATCGTGTCCACTTCCAGGTTGAGCGCATCGCCGGTTTGAACCGTGCCCCACGTCGTCACGTCCTGGGAATGGCGGATCAATAGAACGTCGAATGTCAGATGGTCGACAGCATTGACCGTGAGCGATGTTCCGTTCAGCGCGACCGACCCTTTGGGCGCAATGAAGCGGGCAAGTGTTTCCGGCGCTTCGATGATAAAGCGGCGCGCATCCCCCTCGTCCACCGTTTCCACCACATGGGCCAGGCCATCCACATGGCCAGAGACGATGTGCCCGCCCAATTCATCGCCGATTTTCAGCGCGCGTTCGAGGTTGAGGCGTGTTCCTGGTTGCCAGCGTCCGGCGGTGGTGAGGCGCAGCGCCTCCTCCCACGCTTCGACAGTGTACCAATCGCCACCCACCTTATCTCCATCTCGGCCTTTGTCCGTCACGGTCAGGCAAACACCATCATGGGCAATGGACGCGCCGATATCGATGCCATCGGAGGCGTAGCCGCTTTTGATGCGAAAAGCCGTGCCGCTGTCCAGCGGCGTTGCTTCGTCCACCGTTCCAATGTCGGTGATGATCCCGGTGAACATGGGCCTAGAATTCCTTTGGCTTGGCATTGATGGCGTAAAACGTATCCAGCCGATCACCGTTGAGGGTGGTGGTCCGGTGGTGCTGGAATGCCGCTTGCTTTGTATTAGACGGTGGTGGTAACCGCAGCGCCGACCTTGAGATTGGAGAGAGGATCGGCGCTCCGCCACGTCCGGATACCAAGGTGGTGACGGCGGTGAAGAGTTCAATGCGGTCCACCAAACCTGTGTCCAAAAACGACTGGGCGATGCGCGCGCCGCCTTCCACCATGAGGCTGGATATGCCGGACGCAGCCATGTCTTCCATCAGTTCTGGCAGGGCGAAGCCATCCCCCTGCCCGCTCAGCCCTTGGTGTCCGGTGCGTTCAGCGACCATGCGCGTGACGCCCGCCTTGGTGAACACCGCGGGCAGTTCAGGCTGATCGGTGATGACGGTTACGGGCACCTGCGCCGCGTTCTGCAACATTTTGAGGCGCTTGGGCGCGCCGCCCCGGCCGAGCATGACGAAGCGGTGCGGCGAACGTTTTTCAAGCCCCGGCAGACGCACGGTCAAATCGGGATCATCGGCCAGCACGGTGCCGCTTCCAACCAGAATAGCGTCATGCTCTGCTCGCAAGCGATGTACCATGGCGCGGGACAAAGCCCCGGTGATCGCCACTTCTTCGCCACGTCGGCCCAGATAGCCATCGGCACTGACAGCCAGTTTCAACGTTACCGACGGGCGGCTAAGCTGTTTGCGTGTCAGGTAGGCTTGGAGGTCGCGGGCAGCATCGCTTGATCGAACGCCTGTTTCAACCGCAATACCCGCCGCTTCCAGCATCGCGTGGCCTTTACCATCCACCCTGCTGTCGGGATCGATCCACGCGGTCACCACACGGGAAACGCCCGCTTCAATCAAGGCTGTGGCGCATGGGGGCGTCGCGCCGTGGTGGGCACAGGGTTCAAGGGTAACATAGCCCGTAGCTCCACGGGCCCGCTCGCCCGCCTGATCAATGGCCACCCGTTCAGCATGGGGGCGTCCGCCGATGGCCGTAAT
>JBCBCT010000049.1:0-22642 GCA_038530365.1 Pseudomonadota bacterium | reverse complement strand
CATAGTTTTTGGATTTCGCGCCGATGGCGGCGGCGATGCGGTTCATCGCGAAGATGGAATCAAAGTCGTTGGCGGTGACAATCAAGGCGCGTTCGGCGTGTTGCAGGGGCGAGGCAAAGCCGCCACACACGACATCCCCCAGCACGTCAAAAATCACCACATCTGTATCTTCAAGAAGATGATGTTCTTTAAGAAGTTTGACGGTTTGACCAACGACATAGCCGCCGCAGCCTGTGCCCGCGGGGGGGCCGCCGGCCTCAACACACATTACGCCGTTGAAGCCCTCGTAGACGAAGTCGTCCGTCCGCAATTCTTCGGAATGGAAGTTCACCCCCTCCAACGCGTCGATCACCGTGGGGACGAGGCGCTTGGTGAGGGTAAAGGTTGAGTCATGCTTCGGGTCGCAGCCGATTTGCAGCACCCGCTTGCCCAGCTTGGAAAACGCGGCTGACAGGTTGGACGACGTGGTGGATTTGCCAATGCCGCCTTTGCCGTACACGGCAAACACCTTGGCGTTGCCCGCGTCCATCTGGTTGTTGAGCTGCACCTGCACGGAGCCTTCGCCATCCAGGCCGGGGGGCAGAGGACGAGATTTGTCTTTGAAATGGGAGTTTGGGCCGATGATGTTCATGCTCTTATTATCCTTCCACGCCTTCCAGCGCGTCCTCCATTTCGTCGCTCGCCTGTTGCAGGGCGTCGAGGGTTTCAGCGTCCGGCTGCCAGTAGTCGCGCTCGCTGGCTTCGATCAGACGGTTGATCATGCGCGATGACGAGGCTGGATTGAGCTTTGCGAGCCGGGCTCGCATGTCTTCATCCAGAACGAACGTTTCCGAGAGTTTTTGGTAGACCCAAGGGTCGACATCGCCGGTGGTGGCGGACCAGCCCAGGGTGTTGGTGACCTGGCTTTCGATTTGACGGACGCCCTCGTAGCCATGCTCCAACATGCCTTCAAACCACTTGGGGTTGAGGGAGCGTGTGCGGGTTTCCAACGCCACCTGTTCGCCAAGACTGCGCACTTTTCCCGCGCCCTGGGTTTGGTCGGAGATGAAAACGGGGATCTCGTCCGTGTGGCCCTGCTCTTTGCGGGCCTTTGAGACCATTTTGCTGATGCCGCCCAGGGTGTCGAAATAATGGTCAATGGTTGTGACGCCGAGCTCTACCGAATCGAGGTTTTGGTAGGCCATTTCAACATTGCCCATCACCGCTTGAAGCAAGGCGGGCTTGGCTTCCGTCTTGCCTTTGCGGTTGATTGCGAAGGATTTTCTGGCCGCATACGTGTCGGCGATTTGGGCATCATCGGTCCATGCGGACGATGAGATGAGGTAATTAACGTTCGAGCCGTAGACGCCTTCGGCATTGGAAAAGACACGCAGCGCCGCTTCTTCCAGGCTGCATCCGTTGTCCTGCGCGTAGGCGAGGGCGTGTTTGCGCACAAAGTTTTGGTCGCTTGGTTCGTCCGCCGTTGCGGCCAGGTAGCTTGCTTCCGCCAACATGCTGGCCTGCATGGGCAGCAGGTCGCGGAAAATGCCCGACAGGGTCATCACAACGTCGATCCGCGGGCGCTTTAGGGTATCGAGGTCGATGAGTTCGGCGCCGCACACCCGGCCATAGCTGTCCACGCGGCGTCGCGCGCCCATCATGGCAAGGGCCTGGGCCATGGGCGCACCGGCGGCTTTCAAATTGTCCGTTCCCCACAGCACCAAAGCGATGGTTTCCGGCAGCGCGCCCGAGTCTTCTAAATAGCGGTCCAGCACCCGGGCAGCCTGACGCGCGCCATCGCGGATTGCGAAGCTCGACGGGATTTTGAAGGGGTCAAAGCCGTGGATGTTGCGTCCGGTGGGCAACATGTCGGGCGTGCGCATGAGATCACCGGAGGGGGACGGGGGCACGAACCGACCGTCCAAGGCTGTGATCAATCCGGCCAGTTCGGCATTGTTGGTGAGGTTTTCATTGGCGCGTGCCAAAGTATCGAGGCGTTCGTTTTCTTCATCATCCGCGCCTTTGATGTCAGCACGGCGGCCGGCCACCAGGGCCTGGATCACGACCTTATCGAGTTTTGTCGCTTCATTTTTTTCGTCGCCATCACCGCCGCCGGCTTTGTCCGTCGTGCCGTCAGCCATGCTTTCGGCCATGAGCGTGAGCATCTGCTCGCGCTCGGCATCGTCCATGCCTTTGCCAACAATATGCAGGCCATCTGGAATGAGCGTGTGTTCCAACTCGTTGATGCGCTTCACCAATGTTGCGGCAAGCTCATCCAGCGGGGCGGTGGCGAGCGCGCCCAGAAGATCAAGTTGTTCGGCCTGGGCACGCACGAGGTCCGCCGCATCCTCCCGATCCTGAACAGCGGTGGGATCAAGCGTGCGCAGGTGTTCGAGGCTGGATTTCAGTTCGGTCAGGCCTTTGTAGAGCCCCGCATTGGTCAGCGGTGGTGTGAGGTAGGAGACCAGCGTAGCCGCCGACCGGCGCTTGGCGATGGTGCCTTCCGAAGGGTTGTTGGCGGCATACAAGTAGAGGTTTGGCATATCGCCGATGAGGCGGTCCGGCCAGCAGGCCGCACCGAGGCCCACTTGTTTGCCGGGCATGAATTCCAAGGCGCCGTGGGTGCCGAAATGAAGGACGGCATCGGCATCAAAATCCTCCCGCAGATAGCGGTAGAAGGCCGAAAACGCATGGGTTGGGGTGAAGCCCTTCTCAAACAACAACCGCATGGGATCGCCTTCGTAGCCGAAGCCCGGTTGGACTGCGATGAAGACATTGCCGAAGCGCTTGCCAAGAATGAACAAGCTGCCGCCATTGGTGTTGTCGCGACCGGGGGCCGGGCCCCATTGGGCTTCAATTTCCGCCAAATGGGTTTCGCGGCGCACATGATCATCGAGCGCGACGGTGTCGTGCACGTTCGCCAGCGCGCCGTACTCAGCGGCATTCCCGTTCAACACCGCATCGCGCAAACCTTCGACGTCCGCAGGGATGTCGCCGACGTCAAAGCCTTCCCGCTGGAGGCGTTGGAGCGTTTGGTGGAGCGAGGCGAAGACGTTCAAAAATGCGGCGGTTCCCAGGTTCCCGGCGTTTGGGGGGAAGTTGAAGATGGGGATGGCGATGCGCCGTTCGGCACGCTCTTTCTTGCGCAGACGCACGAGGCGTGAAACGCGGGCGGCGAGTTGATCGACCCGTTCGGTCTCCGGGTGCATGCAGGCGCGGCCTTGGGGGCAGGTGCCGAGACCACGGGCGCAGCTACACGGGCGGGGCGCGGCATCGCCATCGGCCCGCCCGCCATAGACCAGAGAGCCGGTGGCACCGTCCAATTCGGGGATCGCGACCATGATGGTGGTTTCGATGGGCGTGAGGCCTTGGCCGGACTTTTGCCAGGCTTCGATGGTCTGAAACTCGGTGACGTGGGCGGAAATGTAGGGCACGTCGAGGGCGCGCAATGTTGTGCTTGCCGCATCTGCATCGCTGTAGGCGGGCCCGCCGACAAGCGAGAAGCCTGTCAGAGACACAAGGGCGTCTATGCTGACGCCTTGGCCGTCTGGGATGCCGCCGGATAGAAATTTGTCGATGGCCATTCGGTTATCGAGGCCATTGCAGAAGACAGGAACGACGTTCAAGCCAGCCGCTTCCAGCGTGCTGATCACGCCGTCATAATGGCCCGTGTCGCCGGACAGGATATAGGAGCGCAGCAACAGCAGGCCCACCGTGCCGTTTGCGTCCGCGCGCCGGGGAAGGGCGTCCAGCGACGTCGTCACGCGACCGTCGATGGCGGGGTGATAGGCGCCGGTATCGGGATATTCGATGGGGGCTTTTGCCGGTAAATTTCCGCGCAAGGCCGCGCGGTCGCCGTCGGCGTATCGATCGACCAACATGCGGATCATGTTCTCGATGTTCTCGCTGGACGCGGCGAGGCGATATTGCAGGGCGAGGAAATAGGCGCGCACGTCCTGGGCGGTGCCGGGAATGAATTTGAGAAGTTTCGGCAGGCGGCGCAGCATGCGCATTTGCCGTTCGCCGGCGGTCTTGCCGTCTTGGCCCTTTCGCTCGCCCCGCAGTTTTTTCAGCAGAGCGATGGGGCCCTTGGCTTCGCGGTCCATGGAAAACTTGCCCATGCGGGTGTTTTTCATCACGTCCCCGGCGGACATGCAGCACATCATGGCATCGCATTCGTCACGCCGCGCTTGCAGATCAGGAAGGATCGCTTTGACGTGGTCTTCAACGAACAACATCGAGGCGATGATGATGTCACCTCGGGCGATGTCGCTTTTGCAGGCCGCCAGACGGGCTTCGTTTTCGTGCCAATCCGTTGCCGCGTGGACCGTGACATCGATGCCCGGCAGATCGGCCTGGAGGGCATCGCGGGCTTCGCTCACCGCGCCGCTCATGTGATGGTCGAGCGTGATCAGGACGACGTTGACACCGTCGCCTTTTTCCACCGCCGGGCGGGGGGTGTCACCGACTGAAATGGGATTTCGCTTCATAGAGCGTCTCCATCGTAATTTCAGTCAAATCGCGTTCGGCTGCGAATTTTTCGGTGTTGCGGCGGGCTTTCCCCCGGACAAAAAACGGGATTTTGCGCAACTCTTTTTCCGCTTCGGTTGTCCAAGCGGGAAGCGTTGCGGCGCTAGATTGTGACGATTCTTGTGCCGATGCTTGCGTTTGTGGTGCTGCGGTCTGTGTTGGCGCATTGTGCGCCTGTTCTGGTTCAGCTTTCAGCTTGCCACCATGGGCCAAGTGGGACGGGCCAGCTGCATCATTGAATTCAAAATCATCCCGGAACATGTGCAGCAAATGCTCTTCCAGCCCCATGGTGAGGGGGTGCACCAGCGTATCAAAGAGAACGTTTGCGCCTTCAAAACCCATTTGCGGGGAATAACGCGCCGGGTAATCCTGCACGTGCACTGGGGCCGAAATGACCGCGCAGGGGATGCCCAAACGCTTGGCGATGTGGCGTTCCATTTGGGTGCCGAGCACCAGTTCGGGTTGAAGCTTTTGAACCGCCTCTTCGACCTCCAGATAATCATCGCTGATGATGGCTTCGACGCCGTACCGTTCGGCGGCCTCGCGGATATCGCGGGCAAATTCCCGGCTGTAGGTGCCCAGGCCCACGACCTCAAACCCCATCTCGCTTTGGGCCACGCGGGCCATAGCAATGACGTGGGTTGCATCCCCAAATAGGAACACTCGCTTGGCGGTGAGGTAGGTGGAATCAATCGAGCGGGAATACCAGGGCAGACGGCTTTCCTGCTCCTGGCAAAATGCGTCGCAGGCCGCCGCGTCCAGCCCGGCGAGTTCTGCGACTTCCTGCACAAATTCCTGCGTGGCCTGAACGCCAATGGGCACAGTTTTCGTATAGGGCTGGCGGAATTGGCGCTTCAACCACTGGCAAGTTGTGTCGGCAATTTCGGGATACAGACAGACGTTGAAGTCCGCCTGCTTGATACGAAGCAGATCGTGGATCGAAGCGTCGAGGGGCGCGACCACATTGACCGCCACGCCCAACCCTTCAAGAAGGCCGACGATTTCGCGCACATCATCGCGGTGACGAAAGCCGAGGGCGGTTGGGCCGATAATGTTGCAGCAGGGCTGCGCATCATCTGTGTCGGTGGCCGCTTTATCGGGGCCTTGGGGGGCGATGGCGCGGATGAGTTGGTATAGCGTTTCCGACGCCCCCCAATTTTCCTTTTTGGAGTAAGATGGCAGTTCCAAAGGGATGACGGGAACGGGCAGGCCCAACGTTTTGGCAAGGCCACCGGGGTCATCCTGGATCAATTCACCGGTGCAAGATGCGCCCACGATCATGGCTGCTGGCTTAAAGTGCTCATAGGCTTGGGTGGCGGCGTCCATGAACAGGTGTGAGGTATCGCCGCCAAGATCTCGGGCCTGGAACGTCGTGTAAGTAACCGGCGGTCGGGCTTTGCGCCGCTCAATCATCGTGAACAGCAGGTCGGCATAGGTGTCGCCCTGCGGGGCATGGAGCACATAATGCAGGTCGCGCATGGCGGTGGCGATCCGCATCGCGCCGACATGGGGTGGGCCTTCATATGTCCAAACGGATAGTTGCATCGGTGTGTCCCCCTAAACCTTCAGGCGCGTTTGCCGGTTGAGGGGACGGGCGAACAGTTCGGCTAAATCACCCGCCTGCTCGTATCCCTGGATCGGGGTGAACACGAGTTCGATGGACCACTTGGTCGTAAAACCCTCAACTTCGAGGGGGTTGGCGAGACCCAAACCGCAGATCGTAATGTCGGGCTTTGCGGCGCGGCAGCGTTCCAGCTGAAGGTCGACGTCTTGCCCTTCGCTAATCACAGTTTTTTCCGGCAGTGCGTTGAGGTCCGGCGCAAGAATGGTGCGGTTGAGGTAGGGCGTGCCGACTTCCAGAAGATCCATGCCCAATTCGGCTGCCAAAAACCGTGCCAAAGGGATTTCCAGTTGGCTGTCGGGGAAGAAGAAGGCGGATTTGCCTTCAAGATTGTCCCGGTGGCGGGAGACCGCGCGGCGGGCGCGCTCGATGCCGGGTGCGGTGGCTTGATCAAAGGTTGCTGCATCCACCCCAAAAGCCGTGGCTGCGGCCTGAAGCCATGCTGTCGTGCCCTCAGCGCCCAGCGGGAATGGTGCCTGCAGTATGGTGGCCCCACGCTCTTGAAGAGCGCGGGCTGTATCGGTCAAAAAGGGCTGGGCAAGCAGGCAAAACGTGCCGGGGCCCACCGGCGGCATGTCCTCGGCCAATCGGGCTGGCAAAAACCGTACAGGGCCGATGCCCATCTGTTCAAACAGCCGGGCGAACTGATCCTCGACCACATCGGGCAGCGCGCCGACCACCATGAGTGTTGCCGGGGCGTTGTCGGGTTCCGCTGGCAGGCCCGGCACCAAGGAGGCGAGGCAGGCGTCTTCGCCCTGGGTAAAGGTGGTTTCAATGCCGCTTCCTGAATAGCTCAGAATGCGCACGCCGGGCGTGTGGCGCTGGGACAGGCGCTGGGCTGCGCGTTCAAGGTCGAGCTTGATGACTTCCGACGGGCAGGAGCCGACGAGAAACAGCAGGCGAATTTCCGGGCGACGCTTGAGCAGCCGTTCGACCACGCCATCCAACTCATCGTTCATATCGGCGATGCCAGCGAGGTCGCGCTCTTCCATGATGGCGGTGCCAAAACGGGGTTCGGCGAAGATCATGACACCGGCAGCCGACTGCATGAGATGGGCGCAGGTGCGTGAACCGACGATCAAAAAGAACGCGTCCTGAATTTTTCTGTGGAGCCACATGATGCCGGTGAGGCCGCAAAAGACTTCATGTTGACCGCGTTCATGGAGAATCGGTCGGCTGTCGCAGCCAACGGTTGGGGCAGGGGCAACGTCTGCGACCGCGCGGTGGGTGACTGGTTTTGCGGTGTACAGATTGGCTTTTGATGGTGTTGTGCTCATGCAACCGCCCCTTCCGGATTTGCGGCCGCTTTGTGCGCCTGTTCTTTAAGGGCCTGCCTTTTGAGAGATTGGGCGTTGGAGGTTTGTGCGTTGGCGGACGACACGCGTCCGAGCGCAGCATCATTCAACACTCCGCTCACACTCTCAGAAGTCGTGGCCGAAGTAGCTTGTCGTTGCACATCACCATCGGCAGCGGCGGCTTGCAGACGGGCGGCGCGCAATTTCAGCACGAATTGAACCGCGTTGATAACGTATGCCGCATAGGCGGCCAGAGCGAGCCAAAGCAGCGCCGTTGGTGACAGCGCCTGTGTCCAAAGGGCCATCAAATAGGCTGTGTGCAGGGCCAGCACGAGCATGGAAAACACGTCTTCCCAGAAGAAGGCCGGCGCGAACAGATAGCGCCCAAAGACAACCTTTTCCCAGATCGCCCCGGTCACCATGATTGTGTATAAAATCAGTGTTTTAATGACGATCGAGGCCGTTGTGAGCGCGTAATAATCGCCGCTTGTGAGCGTCACCAAAACAAGGCCCAGCGAGATCAAAAACACCACAAACTGGACCGGGGCCAGAATGCCCTGAACCAGCGTCCAAATGGTTTCATCGCGCCGCTGGCGCTCTTCGGCGGTGTAGAGGCCACCCGAATGGGATGAGGCTGCGGTCTGCACGTTGTGCGGCCGCGCGGCTGCGGTGGTTTGTGTTGCCGGGGTTTGTATTGCCCGTTGTGAGGAACCGTGGCCCATCGACAGATGGTCACGGCCGATTGCCGTTCCATTTTCCATCTGACCTTCCATCGACCTCCAAAATTTCACCCCGAAAACGTCCACTGTTGGCCGTGTCGGCCGGCCCTGAGGATCAGGGCTTGTGTTGTCTGCACCGAAGTCTGTGACCGCTATCTTGCCGCTTTTCCCCAGAGTTGGGGGTGTGCAGTTGCAGGCAGGACCAAAATCGCCGGTTTCCGCAGACCGTGATTCTCGGTCACACGTGCGTTCGAGGGAGCTTTCACCGGGGAAGGTAGGTCTTTGAAGGAAGGTATGTCAAGAAAACTTGACGTAAATCAAACTGGACAATTACCACGAAAGTCGGTCAAAGTGGTCCTCAAGAAGCAAGGTCTTGTTTGTGTGTCGCTCAAATTTCGGGCACACTGAAAAAAGGCGGGGTCATTATGGCACCGACGCGTTACAATGAGCGTGCAGTTATCGAGGGAGCGCTGCACGCCCAATTGCTGCCCAGGCTGGCAGAACGCTTGATGTCGGACAGACGTCAGCGCCTGTCTTGGTCAGGATCATGGGGTAACGGCACTTCGCTTCCCAACAAGGAAGAGCCTTCTATTCGTGCTCTCTCTCGGTCGACGTTGACGGGGGAACGGACGCGGCGCTCAAACGACATGAAGTCAGGCCAAGCTCCATTGCTGGCGCAAGAAGACGTTGCGCATATGGTAGAGACAATCCTCTACGAGCCCTTTGAGGCGGCTTGCGCGTTGTTGGATGGGCATTTGGCAAAGGGCCAAAGCACAGCTGATCTGATCTTGCTTTTAATGAGCCCGGCTGCCGAAACCTTCGGTTTGCGCTGGCAGGACGATGACTTGTCGTTTTCCGAAGTGACGGTCGCTATGGCTGTTTTGCATTCTCTGCTGCATCGATACGCCTCCGGCTTGGCGAATGAGACGACGCCGTCGGTGGACGGGGCGCGGCTGATGCTGGCCCCCTATCCGGGGGAAAATCACGTGTTTGGCGTGTCCATCGTGCAGGAATTCTTCCGCGCCGATGGGTGGGATGTCACAATTGCCATGGCGGAAAGCGGTGCTGCGCTGGCGCGAAAGGTTCGGGAGGCCCATTTTGACGTGATCGGGCTGTCGCTTGCGCACGAATCACAGCTCGCGGCTTTGCGCCAGTTGATCGTGTCTATTCGGGCCAGTAGCCTGAACAAACAGGTGCGTTTGCTCGTCGGCGGGCCTCTGGTGCGAAGTGCGCCGGACAGCGTGCAAAGCCTGCCGGTTGAAGGAATTGCGCTAGATGCCCGTGCTGGCCTCGCATTGGCACGGGAATTGTTGATCTCAGACGACGAAACAGAGGTGTGACGGGGTCTGGCGAGCCAAAACCGCAGCCAAATGAATAAACGGTGCGGATCGATGATAGAAACCAAAGGAGTGCGCCGCGTCCATAACAGGAACTCAGTGGGCTCGCCGCTCTGGGATGTGACTGACAAGCCAGCTGCAAGGTGGCATTTGATTAGGAATGACAATGCATGTACTGCTTAGGCGAAAGTTTAATGCCTAGGCGCCGCACGCGTGAAAACAAACCATAAGCACCGTTTGGGAGCCGGTGTTCAAAAGGAACTCGTACCTTTGGACGACCTTATCTCCCAGACCGTATCGGCAAGTTTTGCCCATGCGGACGTCTATTTTAAGGATGTGTCAGCGCACGAGGCGGCCGGTGTGCTCGCTAAGGCCTGCGAAGTTGCCCTGGTCCTGGATCAGGAAGGCTTTATCCTCGATGCTGCCGTGTCATCTGAAGCGCTGTTAAAAGGCGGCGCGAAAAGCTGGGCTGGCCGCAAATGGTCGGAAATCGTGACCATCGAAAGCGAAGCCAAAATCGAAAAGATTTTGGAAGAGTCGCACCACGAAGGCCCGATTAAGGCTCGGGAGATCAACCATAGCCTCCCCAACAGCGATGACACGCCCATTCACTACAACACCGTTCGCCTGGGAGACACCGGCAGGCTGATCGCCTTTGGCCGTGACCTGTCACGTTTATCACATCTGCAACAACGTTTGATGAATGCTCAACTGGCTATGGAGCGGGAATTTTCCCGCCTGCGGTCGGAAGAGTTGCGCTACCGCACTTTGTTCCAATTGGTGGACGTTCCGCAGCTTTTGCTGGAAGCGTCCAGTTTGAAAGTGGTGGACATCAACCCAGCCGCGCAACGGGTTTTGGGGATTAACGATCGCAAAGCCTTAGGCAGCCGTGTGACGCAGCTTTTCGGTTCCGAGGAATCCGATGTCTTGCACCAATTGCTGCGGGCGACGCTGGAGGAAAACGGCGCGCGGGATGTGACGGTGACCATGCGGGGCGGGCGGCACATCGCCATTCATGCTGTACCGTTCCATCAAGAGCGCAACGCCCACATCCTGCTGCGGATGGAAGCGGATTCAGCCAATGTGGTACCGCTCACCTACGCGGCGGAGCGGCAAACCCTCGATCTTGTGGAACACATGCCGGATGCGTTCGTCGTGACCAGCGAAAACCGCCGTGTGATGTCCTGTAATCCGGCTTTCGCCAATCTGTTGGGCCTGTCCAGTGTCGTGGCCGCGGAAGGTGAGTTTTTTGACAATTGGTTTGAGAGGCCGGGCGTCGATTGCAATGTGCTCATTGCCAATGTGCAGGAACACGGTCTCGTTCGTCGCTTTGCAACCGTTTTGCGCGGGCCCTATGGGCGCTTGGAGAGCGTGGAGATTTCCGCAAGTCAAATGGTTCAGGACGGTGAACGACTCTACGGCTTTCTCATTCGGCAATCAGGCAGTGCGGCGCTTCAAGGCGAGGACGGCGGAGAGTTTGTCGCCCGCAGCAACGAGCAGATTACAAATCTGGTCGGCCACATGCCCCTCAAGGACATCGTGCGTGAGACCACAACGTTGATCGAACAGCTGTGCATTGAAACGGCCCTTGATCTGACCAAGGGCAACCGCGTGTCTGCAGCCCGCATGTTGGGTCTGTCTCGACAAAGCCTATACGCGAAGCTGGCACGGGATTCCGATGACGAGGACGCTTAGTTTCCAGAATTATTGACAGTCTTGTTTGTCAAATTGGTTTGACACTTTGCGCTGACGTTTCTATCGTCGGGCATGTCTCTGGCTCCCAATCCTTCACCCCATTCGGTGCCAAAACCGGCGTCCGATCAGTCTCGACGGTTGGCTGTGCCGGCGACCGCGGCGCAAGGCTATTGGGCAGTCTTTGAACTTCTCAAGCCGATCACTTGGTTTCCGCCCATGTGGGCCTTCGCTTGCGGTGTTGTGTCCAGCGGCGCGTTTGTCATGGACCGATGGCCGCTTGTAATGGGGGGCATTATCTTGGCCGGTCCGCTGGTTTGCGCGTCCAGCCAGGCTATGAATGACTGGTGTGACCGCCACGTTGATGCGTTGAATGAGCCGGATCGTCCCATTCCGTCCGGGCGCCTGCCGGGCCGTACTGGGCTTTACATCGCTATTGCTTGGTCGTCGTTGTCTTTGCTTCTTGGCTGGATTTTGGGCCCGCTGGTGTTTGCCGCGACCATCGTCGGACTTATCCTCGCCTGGGCATACAGTGCCCCGCCCTTGCGGTTGAAGTTGAACGGATGGTGGGGAAATGCCGCCTGCGGCTTCTCCTATGAAGGTTTGGCCTGGTTCACCGGCGCTGCCGTCATGCTTGGCGCGATGCCGGATTGGCCAATTCTGGCCCTCGTTGTCCTCTACAGTATCGGGGCCCACGGCATCATGACGCTGAACGATTTCAAATCTGTTTTGGGCGACAAGCGGATGGGTGTTCGCACACTGCCGGTGCAACTGGGCGCGGACCGGGCGGCGCAGGTGGCCAGTGTGGTCATGGCCGTACCTCAAGTTGTCGTTGTTGGCCTTTTGATCGCCTGGGGTCTGCCGTGGTTTGCGCTCGGCGTGGCTGCGGTGCTGGGCCTGCAGATCTGGCTGATGGTCCGCTTCCTTCTCGATGATATTTCGTTGCTGTTGAACCCGCGCAAGAACGCTGCGCTCTATAACGGAACCGGCACAGTCTTCTTCGTGCTGGGCATGATGATCAGTGCCGTTGGCGTGTCTCATATCACGTCTAACACTTCGGCCACTTCTACCGCGTCGCCCAATGTGATCACCGCGCCCGATGTGAGCGCCAAGTCAGGAGCCACTGCACCGAGGGCGGCCACACTGAATTTGGCTGCGCGCCTAAGCCAACCGCTTGATCAAACCCATGCCGTCCTGAAGGCGCGGTCGCGGCCAGAGTTGCCTGCCGTTTTTTACAAACGTCTGAACGCCAACCGCCAAGGGGCAAAGGGTCCCGAGACCAGCCGCATTGAAAGCGGCAGCTTCTGGAATTTTTAACAAGAGGGATAACGCCATGTCGGTTGAGGGAGCCGAACTGACACAGACTGCCGATCTGCCATCTGAGTTGGCAACCCCAACCCATGGGCCCGCCTATCTGAGTTGGATTGGGATCATTCGCCTGGGGCTGGTGCAAACGGCCCTGGGGGCAATCGTCGTTTTGACGACAGCCACGCTGAACCGCATCATGGTGGTGGAATATGCGCTGGCGGCGGTCATCCCCGGTGCTCTGGTGGCATTCCACTATGCCGTTCAGATGTCGCGGCCGCGTTGGGGCTATGGTTCCGATATGGGCGGGCGGCGCACGCCTTGGATCATTGGCGGCATGGCGGTTTTGGCGTTCGGTGGTGCGCTGGCGGCCTTGGGGACAGCCTTGATGGGGTATGCCTTTTGGCTTGGTTTGTGCGTCAGTTTTATTGCCTTTGCGCTCATCGGTTTGGGCGTTGGCGCATCCGGAACATCGCTTCTCACGTTGCTGGCTACGCGCGTTGCGCCGCGTCGGCGACCCGCAGCAGCCTCCATCGTTTGGATCATGATGATTGCGGGTTTTGTGGTGACGGCAATTATTGCCGGGGCCAATCTCGACCCCTATTCGGCGCAGCGTCTGGTTGCTGTGTCGACCAGCGTTTCTCTCATCGCTTTTCTCGTTGCTGTGGTGGCTGTTTGGGGCATTGAGGGCGCGGCTCCGGCTTCCAAACCGTCAGCGCCAACACAGGTTGAAAGCGCAGAAGAGCCCAAACCGAAAGTGCCTTTTCGAGAGGCGTTTCAGGCCGTTTGGGCGGAACAGAAGGCGCGTCAGTTCACGATCTTTGTCTTCGTATCCATGCTCGCCTACAGTGCGCAGGATCTAATCTTGGAGCCGTTTGCCGGCCTCGTTTTCGGTTTCACGCCGGGTGAATCCACCAAGTTGGCGGGTGTTCAACATGGTGGTGTTATGCTGGGCATGGTGCTGGTCGCCTTGGCTGGAAGTGCCATCGGGCGGGGACGGTTTGGCTCCATGCGCGTGTGGGCCGTCGGCGGCTGTCTTGCGTCTGCCGTTGCTTTCTTGGGTTTGGCGATGTCTGCCAGTTTCGTGGAAACGTGGCCGCTGCGCGCAAACGTGTTCTTTCTCGGTCTGGCCAATGGCGCGTTTGCGGTCGCCGCAATTGGTTCCATGATGGGTCTTGCCAATCAAGGGGAGGCGCAGCGCGAGGGAACTCGCATGGGTCTTTGGGGTGCAGCGCAGGCCGTCGCCTTCGGCCTCGGTGGTTTCCTTGGCACGGTTGCCGTGGATTTGGCGCGGGCGCTCCTTGAGACGCCCCATGGCGCCTATGCCACCATTTTTGCAGCGGAAGCTGTGCTTTTCGTCGTGTCGGGCATGATCGCCTACCGCGTGGCCCCGGGGGTTGCGTTGGGCGGTATCGAATTGCCGGACGCGCAAAAGTCGCCGCGAAAAGTGGCTGACCCGCATGTTGAGCCGGTTTCGGGCTCCATATCTCGGACCACCCCATCGTCCATTTCCGGGCCCCTTCAGGCGGCGGAATGATCTGTTTCAAAACACTCACACTTCGAAGACGACGGCCTCCAAGTCACGGACCTGAAAACTATAGGAAGGACGGCTAGCCATGGCGAAAATGCAAACCGGCGCACCGAACCACGACACCCTTTATGACGCCATCATCGTAGGCGGTGGTCCGGCGGGAGCTACAGCGGCGGATGATCTGGCGCGGGCAGGGCGCCGGGTTCTCCTGATGGATCGTGCGGGGCGTATCAAACCTTGTGGCGGTGCAATTCCACCCCGTTTGATCCGTGATTTCGATATTCCCGAAAGCCAATTGTGCGCCCGCATCCGCTCAGCGCGGATGATCGCGCCGTCGGACAAAGCGGTCGATATGCCCATCGAAAACGGCTTTGTGGGCATGGTGAACCGCGAAACATTTGATGAGTTTTTGCGGGCGCGCGCGGCGGACAATGGGGCTGAGCGTATCACCGGCACGTTCAAAACTCTGGAGGAGCACAGCGACGGTCGCGTCACCGTCACCTATCAGGACGAACAGGGCGCTTTAACCAAAGCCCATTGCCGCATCGTGATCGGTGCTGACGGGGCAAAATCCAAAGTGGCGCAACAGGGTCTGCCCAACGTCAAACCCGTCCCGTTTGTGTTCGCCTATCATGAGATTGTTGCCATCGACGAAGCTGACAATGACAATGACTTCTACAGCGCCACGCGCTGCGACGTCTATTATCAGGGCAAGCTGTCGCCCGATTTCTACGCCTGGGTTTTTCCCCATGGGAACACGGCAAGCATTGGCGTGGGCTCGGCCCAAAAGGGCTTTTCCCTCCGCACGGCTGTGGCAAACCTGAGGGGCGCGACGGGCCTTCATGAAGTGCACACCATTCGCCATGAAGGGGCACCGATCCCCATGAAGCCGATGAAGCGTTGGGACAATGGCCGCTCCATCATCGTGTGTGGCGATGCCGCCGGCGTCGTAGCCCCAGCGTCGGGGGAGGGCATCTATTACGCCATGGCCTGCGGTCGCATGGTGGCCGATGCTGTGATCGAAGCGTTGGAGGCTCAAACGTCCAAAGATGTGGCGCGGAGCCTGAGCCAAGCGCGGCGGGTCTTTATGAAGGAGCACGGCAAGGTTTTTTGGGTTTTGGGGATCCTGCAATTCTTCTGGTATGGCGGCGACCGCCGTCGCGAACGGTTCGTTAAAATCTGTGAAGACAAAGACGTGCAGCGCCTGACCTGGGAAAGCTATATGAATAAAGAACTCGTTCGGAAGGAGCCGATGGCTCATATCCGCGTGTTCTTTAAGGATCTAAGCCATCTGCTTGGATTTGCGCGGACGTAAAGCGCGGCTGTGTTGGGTCATCATAACCGCCGTCCCGCGCTTGAGCAGAGGTGCGGTTAGGATGGCTTATCTGGAATGGCTTCTTTCGACGTCCGCCATTGCCTGGTTGATCGGCGGTGTTTTGGTGGTGGAGGCGGTGTTTTTGCTGGCCTTGTGGCAGGTGAGGCGGGTTGGCCTTGCGCCCGCCTCGACCGTCTGTTTTCTAGGGGCCGGGCTTTGTTTCGCCGTGGCGTTGGGCATCGTGCTCTCCGCTGAACATTGGGCGTATTTGGCCCCCACGCTTTTCGCAGCCTTTTTGTTCCACATCGGTGATTTGGCGCTGCGCTGGCGAGGTCGGTAAGGCGAGCGAAACCGGGTGTGCGACATCTTGGCGTTCAGAAACAGCCGTTTAGGCCATCACAATGTCGGCTTCTTGGTTTGAAGATAGAGGGCTTTTCCTTTACTTGTGGGTGAGAAGAAAGCACGCGCAGTGTGGGCGTCCTTGACGTTCGTCTGCGAAATGGAATTTCGACAGGAGGAACACCATGTCCAATACACGCACCGTTGTCGCTCTCGCCGGCGCAATGAGCTTTGCAGCGTTGTCCGGCGCTTTCGCCGAAGACAAAACACCCGAGCAAATGGGCGCAGACGTTTTCAACAAGCGTTGCAAGACCTGCCACATCGTTGAAGACACAGCGACCAAGTCCAAGAAAGCCGGTCCGAACCTGATCGACGTTTACGGTCGCACGGCCGGCGCGCGTGAGCTTTACACAAAGTTCGGTAAAAGCATTAAAGCCGCCGGTGCAGCCGGTCTGGTTTGGAACACCGAAGAGCTGGGCGCCTATCTGAAAGACCCGCGCAAATATCTTCGCGCCAAGCTGGATGACAAAAAAGCCAAGTCCCGCATGGCCTACAAGCTGCGCAAAGAAAAAGACCGTATCAACGTCATTGCCTATCTGAAGTCGCTCAACCCGCCCAAAGAGGGTGGCGATGCCGCAACAACGGAAGACAGCACAGCAACCAACTAAGCTGCGCGTACCAAATGAAAGGCCGACCCAGCCCTGCGCCGGGTCGGCTTTTTTGTGTCTGAAATCGCCAATACAGGAGCGCGCGATGCCCGTTCGAAAACTCGTCATGCAACTGGGCATGGGGACCGATATTCAAGGTGAGAGCCACACAAAGGCTGCTTGTCGCGCGGTCCACAATGCGATCCGTCAAAATGTCCTCACGGTGGCTGACGCTTTTGATCAACCGCGCGAGGCCATGTTGATCGATGTCCTCATTGGCGTTGCACAGCCGGAAGCGGTCCGCGTTTCGGACGTGGTGGCGATGCTGCCCTATGGCACCGTGATCGTTTCGGTGGAACATGGAGGCATGGACACGCCCAAGGAGGACGGAGCGATTGTGGTGCTTGCAAATGCTGCGGTGACGGTTTCGCTTGATCTTCCTGATTCTGTTTTAGAGGCGGTGAAAGCGTGATGACGAAAACGGAACACCCGGCGTCCGCCAAAAAACGCATTATCGTTGAAATGGGGATGGGCACCGATCTTTACGGTGAGGATGCAACAAAAGCGGCGCGACGGGCCGTGCAGGATGCGATCCATCATTCGTCGCTTTTGCTGTTTCGTCATTTGGGCATGGACGCGCAAAAGATGGAGATCGAATTGCGCATTGCCGCCCCCGATCCAGATGCCGTTGATCTTGCTACGGTCGCCGCGGAATTGCCGTACGGTCAGGTCAAACCAACGGCAACGCGGGGTGGATTGCGCGTTGTGGACGGGGACCGTGTTACGACAATTGTCAATGTGGCACTCATTGTGCGCGTGGATGTTCCCTCAGTGCGATAGCCGAACGCTGCCGCTACGGCGTGGGTTCACGTGCGCGGCAAAGCGACCGTGGCCATGGTCGCCATGTCTGATTTGGGCTGCAGATATCTATCAGAGCAAAGCGTTTTTAGGCCCGCCGTTGCAGCCTTTTGACCGTAGATGAGCGCCCGTTTTATGCTCGAGGTTTACCGCCCGCTGGGGGTGCGCAGGCCGTACCATTTGTCTTTGACTTGGTCGAAATGGGCCACCGGACTGTAGTGGCGGACCTGCAAGCCCAACCGCTGAGAATTCAAACGACCAACTGCCGATAGGAGGCCATAGGCTGCGACGACCCGATTGCGGCGCGCTTGGGTGAGTGAGATCTGCGCATTCAGCAGGTTGCTTTGCGCTTCCAAAACATCAAGTTGGGTGCGCTGCCCGACGTTTCGCTCTTCCACCACACCGTTCAGCGCCAGGCGTGCTGCGCGCACCTGGGCGTTGCCAGAGGTGATGGAGGCGCGGGCGCTGATCAATTGAGACCAGGCATCCACCACGGCACGACGCACGGTGTCTCGAGCCTGATCCACCTCGATGCGGCGCTGGCCGACGACCTGTTTGCCTTCCCGCACCCGCGACGCGACCGCACCGCCTTGGTACAAGGGCACCGTCAAATTGACGGTGGCGGTGGACGTTGTGGTGCGGTCACCGCTTTGCTGGTTGTTGAAACGGCGCTGGGTCTGCGCTCGGGCTGACAGGGTTGGCAGGAGTTCGCCTTCGGTGGTTTTTACGTTAAACGCGGCTGCATCCAACAGATGCTGTGTGACCTTGACGCTTGGATGGCTGACCACAGCCGAGAGGATCGCATCGTCCAGACTGTGGGGCAGCAGCCGGTGGGGAACTGCGGGATCGCGCAGGTGGCGCGGTGATCGCCCGACCACTTCCCGGTAAACCGCCCTTGAACTTGCAAGAGACGCCTGGGCAGCAGCAGCTTGGGCGCGGGCCAGAGCAAGTTGCGCATCACTCTGTGCCACATCCGTTCGCGTGCCCTCACCGACTTCCAGACGGGCATTTGCGGACCGAACCTGTTCACTCAAAAAACTGATGTTAGACTGCCGCAACCGCAAAATGCGTTGGGCTTGTACAACGTCGGCATAGGCGCTGGCGGCATTGAACAGGGTGTTTTGCTCGACATTGCGCAGCGTTTCGCGACTCGCACGAACGTTGGCACGGGCGGACTTGATTGTGTTGACGGTGCGAAATCCACGGAACAACGACTGGTCAATCGTGATCCTAAAACCGTAGGGGCGTAGTTGGGTTTTGATGGTGGGCAAGCCGGGAGCGTTGGTCGTTCTTGAGGAAAAGCCAAGATCGGCGGCAAAATTGACTTGCGGGCGAAGAAACGATTTCGCCTGCGGAACTTTCTCATCGACAGACCGGGTTGCAGCGCGCTGGGCGTTAAGAGCCGGATTGCTGTCATAGGCGAGGGCCAAGGCCTGGTAGATCGTCTCCGCGCTGGCGACTGGCGCGGCTAGCACTATGGTGCCAGACAAAGCCGCGGCGGTTGCCCGCGTTAAAAAGCCGATTTTGGTTTTAAATGCCACGACGCTACACACCATTGCCAAGGGACAGCGTGCCTGCCCCACGCGATTTGTTAAGAAAGCCTTAAGGTGCGGGCGTAGGGATGACAAACGTTGCAGACCGTCTTGTCAAAATTTAATGTAGTGGTGTTGCACCAACGTCATGACTGCCTCACCTCGCGTGCGAAAGACTGACACACTGTAATGAAGTGGGGAGATGATGACGGACAAACCGAGCCATCAAGAGATCAATCAGCAGCACGAGCGTGATGGTGCGGTGACCGTCCGAATCGCAGACGGTGTGGGCACCATCTCGTTGTCGCGGGCCGATGCCCTCAACGCGTTCAACGTGGCGCAGCGGTCCACCCTTCTGGCTGCGTTGCAATCCTTGTCGTCTGACGATGAGGTGGGCGTGATCATCATCACCGGCGAAGGGCGTGGGTTTTGCGCGGGGGCCGATCTTCGCGAGCAGGGGGGGTACGACAAACCGCCGAGCGCGCGCCTGCTCGAAGAGTATGCACCGTTTTTGGAGGCTGTGGCCGCTTCGCCAAAGCCGGTGATCGCCGCTGTCAACGGCATTGCTGCTGGTATCGGTGGGGCATTGGTTTTGTCGTGCGACTTGGTTGTGATGGCGGAATCGGCGTCGATTTATCTGGCGTTTTCGGCGATTGGGCTTGTTCCGGACGGTGGGCTCACCTGGCATTTGGAACGCCAATTGGGACGCCGCAAAGCCTTTGAAATCATGGCGCTAGGGCAGCGCATCGAGGCTAATGCCTGCCTTCAGCTTGGCTTGGCCAACCGCGTGGTGGCCGATGATGCGGTGATGGCGGAAGCGCTTAGTCTTGCGTCTGATCTTTTGGCGCGCGCGCCACTGTCTTTGCGCTTTACGAAGGAGGCGGTACACGCCGCCACGCGATCGACACTGCGTGACGCTATTGAAACGGAAGCGCGGCTGCAGGACAAGGCGGCGGCCAGCGAAGACCACAAAGAGGGGCGCCAAGCGTTTTTGGAAAAGCGCGCGCCCCGCTGGACTGGTCAATAAGGTGAAGTCGCAAAGGGTGTGTCGAAGGCTTCGGTCGTGGTCCGTTTTTGGCCCATCACGACCCGCCGGTGGTCTCATTGCGGTGGCTCATGATTTGAGCTTTAGGGTTGTTTGGATATGAAAAGCGCGCTCAGCACATTCGCCGTCGCTCCCATGATGGATTGGACGGACCGCCATTGCCGCGCGTTTCATCGGCTTTTGAGCCGACGGGCTTTGCTCTACACAGAAATGGTTGTTGCCGATGCTGTGCTCTACGGCGGCGTTGAGCGGCATTTGGCTTTCAACACCTCTGAACATCCCGTGGCTGTGCAATTGGGCGGCAGCGAACCGGAAAAGCTGGCGAAAGTGGCTCGTCTGTGTGCCGACTACGGTTATGATGAGGTCAATTTGAACGTGGGTTGCCCGTCTGACCGCGTGCAGTCGGGGACCTTTGGGGCCTGCCTGATGCGAACACCGCGCCTGGTGGCGGATTGTGTTGCGGCCATGAAAGCGGAGATTGACATACCTGTCACCGTCAAGTGCCGGATTGGCGTGGATGATCAAGACCCCGAACTTGCGCTTGATGCGCTGGCTGATGCTGTTATCGCGGCGGGCTGCGATGGTCTGTGGGTCCATGCGCGCAAGGCTTGGCTGGACGGGCTGTCACCGAAGGAAAACCGCGATATTCCGCCCCTCGACTACGACCGCGTGCACCGGCTGAAGGCGCGGCTGCGGGATATGTCTGAGGCAGGCGGGGTCTTTGTGGGCATCAATGGTGGGCTGAAAACGCTCGATGAGGCATTGCTTCATATGCCTGCAACGGATGGCGTCATGCTGGGGCGGGCGGCTTACCAAAATCCAGCTCTTCTGCTGGACGTGGACTCACGGATTTATGGCGATGCGCGAGCGCCTTTATCGATGGACGCAATCTGCGCGGCCATGATGGAGTATGCGGCGCAGCACATTGAGGGCGGCGGGCGCTTGCACCACGTTTCCAGGCACATGATTGGCCTGTTCCAGGGGCAAGCGGGCGCGCGGCGGTATCGGCAAATTTTGTCCACCGAGGCGGTGGCTGCGGATGCGCCCCCAAGCGTGCTCCAAACTGCGTTTTCTGCGGTGGAACCTCTCGCGGCCTGAAGTCTTTTTGGTTTTCCGAACCCACTTGAAAGCAACCGTGGTTGGACGTTCCATAGTTAACCATGTCTTGCAGAAACCGTGGGCATTTTCGCGTTAACCGTTGATTAACCCCCGCTGCTTGCCCACCCTGACGTCGATGCGGCGACTTGAGCGGAGAGTGATTTCTCCGCCCGGTCATTTTTCATGTTCGAACGGGCTGGGCCACGCGCCCGCCGAGCGGGGTCGCCATGCGTCAAAACTTGTCTCGATTTTTCCTTTACGGGTTCACAACCGGTGCGCTCACCGTTGCCATGCTTATGGGGGCAGCAACGGCCCGAGCAGCGTCCGACGCCCATTGTTTTTCCAAGTCCACGTCGAAAGTCAGCGGTGTGATCTACGCCGACGATATTGATGCTCGTTTAGAAACGTCGACGAGTGCTGACGAGCGTGCGGCTTTGGAAGAGTTTGAGCGCCAGACTTGGGCGCTGCGGATGAGCCAAACGCCGTGGCTGAATGATGGAAACTATCTGCCGACCCAAGGCGGTAAGCGACTGATGGTGAGCGCAGACGGACGTCTTTTGACGGATCCTTACGACGCGATGGCGCTTGATCTGCACAAGGAGCGGATGTCCAGCATTACTGGGTCGAAATACATCTTTGTGTCACCAGCGATGAAAAAACTGGCGCGCCAGCGCAGCCAGCTGCGTTCTTTGAAGCGCAAGCCCTGCAACCCCCACATTCTCTATCTGGGCGGTTAAACAGGGACCGATCGTGAAACCGTTGCCCGGTCAACCTTGATCCAGGGCTCGGCGGGCGAGGTAAAGGGCGAGGGCGGCGGCGTTTGATACGTTGAGCGAGCGGATCGGCCCTGGCATGTCGAGGCGAACCAAATGGCTGCAGGCTTCGCGGGTTTGCTGGCGCAGTCCCTTGCCTTCGGCGCCGAGGACGAGTGCAATTTTTAGCGGCCGCTTTTTTGGGGTGCTTATATCATCAAGCGTGTCGACCAGATCAGCGGGGCCGTCGCTGTCGAGACCCAGGGTGGTGAAGCCGATTTCGTTTAAGGCTGAGATGGTTTTTGCCAGGGCCCGCACCGGCATGGTGGGCAACCAGTCGGCAGCCCCGGAAGCGGACTTTGCAAGCACTGCGGTTTCGGGTGCGGCGTGGCGCGCGGTCGTGATGAGCGTGCCCACGTTGAGTGCCACCGCAGAGCGCATGATCGCTCCCACGTTGTGGGGGTCGGTGATTTGATCCAGCACCAGCAGCAAAGTGTGGTCCACCAGCTGAAACAGTTCTGATGCATCGAGCGGCTCAAGGGGCGCACATTCCAAAACCGCGCCCTGGTGGACAGCTTCTTTTCCGACGATCCGCTGGAGGGCGGCTGTGTCCACCGTTTCCACATTGAAGCCTGGCTGATCGGGGATGGCGGGTTTTAAGCGGTCGAGGGCGTTCGGCGTTGCCAAAAGCCGGGTTTTGGTTCGGGCCTTGTTTTCCAACGCTGCTTTGACGGTGTGGATTCCGTAAAGGGCCAACGGATCGGCTGCGCCACGCTGTGTTCCGGTCTGAAGGGGCTTCTGCGTTCTGGCCCCGGAGGGCTTTTGCGTTTTGGCCTTGGCCTTAGAGTCCGGGGGCTCTCGGTTCACGTCTTTGCGGCCCGACCTCGTCTCGGAGCGCCGTAGTGCGTTGCGATGGTTCTTCTTGGGAGAGATTTTGGGTGGCTTTGATGGCATGACAGCGCCTTATCACGGCGGTTTTTCTTCGACCAGCGCCGAACATAGCCCGTTGGTTTAAACCGTTATTTGCAGCATGGCCAAAAAGCCCGT
>JBCBCT010000048.1:20152-22960 GCA_038530365.1 Pseudomonadota bacterium | reverse complement strand
TTTTGGCCGTGGAGGGCCCCGAGACCGTGCTGATTGAGGCCGGAAAAGTGCGCATTATCGCGCGCTAGAAGCGCGTTTACCCTTCGCCCTGCAGTCGATTTTCTCCAAGCATAGCTCCATCGTGAGAGAAGATCCCGCGCGCGAGGGCGATCCATCTTCCAGGTTTGACCCGAGCGATGTTGCAAAGTCTGGTCAGCCCGGTCCCCCGGCGGTATTGCTAAATCACGCGCCAATCCTCGCGCATTGCAAGTACCCTTTCGCCCCCATTGAGTAAGCCAGTCCTTTGATGCCTTTGCGCCTGTCCGTCGCCATACGTCTCGCCCGTTTGTCCAAACCGCCCGCGCCCGCGCAGGGGCGCTGCTTTCCCCAAAAGCGGCCCCAGGTGGCCTCCGAAATTACCCGTCAGGCCGTCCTGATGGCTGTCCGGCGCTGGTTAGCGGCTGCACTGATGGCCCTGCTGTTGTTTTTCCTGCCCCAACAGGCGGTTTCTCAAGGCCTCGGTGTTGGACCGGGCAGCACGCCATCGGCGGCCACACCTGCACCAAGCGCGCCAAAGGCCCCCGATTTGGCGGATCAATTGCGCGCCAGCCTCGAACCGCTGCTGCGCGATGCCGAGGCTCTGAAGGTGCTGCTGAACAAGGAAGGCTTGTCGGAGGAGCAACTGATCAACGCTCGGGATGAGGCGCTACGCCTGCGCTCAGCAGCCCTTGATCGCGTGGTGCGCGTTCAACCACAACTGAGTGAGCTGAATTCCCGCCTTGACCGATTGCCACCGCCCCCCGCTGAAGGACAGCCGGACGAACCTGCCGAAATCAGCGAAGAACGCCAACGCCTGTCAGATGTCAAAGCGCGGGCGACGGTCTCCATCCGCGATGCTGAACTTCTGTCCGTGCAATCCAACGCTCTGGTTGCCCGAACGGTGGAATTGCGACGCGATCTGTTCCTGTCATCGCTGTTGAAGCGACAGCCCTTGAACCCGGATCGCTTTGCCGGGGTCTTGCAGGAAGCGCCCAGTGCACTGGCCCTTGTTTGGGCAACCCTGGTGACGTGGATCGTCTCGCTTGTCCAGTTTCGTTTGCCCAGCGTTTTAGCAGCTGTGATCCTCTGCACCGCCATTGGCGCAGGCTTGTTGTGGTTGCGTAAGCGGGTTCGAAACTGGGTGGGTGTCATGGACGATGCCGAACCTCTGCCGCCCCTGCAACGGGTGGTCCACGCGTTTTTGTCCACGGTGCTGACGGGCTTGGTGTTCGCCTTCTTCCTGCTCGCCGTCCATTTGGTGGCGCAGCAGTCCGGACTCTACCGGTTCCGGATCGATCAAATGGTGCCGGCGCTCCTGTGGGTGCTGGCTGGTATCTTTTTCGTCAGTCTTCTTCTTCGCGCTATTTTAGGGCCACGGCACCCCAATCGCCGCATGGTCGCCATCAGTGACAAAGCCGCCAACCGTCTCTTTGGTCTGGGTCTATCGATGGCGGCGGTTTACGGAGCCGATGTCTACCTCACCGAAGTGATTTCAATCTTTGGTTTGTCGGTGAACCTGACCGTGGCAAAGACGCTGCTGTCCACCATCCTCATCGCGCTCATTATGGTGGCTGCCGTGACCACGCGCCTCAATGAGCCATCATCCAAGACTGCTGACGGTGGGCAAAATACCAACCCTGGATTTCGCGGTTGGAACCCAATTTTGTATCTTCTTGTCTGGGTCGCTTTGGTGGCCATCGTTGCCCTGGGCGCTTTGGGCTATGTCACCCTTTCGCGGTTTATCGCCGGGCAGATCGTGATCACAGGCACGATTGTTGCAACCATGTTCATCGGCTACCAGGCCGCCCGTGCTTTGGGCGCCCAGGGCGCCCTCGCCTCAACAGGCTTTGGCCAAAGCCTGCTCGCCCGCGGGCGCAGCACCATGGGGTTGGATCAGATCGGGCTGATCCTGTCGGTGCTCATCAATCTTGTGGTGACGGTGATCGGCGTTCCGCTGATCCTGCTGCAATGGGGCCGTCGGTTTGATGAGATCACGGCCATCGCTGCGACCGCATTCAGCGGCTTTTCCGTCGGCGGCGTGGAAATCTCCTTTGGTCGCATCTTCCTTGCCGTTGTTGTGTTCATCCTTGGCGTTGCCGTCACCCGCCTGATCCAGCGCTGGTTTGAAGGCAAAGTCCTGGTCCGCACCACGCTTGATAGCGGGGTGAAGAACTCCGTTCGGGCCGGCCTTGGCTATTTGGGCTATTTCATTGCCGGCCTCATCGCCTTCAGTTGGGCCGGGTTGAACCTGTCCAATATCGCCATCATCGCCGGTGCGCTTTCCGTTGGCATCGGCTTTGGCCTCCAAAACATCGTCAACAATTTCGTATCCGGCCTCATCATGTTGGTGGAACGCCCCATCAAAGCTGGCGACATCATCAACGTGGGCGGCGTTGAAGGCTTTGTGCGTAAGATCAATGTGCGGGCCACGGAAATGGAAACCTTTGACCGTCAATCCGTGATTATCCCGAATTCGGTTGTCATCAACACCGCAGTTGCCAACTGGATGCATGTGGACCACGTCCGTCGTGTGATCATTCGCGTCGGCGTGGCCTACGGTTCCGATGTTGAAAAAGTCCGCAAAGTCCTGCTTCAGGTTTTGGAGGGGGATGAGCGCATCGCCCCCGAGCCCGAACCTTATGTGTATTTTGCGAACTTTGGCGCATCCTCGTTGGATTTTGAGCTGCGCTTTTTCATCCATGACTTGATGGAGGTGATTTTGGTGGAAACCGATGTTCGCTTCCGCATTGATGCTGTGTTTCGCGAAAACGAGATCGAAATTCCCTTTCC
>JBCBCT010000048.1:0-20053 GCA_038530365.1 Pseudomonadota bacterium | reverse complement strand
CCGGAAACCAAGTCTGACCTTTTTTCTTGATCGTTCGGCCCTATGGCGGCATTTTGCACCAGCGCACGCGGCCCCAATTTGACCCATAAAGGCACTCTTGGATGGAACCACAGGAACCACTGGAGGATCTGCTGTCGCAAACGGCTGCAGGCGACAGGGCAGCTTTCCGGCAACTTTATGACCGGGCATCGGCAAAACTATTTGGCGTTGTGCTGCGTATCTTGAAAGACAGGCAGAAATCGGAAGACGTCTTGCAAGACGTTTTCGTCAAGGTTTGGCAAAAGGCTGGAAGTTATGACCCCGGCCAGGGCCGCGCGATCACCTGGATGGCAACAATCGCCCGCAATCGGGCCATTGACATTATTCGCGCAACACGCCCTGAAAAAACCGTCGATGAGCCTGGAGACGACGAGGAAATCTTTCGTCTTGGCGGCCAGGACGCCAAGCAGATTGATTTCACGGAACTTGAATCCCTCCGTGTTTGTCTGGGGGAAATGAAGGAAGATGATCGAAACTACGTGCTGCTTGCCTATTATGAAGGCTTTTCCCGCGAGGAATTGGCCGAACGTTTTGGGGCTCCGGTTGGCACGATTAAAACAAGGCTGAGACGCGGCTTGCTTGCGTTGAGGACCTGCCTGGAGAGAGCATGAGCAGGCAAGAGAGAGAACTGGACGCGGCAGAATATGTGGTCGGCACCCTATCGGCGGTAGAGCGGCGCGCGTTTGAAGCATCCATCGCAGATGACGCGGACACGCGTCGAGATGTACGCTTTTGGGAGCGAGCATTTGGCGCGCTAAACGCATCGGTCGCACCGGCAATTCCCCCCGACGGGGTTTTCGACAAAGTCGAAACGGAATTGTTTGGGGCCAAAGGGACGACGGGCGTCGACACGCAGTTAAAAGCTGTCGCAGCTGCAGGCGCTGGTGCGGCGGCGGCGAGTGCTACGGCAGCAGTATCAGATGCGAAAACCAAGGCGGGAATCGCTTCCGAAACGTCAGCCACGGCGGCGGTTGCGGCAAACGACAACCAGCTGGCGAACCTAAAACGATCCCGTGGTCGGTGGCGTTTTGGAGCCATGGCTGCCACCCTTGCAGCCCTTGGCCTTGGCGGTTTTTTGGCCAATGAGCGCTACGGTTTCGTCAATGTGCCGGGCATTACACCGGGCTTGATCGGTGGCGCGGGCCCAATTGCCCAAAACACGCCACCAGAGGCTCCGGTGGTGACGGCAGATGGCGGCCAATATGTGGCCGTGGTCAACGCCAGCGGTGACCAGCCTTCGATGATCGTGACAGTGGACGCCAAGACCGGCGCGGTCAGTGTGCGCAGCTTGGGCATCGACAAGCCCGACGGCAAGAGCCTGGAATTGTGGTACGTGCCAGAGGGCCAGAAGGCAGTGTCCGTCGGTCTGGTTGGCGAAGGGACCATTGATCTTAAGGACATCACCGCCAAGGGTGGCGACCTGTTGGCGATTTCCCTGGAACCGTCCGGTGGATCTCCCACCGGCGTGGCGACGGGCCCGGTGATCTACACCGGAAAATTGCTCAAAGATCCCACCCCGGCGAATTGAGCCGGTCTTGTCTTGCAAACGCCATGTGTCTGCCCGCGTCTTAGCGGGCGGACCAGTCGTCTAGGACGGTCTCGTATCCAACCGGCGTCATGTCTGTAACCGGTACGGTGGGCATGGTTCCATTGTAGCGCGGGGCTGGAATCGGTTGGGTGATACCGTCCAGCGTTTGGAAAACACCGCGATCCTGATTGTGGGCGCTGGTCTTAACCTCGTCCATGGAAAGCACCGGGGCCACGCAAGCGTCACTCCCATTGAATATGGCTTCCCATTCGGCGCGGGTTTTGGTTTTGAACGTCGCTGAAAACAGCGCTTTTAGGTCCGGCCACGCTTTTGGATTGTGACGTTGCGCGAGCAGCGGGTCGTTTAGTTCCAGTTTTGCGACAAGTTCGCGCCAAAACGGTTCTTCGATTGCCCCGACGCCCACCCAAAGACCGTCCTTGGTTTCATAGGTGCCGTAGTACGGCGCGCCGCCATCGAGGAAATTCCCGCCGCGACCACCACCCCAGTGCCCCTGGGCCTTGAGAGCAAACGGCATGGTCATCAAAAGCGCTGCGCCCTCCACCATGGCTGCGTCGACAACGCAGCCCTTGCCCTTCAGTTTCGCGGGCAGAAGTGCTGCACAAATACCGTAGGCCAGCAGCATACCGCCACCGCCAAAATCCCCCACCAGATTGATCGGAGGCACCGGGCCGCTTTCCTGGGTGCCGATGGCGTCTAACGCGCCGGTCAGGGCAATATAGTTGATGTCGTGGCCGGCGCGGGGCGCAAGCGGCCCGGTTTGGCCCCAACCGGTCATGCGACCGTAAACGAGGGCCGGATTGCACCCGTGGCAGGCCTCCGGGCCGAGGCCAAGCCGTTCGGTCACGCCGGGCCGAAAGCCTTCCAAAAGAACATCCGCCTTCTCGATGAGTGCCATGGCTTTATCCCGGGCCTCGGGCTCTTTCAGATCCAATTCCACTTTGCGGCGGCCCCGCAACATCGGGTCCCGGTCAAACTGCCTTGTTCCCACATCGCGTCCGCCGGGTTTTTCAATGCGGATCACGTCCGCCCCGTGGTCGGCCAACATCATGGCCGTGAACGGTCCAGGCCCGATGGAGGCCAATTCCACCACGCGAATGCCGTCCAGCGGCAGATCGTTGTGTTGGTCTGCGGTACTATCGCCCACGGCGCGGTCCTCCCAAATGCCCGGTGTGCCAATTTTCCAACACGCGGGCCTCATACACCCAGTGCTGTGCCTAATTGTTGGCGCGCCGCTCCTCCGACGGTGAACAACCAAAATGGTTGCGGTAGCTTTGGGCGAAGTAGGAATGGGACGTAAACCCCGTCGACAGCGCCACATCAAGGATGGGCGCATTGGTATGACGCAGCAGTTCCCGCGCCCGTTCCAGCCGCACCGACATGTAATAGCGCCCCGGCGTGCACGATAAATGCCGCAGGAACAGCCGCTCCACCTGCCGCAAGGACAGGTTCACCCGCCTTGCAATCTCCAGTGCCGACAGGGGTTCCTCTAAATGCTCGGCCATGAGCTCTACGGCCCGTTGCAGTTTTTCCGACTTTCCCCCCAAATCCCGTTCCGGCCCCACCCGTTGGCGGTCCGACGGGGTGCGAATGCGCTCGTGTTGAAACTGGTTCGCCACTTCGTTTGCGATCCGCGCCCCAAAGTCTTCGTCGATAATATAGAGCATCAAGTCGATGGACGTTGTGCCGCCGGCGGATGTGTAGCGGTTGCGGTCCACCTGAAAGACGTTTCCGGTGCAATTGGCATCGGGGAACGCCTCTTGGAACGACGCCCGGTTTTCCCAATGGATTGTGCAATCATAGCCATTGAGAAGACCGGCCTGACCCAAAATATGCGAGCCGATAGACAACCCGCCGAGCGCCCCGCCCCGCCGCGCCCGCTCGCGCAATTTTGCCAACATGTGGGACTGCCGTGGCACCTCTAAGCGATAGCCAGCGCACACAAACAGGATGTCGCACTTGCCCAGGTTGTCGATGGAATAGTCTGCGTGAACGAGCATGTTGTTCGAAGCGCTCACAGGCTCGCCGTCGATGGAGACCATGCTCCAGGAATAAAACGATTTGCCGACCATGCGGTTGGCGGAGCGCAACGGATCCATCGCGGCGGCCAGGCACAGCATTGAAAACTTGTCGACAACCAGAAATGCGAAGTGACGCCCCTCATCGTCGCCACTAATCAGCCCTGGCGTGCGTGCCTCGACCATGAAAGCCCGTTCAGCCCGTTAAAACGCTGGGGCGTCCGCGCCGGCGGAGCGGCAGGCGGCGGTCAGCGTGTTGGCCATCAACATGGCAATCGTCATAGGCCCCACTCCTCCGGGCACCGGCGTTGCATGGGCTGCGTTTTCAAGGGCTCCCGCGTAATCGGCATCGCCCGTCAGGCGGGTTTTACCTTCGCCGCGCTCTGGGGCCGGGATGCGGTTGATGCCGACATCGATGAGAGTTGCCCCCGGCTTGATCCAATCCCCCTTCACCATTTCAGGTCGGCCCACCGCCGCCACCACGATGTCAGCTGTGCGGCACAATGCGGCCAAATCTTTTGTGCGGCTGTGGGCGATCGTCACGGTGCAGTTTGCGCCCAGCAAGAGGTTGGCCATGGGCTTTCCAACGATGTTCGAGCGCCCGATGACCACGGCATTCAGGCCCGACAGATCGTCCCCCAAAACACGGCGGATTAAAATCATGGAGCCCGCTGGGGTGCAGGGCACGAACGCTTCCGACAGATCCCCCGTGCCCAGACGGCCCACGTTCATATAGTGAAAACCGTCCACGTCCTTTTCGGGCGCGATGGTCTGAATGACTTTTTTATCATCGATGTGCGACGGCAGCGGCAGTTGCACCAAAATGCCGTGGATCGATGGGTCTGCGTTCAGCTTTTCAACATGATCCAAAACCGTCGCTTCGCTGGCATCGGCAGGAAGCGTGTGCTGCACGGAATGAAACCCGCACTCCTTCGCTTTTTTGCCTTTGGAGGCGACATAGACCTGGCTCGCCGGGTCTTCCCCCACGATGATCACGGCAAGGCCCGGTGCTACCTGGTGGCTCTCCGCGAGCGCCGCCGACCCGGCCTTGACGGTTTCAATGACGGTTTCCGCGATGATTTTTCCATCAATGCGCTTGCCGGTGTCGTCCATGGTTGGGGCTTTCAAACGTCCATTTTCCAGAAGCGCACTTTGTCGAATTTCCGATAGGGCGCAAGCGAAATTTTGTGCTGGCATTTGTCATCGTTCTTCGGGCGGTCATTGGGCCGTCTGGAACGGTTTTCCGTTCGGCTGAAACCGCATCGGTGACATTCAAAGTCGTCCATGCGACAGTCTTATGGGAGCAGCGGTGCGCACACTTCTGACAAGTATGGAGCCACCCACAGCAATTCGACCGATAGCAGCATCACCATGACGCGTTATTCCGTCTTTTCCGTTTTGAAGAACGCCGTCACTGGCAACAAGAACTGGGGCCCGGCGTGGCGAAAGCCCGAGCCGAAACCCCACTACGATGTCATTATCATCGGCGGAGGCGGCCACGGGCTGTCGACGGCCTATTATCTTGCCTCCATGCAAGGCATCACCAACGTGGCGGTGGTGGAAAAAGGTTATTTGGGCTCGGGCAATATTGGCCGTAACACCACCATCGTGCGTTCCAATTATCGGCTCCCGCCCAACTCCGCTTTTTATGAAAAGAGCATGGAATTGTGGCGTGAGCTGAGCCACGTCTTGAACTTCAACGTCATGTTTTCCCCCCGCGGTGTGCTCAACCTCGCCCACACCCCCGGGCAAATGGACACCTACGCTGAGCGTGGAAATCAGATGCGCCTGATGGGCGTGCGAAGTGAATTGCTGGACCGTGATCAAGTGGCACGGCTGAACCCTGGGCTGGACGTCTCCGGCTCCGCGCGCTTCCCCATCGAGGGCGGTCTTTTGCAGCCCGATGCCGGAAACGCCCGCCACGATGCCGTCGCCTGGGGCTATGCCCGCGCGGCGGATCAACTGGGCGTCGATATTCTGGAAAACACGGAAGTCACCGGGTTTTTGAAAGAGGGAGAGCGCGTCGTCGGTGTGGAAACCAACCGTGGCCAAATCAAAGCCGGGAAGGTGGGGGTTGCGGTTGCGGGCAACACCGGTCGCGTGATGAAGATGGCCGGGGTCGATAAACTTCCCATCGAATCCACAGTGCTGCAGGCGTTCGTGTCTGAATCCATCAAACCCATCGTGCCTAATGTCATCACCTTTGGGGCGGGGCACCTCTATGTGTCCCAATCCGACAAGGGCGGTTTGGTTTTCGGCGGCAACATCGACTACTACAATTCCTACGCCTCGCGTGGAAACCTGCCGGTGTGGGAAGAGGTCACCAGCGAACTTGTCTCCATGTTCCCCAATTTTGCCCGCCTGCGCCTGCTGCGGTCCTGGGGTGGGATTATGGACATGTCGATGGACGGTTCCCCCATCATCACAACCGGCCCCCTGCCGGGCATGTATTTGAACGCGGGCTGGTGCTACGGCGGCTTCAAGGCAACACCCGCCTCCGGCTGGTGCTTTGCCCACACCATCGCCAATGACAAAGCCCATGATCTCAACAGCGCTTTCACGCTGGAGCGGTTCAAAGAGGGGCGTCCAATCGACGAACTGGGGGCCGGACCGACCCCTTGGTACCATTAGGGGGCGGGGCCGATGAGAATAGTTTGTCCCTGGTGCGGGGCCCGCGATCACCGGGAATTCACCTATAAAGGCGACGCTTCTGCGCACCGCCCGCCGATCACCGCCACAGACATGGAGGCCCACAAGGCCTACGTGTTTGATCGGGAAAATCCGCCCGGTGAACACCGCGAGCTTTGGCTGCACTCGGGGGGCTGCCGCCGCCACGTTATCATCACCCGTAACGTCACCACCCATGAGATCGTGAAGACCGAGGCGGTCGGCCCGTGGAAAAAGAAGCTCGGCAATCTGCTTGCCGATGAGGACCCCGCCCAACAAGGACGAATTGATGAGGAGGTCACGTCATGAGCGGCTTCCGTCTCAAACTGCGCACAGGCGTCGGTCTGCGCCTCACGGATGAACAGCCCGTTTCGTTCACCTTCGATGGCAAAACCTATCAAGGTCGGACGGGCGATACGCTGGCCTCTGCGCTCATGGCCAACGGTGTGACCACCGTTGCCCGGTCCTTCAAATACCACCGCCCGCGCGGCATCTTCACCGCAGGTTCGGAAGAACCGAGCGCTCTTGTCACCCTGCATGAGGGGTCACGTCGCGAGCCAAACATGCGGGCGACGGAGGTACCTCTCCGCGAAGGCCTCGTTGCCCGGGGCCAAAATGCCTGGCCATCGGTGACGTATGATTTTGCGGCGATAAACCAATTGGGCGGCAAGGCTTTCTCCGCCGGCTTTTACTATAAGACTTTCATGGGCCCTCGACTGACCGGTCACCGGGCCACCAAGGTTTGGTTTGCCTTTGAACAGTTCATCCGCCGCGCGGCGGGGCTGGGTTCAGGTTCCAAAGAGCCGGACCCGGATCGCTACGGACGCATGAACGCCTTTTGCGATGTGCTGGTGGTGGGATCCGGCGCGGCGGGGCTTTCGGCTGCGCGCAGAGCCGCCGACGCCGGTGCCCGTGTGGTGCTGGTTGATGAAAACCCCGATATGGGCGGCGCGCTGCGGTCTGCGCCGGATGTCATCGACAACGTGCCAGCCCCCGATTGGGCCGCCGCTGAAATTGCCGCGCTGGCGGCCATGGAAAACGTAACACTGCTCACCCACACCACCGTTCAGTCCATGTTTGACGATGGCACATATTTGGCGATTGAGCGGGTTGAGGAAAAACAACCGAATAACGGCCACGCGCCGCGCCTTCGGGCATGGAGCATTGTCGCCAAAGCCGCCGTCATCGCCACCGGCGCGCTGGAGCGCCCTTTGGTGTTTGCCGGAAATGACCGCCCCGGTGTGATGCTTGCCGATGCGGCTCGGCGCTATGCTGTCGATTACGGCGTCGCTCCGGGCAAAGCCGTCGCCGTGTTCACCAACAACGACACCGGCTGGCTCGCTGCCCGGGACATGGCGAGGGCCGGTGTGATTATCACCGCCATCATCGATGTGCGCAGTGATGTTGCCGATGCAATCCGCAAAGCGGGGGACGAAACCCGAGCACAGATTTTGACCGGCTCCGCTGTTCTGCAAACTGCGGGGTTTGCAGGCTTGAGCGGCGTCGACGTTGTGGATTTCCAAGAAACCAGCCGCACCGTGGGGACCAAAAAAACCCGCATCGCCTGCGATTGTCTGGCCGTATCCGGCGGTTGGTCTCCCACGTTTCATCTCACATCCCAGCAAGGGGAAAAGCCTGTGTGGGACGCGGAATTGCAAGCGTTCCTGCCCGGAAAAGCCACCACCAACTGGCATGGCTGCGGCGCTATGGCCGGCGCCTTTGGGCTGCAGGCTGCGCTCACAACCGGCTGCGAAGCTGCCGATGCAGCGCTCAAAAGCATTGGCATGGCGGCATCGACCCAAGCCCAGTTGCCTGACGTGGATGGCGACATCGCAGACCACGCCCCCGCGCCGGTGTTTGAAATCAAAAGCAAAGGCAAAGCCTTTGTGGACCTCCAACACGACGTGACAGCAGATGACGTGCGACTGGCCCACCGCGAGGGCTACGTCTCGGTGGAGCACTTGAAGCGCTACACCACCCTTGGGATGGCGACCGATCAGGGCAAAACGTCGAACGTGCTGGGCCTGTCGATCATGGCGGAAGCCCGTGACCTGCCCATACCCGAGGTTGGCACAACCCGCTTTCGTCCACCCTACACCCCCACCGCCATCGGCGCGTTGGCGGGAGAGCTTTACGGCCACCTCAAAAGCGAACGCCAAACTCCCATGCACGATTGGCACCTGGCCAACCGGGCGGGCATGGTGGCCAACGGCCCCTGGATGCGACCGGAAAGCTACAACGCTCCGGGGGAAACCGTGGAGCAGGCGTATATCCGCGAAGCCAAGGCGGTACGCAAAAGCGTAGGTCTGGTGGACGTGTCTACTTTGGGCAAAATCGATGTCCAAGGGCCGGATGCTGCTGAATTTCTAAACCGCATCTATTCAAACGGCTTTGCCAAACTCCCCGTCGGGAAGGCGCGCTATGGCCTGATGTTGCGCGAGGACGGCTTCCTGTTTGACGACGGCACAACGTGGCGGCTGGACGAGCATCGTTTCCTCGTCACCACAACCACGGCGGGCGCCGGTAAGGTGATGGAACATCTGGAATACCACGCCGAGATCGTCTGGCCGGAGCTGAAAGTGGCGCTCACTTCGGTCTCCGACGAATGGGCAGGCGTGGCCGTCGCCGGGCCCCGAGCCCGCACGCTTTTGGAAAATTGTGTCAAAGACTGCGATGTCTCAAACGAAGGCCTGCCCTTCATGGGCGTGCGGGACGCGGTGGTCGATGGCATTCCGGTTCTTATGGCCCGCTTGTCGTTTTCCGGTGAGCTGGCCTATGAGGTCTATTGCGGAGCCCAGTTTGGCCAGGCGATTTGGGACGCTTTGATGGAAGCGGGCAAACCGCTGGACGTTGTTCCCTACGGATTGGAGGCTCTGTCGACCCTGCGCATTGAAAAAGGCCACGTTGCAGGCCCCGAATTGAACGGACGAACCACCGCCCATGATCTGGGGTTGGGAGGCATGGTGTCCACGAAAAAACCCTTTGTGGGGTCCGTTTTGGGCAAGCGGGAAGCGCTCCATGAAGCCGGCCGTTTCCAACTCGTGGCCATCAAGTCCATCGACGGGCAGCGTATTGCCGGGGGCAGTCATCTGGTGACGGGCAGTGCGGAAACACCAGGGCGCAGCCAGGGGCACACCACATCCACCTGTTTCTCACCGGAATTGAACTGCTATGTTTCCCTTGCCCTTTTGGAAAACGGACGGGAGCGGCATGGTGAAAAGCTGCTCGCCACAAACCCGGTGCGGGGCCGCCATGTCATGGTCGAAGTCGCGTCGCCCCATATGATCGACCCAAGCGGGGAGCGGATGCATGCTTAAAGACAAGCGGGTTTCGCCCCTGGCCGCGATTTGGAAAGCGGGACAGTTTGGGAACACATCAAACGGAGCGGCCGTCACATTCACCACGCGCCTGCCTGAGGCGCTGGTGCAGGTTCAGTCCTGGCCGTCCACGGAAGGCGAAGTCAGAAAAGCCGTTGATGGCGTCACCAAAGCCAAGCGTGGCAAAGGCATTGGCAGCAAAGCCGCACAGGATGGAGAGCGTTTTGCGGTCTATCAAACGGCGGGCGCAAGCATCATGCCCACCGGCCCGGGCCGCTGGTTGATCGAGGGACATGGGAGCGATCTTGAGGGGCAGTTGAGGGCCGCCATTCCTGCGGAGTTGGGCGCGGTCACCGGGCTCAGCCACAGCCGCGTGGTGGTGGTGGTCGAGGGCCCGAAAGCGGAATGGCTCTTGGCGACTGGCATTGGACTTGATTTTGACAGGCGGGCGTTTGCCGTGGGCACAACACGCCAAGGTCACCACCATGAGATCGGCCTGACCATCGTGCGTACGGACGACGCTGCTTTTGAACTCTATGCCTTCACGAGCTACGCACGCGGCCTTTGGCACTGGCTTCACACCACGGCCCAGGAAGTGGGTTATGAGGTCAAAGCGGCATCGTAAGCGGCCACAAAGGCCCGTGCCCGCGCGCCCACTTCATCTGCGGTCCAGCCGGGCTTGAAGATGTTGGAGCCGATGCCAAAGCCATCGGTGCCGGCCGCCAACCAAGCCCCGATCGTATCAACGGACACGCCCCCAACCGCCAACACGGGCATAGCGGGCGGCAGCACAGCCCTGATGGCTTTGATGCCGTCCGGTCCATGCATGGAGGCTGGAAAAAACTTGAGTCCATGGCAGCCAGCTTTGATGGCGGCAAAGGCTTCTGTGGGTGAAAAAACGCCGGGAAAAGACACCCCGTCCCGCGCCGCTGTACGCTGGATCACCGCTTCATCCATATTGGGCGAGACGATCAAACGCCCTCCGGCATCGAAAACCCCGTCCACCGCATCCGCTGTCAACACCGTGCCAGCGCCAATCAAAGCCCGGTCGCCAAAGGCATCCGCCAGCCTGCTGATGCTGTCCATCGGGTCGGGTGAGTTGAGCGGCACTTCGATTATGCCAAGGCCCGCATCGATGAGCGCCTGCCCGATGGCAACTGCCTCCGCCGGCTCCAATCCGCGCAGGATCGCAACGAAGGGGCGGTGGTCTTCAAACACATCCATGGTGGTGTCCTTTTCAGCGTTTGTGCGCTTAGACGAGCGCGGCCTGTTGCGCGATGGTATGGAGGGCGGGCCAGATCAGGGCGCTGCCATCATGGCAATGCACATCAACCCCCACCACAGCACCCAGCACGGCGGCTGCGCGTTCATAGCGCCTCACCAAAGCACCGGAGCCGATAATGTGAAACGCCTCGACATCATAACGGTCCTGCGCCGCCGCCATGATCTCCATGCCGATAAGCAGGCCTGACAATCGCTCCCGCGCTGCACCGGGCGCCAGCCCGTCCAAAAGCGTCCGGGCCCGAAGATCAAAAAGCCGCCGCAGATCGCTGCCCTCGCCGGTGATGACGTCGCGGATGGCGTCCTGGAAAGCGGTGTCTCCCTCGGTGTAGGGCCCGTCTCCTGCCATGCTCTCCAAAGCGCTCTCGGTAACCGCGGGCCGCAGCATCGTGTGATGGGCAAGGGCCTGAAACATGTCGCCGGTCATGTAAGAGGTGAAATGCTCAACCACGCCGTTTTGGATATAGACCCACTTGCTGTGGGTGCCGGGCAGAACGAGCGTGCCTGAAAAGCTGGGCCGCGTGGTCAAAAACCCTGCAATCTGCGTTTCTTCCCCCCTCATCACATCGCGACGGGTATCTTGCATCATTTTAAGGCCGGGTACGATGGCGATGTCGCGCCCACCATGTTGAAAACAAACAAGGCCCGCGTTTAGCCCCTCAAACCCGGTGGGGCAGGTGAGGTAGGGGGCCTCGTGCCACCCTTGGCGGCTTCCCACCATACCGGCGGCGATGGCAGGGACCTGCGGCCAACCTTCGGTGAGGGCTGCAAACCGTTGCCCAAATCCATCACGGTCTAAGGTGCCAACACCGCTTTCGCCTGTGGTCACGTCGAGGGCGTTTCCGCGTTGGTCCAGCAAAGCTGCCCGCACATGGGTGGTGCCCCAGTCGAGGGCGATCAGGTGGCCGTCGCGCACCATCAGTCCACAGCCTCCAGGCGAACCGAAAGCCCGGTTTGGGCGTAAAACGCCGGAAGTTGCAGGCCAACCCTGCCCAACACGGAGCCGGGAAGCGTTAGCGAGCCATCGCCCAAGGGGTTTTTGAAACTGCGATTGGCCCGCGCCACCGTGCCCATGGCCGGTGAAATCGTCGCCCGGTAGAGCCGGTCCGCGGCCAGCCCTGGAACCCGAACCAACGGGGAGACCACCGAGCGAGGCCGGTCGGTCTGCGCCATGATCAGCCGGGCCTGGCTTTTGTCAACGTTGACAACTGCGGCCCCAAAGAGAGCCGGATCCACCGTGCGAATGCGGAAAAAATCGCCACTGTGGAGCAAATCGCGATCCGCCTTATGGGCGATGATGGCGCTTTTGAAGACGGCAAGATCCTCGGCGGACACATCTGTCAGATCGCATTCGATCCCCATATGGCCGTAGCTGGCCACAAGCGCGCGGAAATCCGCATGGAACCCGCGCCCGGATGTGTGACACCACGCTGGGCCGATATGGCTGCCCATGACCTCTGGCGGCAAAAAGTGGGAAAATCCCGTCTGGATCCGCATCCGTTCGACGGCATCATTGGAGTCCGACGTCCAAAACCGGTGGGTCCGCTTCAAGATCTCAAAATCAATGCGGCCGCCACCGGAGGCGCAGCTTTCGATTTCCAGCTTCGGAAACGCGGCCAACAGACGGTCGATCAGGCTGTAAAGTTCCGTGGTTTGCCGATGCACCGCCGCATGGCCGGCCCCATCCCCGGGGAGCACAAGATCGCGGTTCATATCCCATTTCAGATAAGAAATGCGGTATTCCGACAACAGCGCCGCCAGCCGTTCAAACAGATAGTCGCGCACCGCCGGATTGGTCAGATCGAGCACAAATTGGTTGCGCCCCGTCATGCGCGGGTAGGGGTCCAGCCGCAAAATCCAATCGGGGTGGGCGCGGTAAAGATCACTGTCCGGGTTCACCATCTCGGGTTCCACCCACAGGCCAAATTCCATGCCTTTTTCGTCCACCACATAGTCGACGATGGGGTGCAATCCGTCGGGATATTTTTTCGGGTCCGGCAGCCAATCCCCCAGGGAGGTTGTGTCGTCATTGCGCCCTTTGAACCAGCCATCGTCCAGCACGTAGCGTTCTGCGCCCACGGCGGCAGCAGCGTCTGCGAGCGCCTTCAGTTTGCCGTGGTTGTGGTCAAAATACAGCGCTTCCCAGGTGTTGACCGTCACGGGACGCGGCTTTTCCGGATCCGGCAGTTTCAGGATCGCACTGCGTACATGGCGGTGAAATTTTTGCGACAGCGCATTCAGGCCAAGGTTCGACTGCGCAACGTAAAGATCGGGTGTCACCAGTTGTTTGCCCGGCGGCAGACTGCCCTCGCGGGAAAAATGCAGCACCCCCATTTGAAGCTGGCATTCCCCTGTTGTCATCCGTTCCAGCACCATCCGGTGGTTGCCGCTCCAGCCCAGGTGCACCCCAAGGCACATGCCGGATTCTTCGTCCGTCGTGGGGGTGAGCAAGATAATGCCGGGAAACGCTTCATGGCTCGTCCGGCCCCGGCGATTTTCCGTCTTCACCATACCCAGCGGCACGGAGCGGCGATCCACCGAAAATTCCGCACACCACCGCCCGTGGAAGTGCAGATATTCGCAAAGCGACTGTGGAACCGGCAGCACCGGTGCGCTCATCCAGTCGACCACGCAGTCCACATCGCCAACGTTGGTCAGCGTGGAGCGGAAGGTCGCAACGCCGGAGGCGGGATTCACATCGCAGGAAATATCAAGGGTCAGGCCCCGCGAGGCATCCAGGCTGTGAAACGTAACCCCACAGTCCCGGACCGAAAGGCCTCGATTGGTGAACAGGCCGGCCCAACCCGGCTGGTCGGTGCCGGTGCGATGGGCAATAAGCCCCGGATGCCCCATAAAGCCACGGGCGATTTCCGGTTGGAGGGACAGCGGCGCGCTTTCGTCCAACGTGGCATAACCCTGGGGTTTGGCGCGGGACCGGGCGAAGGCTTCGCTGTCCAAGGTGTCGGGCAGCGCTTCTCCAAAATAAATGATTTCCGGCAGCCCATCCGCCCAGCCAAACAGAACGGTCACCGCCCCGGCATCGAGGCGGTGGGTGGAAACGTCACCCATCGGCTTATCCTTTGGTTGCGCCGAGGGTCAGGCCCGCGATGAAGTGCTTTTGCATCAGGAAAAACATCAAAACAGGTGGCACAGCCGCCAGCAGCGATGCGGCCGACACAAGATGCCATTGCTGACGAAACTCCCCGTTAAGCGTGCGAACACCCACGGTGATTGGAAGCTGCGCGTCGTCCTGGATGAGGACGGTCGCCCAGAAAAAATCATTCCAGATGAAGGTGAAAATGAGCACCGAAAGCGCGGCGATGGCGGGGCGCACGAGGGGCAAAACCAGATGCCAGAAAATGCGGAACTCCCCCACGCCTTCAATACGGGCTGATTCGATCAACTCAAACGGCAGCGCCTTCATGAAATTGCGCATAAAAAGCGTGCAAAATCCCGTCTGGAACGCGGCGTGAAACATCACGAGCCCCGGCACGGTGTTGAACATCTCCAGCCGCGTGGACAGGTCGATGACCGGCAGCATCAAGATTTGAAACGGAACGAAATTGCCCGCAACAAACACAAAAAACAGCGGCAGCGACCACCGAAATTTGTAAATCGCCAGCGCGTAGCCGGTGAGGCAGGCAAGGCCCACGGAGATGATCACGGTGGGGACGGTGATGATCATCGTGTTGACCATAAAGTCCAGCGCTTGGGGCTTGGACAGCACGGCCCAATAATTGGCAAAGAATGACAATTCGCTGGGAATGCCAAACACGTTCCCCGATGCGATGTCTTCGCCCGGTCGAATGGAGGTCAAAAAGATCGCCAAAAGCGGCAACAGCCACAGCAAAAGCGCAAACGGCAGCGCTAGTTTGTAGGTCCATTGGCTGGCGGACGAGGCTTTTTCAATCGGCGCGGGAAACATCTCAGCGCTCCTCCTTCTCGTCCAAGTACATCCGGTACAGGAAGAAGCTGATATAGATGAGCATGATGCCGAACAGCACTGTCGCGATGGCCGAGCCGTAGCCGTAGCGCCCGACGCCTTCGCCCACCGCCTGGTCATACATATAAAAAGCCAAAACGTTGGTGGAACCGAATGGCCCGCCATCGGTCATGGTGGCGATCATATCGAAAGAGCGCAGCGCACCGATCACGGTGACGACGATTGCGATGAAGGTTGCAGGCTTCAGCTGGGGCAGGATGACGTACCACAGCATTTTCCAGCCCTTTGCGCCGTCGAGGCGTCCCGCTTCGATCTGGTCGGGAGACACGTTGTTCAAACCGGTGAGATAAAGGATCATGCAGTAGGCGATCTGCGGCCAAAGTCCGGCAGCGATGATGCCGTAGCTCGCCGTGTTCGCATCCCCCAGGATCGACGGCGGATCGACCGAACAAACCTTGGTTAGGTTGCCGACGATGTTCACACGTTCTTCGCAAAAGAACCAACCCCAAACCTCGCTAACCAGACCAAATTCCGGGTTGTAGGCCCAGGTGAAGATGAGGCCCACGACCACTTGGGAAATCACGAAGGGAAAGAAAAACAGTGATTTATAAAGACGGATGCCGCGTACCGTCTGGTTCAGGAACAGCGCGATCCCCAGACCGATGGGCACCGCCAGCATGAACAACAAAAGCCAGGCCAAATTGTTCCACAGCGACGTGTAGAAATTCGGATCATCCAGCAACAGTCGATAGTTACGCAAGCCAACCCATTCGCCGGTCCACACGCCATTGACGTCATAAAGACCGTCCCATTTGGTGAATGAATAGGAGATCGACTGAAAAATTGGGATGATGACGTAGACCAAGAAGAAGCCAAGGCCGACGGCAACGAACAGCCACGGCGCGACGGCCAGTTTGTTGCGCTTGTAAAACGCGGTGCTGGTGATCAGAAAAAACGCCGAAGCCAGCGTGGCGATCAACAGCCCCAGGCGGGCAAAGAATGTGGGAATGCGCGCGTGGGACCGTTGATCAAAGCCCAGCCAATTTTGAAGCGTGCCCGGATCGATGACAAAAACGAGCGCGTAAAGCGAAACAGCCAATACCACGCCAGCAGCGATAACGCGGCCACTGTGGGTCTCCAGCCGGTTTTGCGGACCAGCAGCGGTCACAGCCATGGCTCACCCTCTCTCTGGTTCCCCGAAACGGATATCATCAGCCGGTTTGAAGATTGCTGAGGACATCGGTGGCGGGCTTGCTTGGTAAGCAGTGTGCCTTGATCGTGTGACCATCGCGCAGGGTGGAGGTCCGCAGACAGGTCTGCGGACCTCCATGTCTTCGTTTGCCTTAGTAGACTTCGGCTTGCACCTTATCGAGGTTCGCCAGGATCTCATCCAGTTTGGACGGATCGAGCATAAACTGCTGGAAGCCTTCCATGCCGGCTTTTGCCATGGCCGCCGGTGCGTCGCGGTCATAAAACTGTGCAAGGCCTGCGGCGGTGGACAGTGTTGCCATGCCTTCAACAATGAACTTGTCGTCCTTGTTGATTTCCGCGGCGGAGTTTGGCGGCAGCTGACCGATGGCCTTGTTCCAGGTGCCCTGAATTTCCGGCGTTGCGATGAACGCGAGGAATTTCTTGGCGTTTTCCATATTTTTCGCTTTGGCGGGGATGAAGAAGGCATCCGCTGGTGCTTCTTCCGCGCGTGGCACACCGGGGGTGATTTCCGGGAACTGGAAGAAGTCAATTTGTGCGTCTGTCAAACCGGCAGCTTTGTATTGGCCCACGGAGAAGTTGCCCATCACATACATCGCGGCATCGCCCTTGGCGAACGGAGCGATGGCGTCCTGCCAGGACATGGTCGCGTGGGTTTTCACGAAGGTGCAGCGCTCCAACATGGTCTTCCAGTTGGCAAACGTCGCACGGATGCGCGGGTCGGTGTATTTGATCTTTCCTGCGGTCAGATCATTGTGCACCTGATAGCCGTTTGTGCGCAGGTTGAGGTAGTCAAAGACGCCCGCCGCGGTCCAAAGGAATTTGGTACCAATGGTGAACGGTGTGACGCCGGCGCCCTTCAAAGCGTCGCAATTGGCCAGCAGCTCATCCCACGTTTTGGGCTCTTTGAGGCCGAGCTTGTCGTAGATGTCTTTGCGGTAATAGACGCCCCACTGATAGTAGGAATAGGGCACGCCCCACTGCTTGCCACCGCGTGACATGGTGGGCTTGATGGCGTTGAATTTGTCTTTGAGGTTTGCATCAGACGCCCAGAGGTCTGAGATGTCGGCAAACAGACCGGCATCCACAAACGGACCCATCCGGTTGCCCGGGTACCATGTGATCACGTCCGGCGCATCGTTGAGCAGCGCGTTGCGGATGGTGTTTTTGTGGGCCTCACGGTCGCCATTGTTGGCGGTGACTTTGATGTCCGGGTTGGCTTTTTTGAATGCGTCGACGGCGGCTTCATAGGCCGCTTTTTTGTCCGCATTAAGATCGTCAAACGTGATGACGAGTTCGCTTGCGATGGCTGTGGTGGCAAAAAGTGCCGCCGCACCCAGCGCAGCTGTTGCTCTGATGAGCGCCTTCTTCATGGTGTGTCCTCCCAATATGGCCATCCGCTCGCCGGATGATCCGCTTAAACATGTCAACAAACGGGGCGTCGAACGTGTGAGCGAACGGGCCAATCGACGTCCGCGTGACGCCGGTTTGCTGGCGAGTGTGTCAAATGCGTTTGAGAGACCGCGCGCCGCGCGCAACCCCTGTCACCAAGGGCTACCCAATCGACCGACGCTGTCGTCCTCCCAAGACAAACATAATTCCATTAAATGGAACCGTGTTTGACTATGTTGAATTAAGCGGATAGCGTTTGCCCGTGTCAAGCCGGAGAGACCGCTCCTTTGCGCCCGCTGTGCGGGGTGTCTGGAAGAACGGGCTGCTGACCTGGGCCACAGTTAGGCAAAGGCTCGGTGCAAGCTCGGTCTAGGCCCGGATTAGGCTCGGATCAGGATCGGTCCATGCTTGGTAAAGGGCTCTGATCAAAGCTCGGGCAACAGCCGAACCTAAATCGAGCTGGGGGAGGAGAAGGAACGTGGGCGCGAGGCCTAAGGCAAGCCAAGCCGACAGGGTTGGGGGTGAAGATCAAAACCCACAGCACCCGTCCGCGCGCCACCGCGACACCGCCCGGTCCGTTCCACCCGATCAGCGCTCAAACCCGAAGTCCCAAGACGCCGTTTCCGACACAAACATTTCCACCGGAACACTGGGCAAAGCCCTTGAAGTGCTTGATGTGATCGCTTCCGCTGACCGTCCAATGCGTTTCACCGATATTTTGAACCGGCTCGACCAACCGCGGGGAACGCTGCACCGCCAGATTTCCAACCTCGCTGCGGAAGGGTTGGTGACGGCGGATGAAAACCACGCCTACGTCCCCGGCCTCCGGCTCTTGAAACTGGCTGCCCGGGCGTGGTCGCGCAATTCGCTGCGGTCGGTGGCCGCCCCGCATCTGCTGCGCTTGCACGAAGCGACGGGGGAAACGGTCCATTTGGGCGTTTTGAACGGCCTGGAGGTTGTTTATCTCGATAAGGTCGAATCGCGCCAAACGGTGCGCATGCACAGCCAGGTGGGCAACGCTTCGCCGCTGTTCTGCACCGGTGTCGGGAAAGCCATGTTGGCGCGGCTGTCCTTGCATGATCGTGCTGACCGAGCCGAGCGCATGCACTACACGCGCCACACGCCTTCTACCCTGGTTTCAGCGGAAGCCTTGCTGGCGGAGGTGGACCACATTGCGCGTACAGGCCTCGCCTATGATCGCGAGGAGCATGAGCCCGGGATCGTCTGTGTGGCGGCTTCCATTCAGCACCCTGAGGGGGAAGGGGTGGCTGGTTTGTCCGTCACCGGCCCCGCCTATCGCATGGGGCCGGAGCAGATCGCACGCTTTGGGGAACTGGTGCGTGAAACCGCAAAAAATATCGAAATAGAAACCGACGCGCGCCTCGGGCCGCGTCATCGGGAGTAAAAACAAATGTCCGGCGTTGTCTTGCAGCAGGTGAAAAAATCGTTTGGGGATGTGGACGTTATTCACGGGGTTGATCTGGATATTCAAGACGGCGAATTCGTCGTGTTCGTGGGCCCTTCCGGTTGTGGAAAATCGACCCTTTTGCGGCTGGTGTCGGGCTTAGAGGACACGTCCGATGGCCAGATCGCCATTGGTGGCCGCGACGTGACCCATGTCGAACCCTCCGCCCGGGGCGTGGCCATGGTGTTTCAATCCTACGCGCTTTACCCGCACATGACGGTCTACGACAACATGGCCTTCGGCTTGAAAATGACCGGCCACGACAAAGCGGACATTGAACGCCGGGTTCAAAGAGCGGCCCAAATTTTGGAACTCGAACCTCTGTTGAGCCGCAAGCCCAAGGCGATGTCCGGCGGCCAGCGCCAGCGTGTCGCCATCGGCCGGGCCATCGTCCGTGAACCGGACGTCTTCTTATTTGACGAACCGTTGTCAAATTTGGACGCGGAACTGCGGGTGCAAATGCGTCTGGAGATCGCAAAGCTGCACAATGATCTGGGATCAACGATGATCTACGTCACCCATGATCAAACCGAAGCCATGACGCTGGCCGACAAGATTGTTGTTTTGCGCGCTGGCCGGGTCGAGCAATTTGGATCGCCGCTGGACCTTTATGACAACCCTGATAACGCATTTGTTGGCGGCTTTATCGGTTCACCCCGGATGAATTTTCTCGATTGCACGGTCACAACAGCGGACGCCGACAGCGCAAGTGTGACGGTTCCCGCCCTGGGTGATCTCGTCTTGACGGTAAAAACGAGAGATCGAAGCCCGAAGGTGGGCGAAGCGGTGCAGATTGGTCTGCGGCCGGAACACTTCGTTTCGGCGGCGGAAAGCCAGTTCACCTTTAAGGCCCCCACAACCGTCGTGGAGCAGTTGGGCGGCGTGTCCTATCTCTATCTCAACATCGGCGGTGGAGAGCCGCTGACGGTGGAGCAAAAGGGCCACAGCAGCGTGCGCGACGGGCAAGTTGCCGAGGTGGGCATAGACCCGACCCGCGCGATGCTGTTCGACGGGGATGGCTTGCGGGTCTAGCTAACGTTCTAAGTTCGGGCTTGCCACGAGCCAACGCTCGCAAAGACGGCGGTCGCCAAGAGGCCTAACCCGGTGACATCCCACGCAACCGCTCGGAGCGACGTCGGAGCAGTTCGACGGTTGTCAGAAGGGCGATAGAAATCA
>JBCBCT010000047.1:0-23560 GCA_038530365.1 Pseudomonadota bacterium | reverse complement strand
ATGGCTTGGGGCTCACCACCAAAAATCGTCTCACCTGCACCTTGGAGGAACAGGGTGAGACCGATGGTGGCCATCAAAGGCTTGGCCTTCATCGATGATCAAAAAATCATCGCCACCCAGGCCGCCCCGACCGTGAAAGATCTGGAAGCGATCGAGCCGGACTGGTCCTTGCTGGAGTGGGAGAAATATATCTATATTCCCCTTGGGAAACGCGTCGCCATCCCCAACATGGCCCGTGGCTGTCCGTTCACCTGTTCGTTTTGTTCGCAGTGGAAGTTCTGGCGGGACTACCGCGTCCGCGATCCCATTAAGGTGGTCGATGAGATTGAAAAGCTGGTGAACGAACACGATGTCGGTTTTTTCATTTTGGCCGATGAAGAGCCCACCATTAACCGCAAGAAGTTCATCCAATTTTGTGAAGAGCTGATCAAACGCGGCCTGCCCGACAAAGTGCAGTGGGGCATCAACACCCGCGTCACCGATATTTACCGCGACCGCGAGCTTTTGGGCCTCTACCGAAAGGCAGGCCTCGTCCACGTTTCCCTTGGCACCGAAGCGGCAGCCCAACTCAAACTTGATCTCTTCAACAAGGAGACGAAGGTTGAGGAGAACAAGGAAGCCATCCGCCTGCTGCGCGAAGCCGACATTTTCACCGAAGCGCAATTCATTGTCGGCCTAGACAACGAGACGGAGGAAACGCTGGAAGAGACATTCCAGATGGCTTGGGACTGGCAGCCCGACCTCGCCAATTGGTCGATGTATACGCCGTGGACGTTCACGCCCCTGTTTCAGGAACTCAAGGATCAGGTCGAGATCTACGATTTCTCCAAGTACAACTTCGTCACCCCGATCATGAAACCAGCGGCGCTCACCCGGGGTGAATTGCTGGATGGCGTGATGAAAAACTATCGCCGCTTCTACATGCGAAAAGCGCTGTTTCACTATCCATGGCGCGGAACCGGCTACCGACGGCGCTATCTCCTGGGATGTCTAAAGGCGTTCCTGAAAGCCGGAGTGGGCCGCACGTTCTATGACCTGGGCAAGGCTGGCTATTGGGGTCCGCAAACCAAAAACACGGTCAATTTTGATTTCGACGAAACCCGAACCATCGCCGAAGCGCAAACGGCGGATTGGGAAGCGGCTGCCGACCGCGCAGCAAAGGCCGCTGAACGACGCGAAGCGCTCCGCAAACAGGGCAAAGAGCGTGCCGAAGAACGAAACGCCCAGCAGGCTACAGCAAAGACGTGCGGTGGTGGAACGGAGCAGATGACGGACCATGAGCACGCTTAGAGCAACTCGGCCTGTCCCATCCATTGGCAGCGGCAACCGAGACCGCATCGGGCCAAACGCGATCCTCCAACTGGACGCCCCGTTGAGCCACCACATCGGCGACCGTGCCAATCCAAACCTTTTGGAGGCTGCCGGCATTCCTCTGCCAACCGGCGAAGAGATGATACCACAACAGCACGTGGTCCGTGCCCATGCGGCTCTGCTTGATGCGCATCCCAAACTGGCCGCTACAATCGCAACGGAAGCGGGGGTTGGCACAGCCCACTACATCATTGAGAACCGGATCCCACCTCCAGCGCGGACGTTGCTTCGCTATCTGCCAACGCCGCTTGCCGTGGCTCAATTGACCAAGGCCATTCAACGTCACGCCTGGACTTTTTGCGGGACCGGCCGTCTCACGGCACACATTCAACCGTTTGCGAGCCACAGGGTTGAGTTTGCGATTTGGAACAATCCAATTGCCCGGGGGCGGTGCGCCCCACACCCAAGCTGCCATTGGCACAGAGCGGTTTTTGAAACACTGTATTCCACCCTGCTAGCGCGTCCGTTTCACGCCCGGGAGATCGCCTGTTGCAGTTGTGGCGAAGCGGCCTGCCGGTTTGTGGTCGACCAGAGCTAACCCCATCGAAGGGGCAACACGCGGCCTCTACCCAACCCAGGCTTGGTAGAGCAGGCCACTCGCCAGTGAGCCACTGAGCGCAAATGCGATATAAAGCGCGAAGACAGGGCGCTTAACCAGGGCGAAGACGGCGATGGCGGCTGGCAAGGACGTGACGCCGCCTGCAACCAGGAACGCGAGGCCTGCACCGGGGGCCATGCCCTGTTCCACCAGACCTGAAACCAAGGGAAGCGCCGCATAGCCGTTCAGGTAAGCCGGCACGCCGACCAAAGTTGCGGTCACGATGGGCTGCACACCTGAACCACCCAGCAACCCGCTGATCCACTCGGCCGGCACATAGGCCAGCATCAGGCTTTCCAGCAGGAAGGCCAAGACGAGCCATTTCAGAAGAAACTCCGTGGTGGACAGGGCCGATTTTGCGAATTTCTCCCGCCGGGCATCATCCCGCCAAAAGGCCCATTCGATGGCCTTGGGATTGCGCACAGAAGATGCGCAGCAACCGCCATTGCCCACACCGGGCCGCGTGGGGTTGGCGAAATAACCGGCCTTCATCAAAGCGTGGGTCGTGTAGCCACCAAACAAACCAAGCGCCACAGCGGTCAGCGTTTTTGCGATGGCGAACTCCGTGCCCAAAACCCCGGCGGTCAGGACAAACATGGATGGGTCAATCACGGGCGAGGCCAGCCAAAACGCCATCACCGCAGAAAGCGGAACCCCCATAGCGAGCAGCGCCGCGATGAGCGGAATGACGCCGCAGGAGCAAAACGGCGACAGACCGCCGAAGGCAGCGGCAACGAAAATCATCACCAAAGGAGAGCCCACAAAAATCTTGGAAATGACGCTGTCCGCGCCGCTGGCCCCGGCAAAGGCCGCCACAGCGATGGACAAAATGAGAAACGGTGCCGTGTTGATCAGTGCCGTCACCACAAACGTTACGCTTGTCCACCCTTGGGCAGGCGCAAACAGAAATGTTGCCAGCATGATCACCGCGGTCACCAGCCAAACGCGATGGTCGGTCCAGACAAACCGGGCCCATTGAAGACCGCTGTTGCCAGCTTTCAGCACCAATTCGGTCATAGCAGACCTCCCTTAGGCGGCATCGGCGGTCAGCGTGACCCCGGCGCAGCATTCATCAGTTAAAAAAGACAAGGCGGCGCGCATCGCTTCAAAATCCGGTCGGTTGACGATCTCCCGACCCTGCCGCTCCTGAACCACCAGGCCAGCTTGCACGAGGGCACGCAGATGGTGGGCAAGAGTGGAGGCTGGAATATCGAGATGCGCCCCGATCTCCCCCACATTCAGGCCATGCTCCCCCGCCCGAACGAGTAGGCGGAAAACGGAAAGTCGCGCCTCATGCCCCAGGGCAGACAGCGCAACGGCGACGGTTTGGGTGTTTGCGAGATCGGTCATGACGAACAACGTAACTATAAAACTAGTTTTGTCAAGATTTTTTCAATCAATCAAAAGTTCGGCACTTTTCGTGCCACCGGGGGCGCCCAGATGAGGGTGCTCTTCAAATATCGCATGGGTGGAATATCTATGCGGAGAACCCCCAACGAGACCACGCAAAAATTTGCCTTTCGGCGCACGCTATGACAGGCACGGCAAACCGCGCACGACGCCCTGACGCCTCGGAGATGTCCCTCTTTGGAAACGCTCTTCTCCCCCGTAATTTTATTTTTCATTCTGGGTGCGTTGGCCGCCTTTGTGCGGTCTGATCTTTCGATCCCCGAGCCGCTGTCCAAGGCGCTGTCGATCTACCTCATGTGTGCCATCGGCCTCAAAGGCGGAACGCAGGTCGCCCAGGCCGGCTTCACGGCGGACCTAGTGACGGCAGCCATCATCGGCCTTGTTCTGTCCTGCCTCATCCCGGTGGGCGCGTTTTTCACCCTGAAGGGCTTTGGCAAACTCAGCGAAATCAACGCCGCTGCGGTGGCTGCCCACTACGGTTCGGTGAGTGTTGTCACATTTGTCACCGGCAGCCAAATCCTCTCCGACGCGGGCACACCCCACGACGGCTACATGATCGCCGTACTCGCTCTGATGGAAACACCAGCCATCATCATCGGCCTGGTCCTCGCCCAAAGCGGCCAAGCTGCCCAAAGCAAGGGCGGGAATATCGGTCTTCGCGACAATTCAGAACTCATCCGCGAAACCTTGCTCAACGGGTCCGTTGTTCTCCTCATGGGCAGCTTCGTCATCGGCCTGATCATCGGCCCCGATGGCTTCAAGCCCATCACCCCCGTCTTCGAGACCGGCTTTACAGGCCTGCTTTGCCTGTTCCTGATGGACATGGGGTTGGTGGCCGCGCGGAAACTGCGTCAGTCGAAATCGCTGACCTTCCGCCTCACGGCCCTGGCGATCATCATGCCGATCATCAACGGCTTCATGGCGACACTCATCTGCACACTGTTTGATTTCAGCATCGGCAACACCGTGGCCATGGCCATCCTGGCCGCCAGCGCATCCTACATCGCCGTGCCCGCCGCCATGCGCCTTGCGCTGCCAAAAGCGGATGCCGGGCTTTATCTGGTCATGTCGCTGGCCGTCACCTTCCCGTTCAATGTTCTCATCGGCATCTCCCTTTATCGGTGGATGGCCCAAACCTTGGCAGGTGTGCTGTGAAACTGGTCGCAAAAAAACAAGTCGTCATCCGCACCGACAAACCGCTCCTGCGCCGCGTGCGCGAGGTGGCCATTGATGCCGGCATCACCGATATGGACATCCTGTCCACCCTGGGCGGCGTGCGCGAAACAGGCGTTTGGACCGACGATCAAGTCACCGGCGGCGCGGGCAGCGTGGTTTTCTTGGTAGCGATCGTCGACGAAGCCAAGGCCCATGCCTTGGTCAACGCCCTTAAACCTCTGTGGGATGCCTACAGCCTGCAAATCACCGTGCTGGACATGCACATCGCTATCCCAGCGGACGGTTAGGGCGAGAAGCCCGGGGCCTTCCTTCGAGACGCCATCTGCGATGGCTCCTCAGGATGAGGATTGGGGTTTGGGCCGCCAAGTTAAGTCGGTGTTTGTCAGTGCAAGTCGGCGCTTTGGTATCGCCAGCATCCAAAACAAAACCACGCCCCAATCCCCAAAGCCAAAGAAACCCCCACCCCTCATCCTGAGGAGCCGTCATCCACGGCGTCTCGAAGGGCGGCGTCTCAAAGGGGCTGGTGCCGCTACCCTGGGAGGCTGCCGCCGAGTTCATCGTCGATATGGACCTGGATCACATCTTCAAACCGCTCTTCCGCGACGAAGCCAAGATCACGCGCACGGTGCACATTGAAGTTCTGCGGCCAGTTGGCGACGATGGCTTCGATGGCCGGATCTGGCGTTTCATCAATCAACGCGAGAGCCTTGCCACCGGCAACGTTGCCCAGCGCAGCCAGCATATCGCCCACGGTAATTGCGAGACCGGGCATGGATAGGTTGCGGTGAGGGCCGACCTCTGCGCCATCGATGGCCGCGGCGCGCAAGCAAAACCCGACAGCGGATCGGGGGCTGGCCATCCAATGCATCACATCGCGGGATACGGGCAAAACGGCAGGCAGCCCCACCAGCGGCTCACGGATAATGTTGGAGAAAAACCCGGAAGCGGCATTGTTCGGCTTGCCGGGCCTTACAACGATGGTGGGAAATCGAATGCCGACCCCATCCATGTGCCCTTTGCGGGTGAGGTCTGCCAACAACAACTCACCAATCGCCTTTTGCGTCCCGTAGGAGGTGAGCGGCGTGAGGTGGTAGCTGTCGTCAATGGCATCAGGAAACGGCGCACCAAAAACGGCAATCGAAGACGCATAGACCACCCGGGGCACATAGTCTTCACACGCGACAATGGCGTCGAATAGGAAACGCGTGCCGTCAAAATTGATCCGGTAACCCTTGTCAAAGTCGGCTTCCGCTTCCCCGGACACGATGGCGGCGAGATGAAAAATGACATCGGGCCTGTCCGCCACCAAAGCCTCCACCGTAGCCTGGTTGCTCACGTCCCCAGCCGAGGTGGTAAAAGCGATCCCGCCCACATCATGGCGAGGGGCGGCCACCACATCGAAGGCGTGGATGGCCGCGATCGTCTTGCCGTCCAGCGTACCCTCCAGCAGCAGGCGATCGATCAGTTTGCGGCCGATCATACCGGCTGCGCCAAGAACCAGAATTTTCATCCCACCCCTCCGATCTTACAGGGTCCAGCCGCCATCGATGGGCATGGCAACCCCGGTGGTGAAAGCACTTTCATCACTGGCAAAATAAACGGCAAGGGCTGCAATTTCGTCCGCCTCGCCCACGCGCCCCATAGGTTGGCGGGATACGAACATGTCCATGGCCTTTTGCGTGCTACCAACCTCTTTCCCGAGTTCCGCCACGCGATCTTCCCACGACGGCGAGCGCACCGTGCCGGGACAGATCGCATTGCAGCGTACGCCTTGCTTGATGAAATCAACGGCGACTGATTTTGTCAGCCCAATCACCGCAGCTTTCGTCGTGCCGTACACGTAGCGGTTGGGCGCGCCTTTGATGGACGATGCCCCCGACGACAAATTGACGATCGATCCGCCGCCGCGCTGCAACATGGCTGGCAGGAAAGCGCGGATCACGCGGTGCATGCTTTTCACGTTGAGATCGAAGGAAAAATCCCAGTCTTCCTCGGAGCATTCCAGCACCGAACCATGGTGCACAAAGCCTGCAACATTGGCGATAATATCAACGCCCCCCACCTTAGCGGTGACGTCAGCGGCCAGCGCTTCCACAGCCGCAGTGCTGCGCACGTCCAAAGCCTCGAGACGAGCGCCCTCAAGTCCCGCCAGTTTCTCAGCATCTAGATCTGTAGCGATCACGGCTGCCCCTTCCCGCGCGAAGTGCTCGGCAATCGCGCGACCAATCCCCTGCCCTGCCGCTGTGACCAGCGCCGTCTTTCCCTGCAAACGTGCCATGCCCTATCCTCCCCGGACTTGTTTGAATGTCTTTTTCTGCCCACCGTCGACATCAAAATTATCGGCGGAAAGCCAGGCTTCAAACGCCGGTTTCAGCGCAAGCCATTCGTGATCAAGGAGTGAATACCACGCCGTATCGCGATTTTCCCCCTTCACCACCAGCGCCTGTCGAAACACGCCCTCAAAGGTCATGCCAAACCGCTCTGCAGCCCGCTTCGAAGGGCCATTGCGATTGTTGCATTTCCACTCAAACCGCCGGTAGCCCAACGTGCTGAAAACATAGTCGGCAAACAAGAAAAACGCCTCGGTCGTCACCGGTGATCGCGCAATGTTGGCTCCCCAATGGATGTTGCCAATTTCGATCACGCCGTGGGTAGGTTCGATCCGCATCAGGGTTTGACGCCCTTCCACCCGATGGGTGCGTTTATCGATGACGGCAAAAAACAGCGGATCATCGCTGCGAACAGCTCCGTCAAACCACGTCCCAAACGCTTCGCTATCGGCGGGCCGCGTTTCAAAAAGCCAGCGAAACCGCGCCTCGGCATCCGGCGCGGTCGCTACCGCAAACAGTCCCTCCTGGTGGTCCGCCGTAAGCGGTTCCAAACGGCACCATTGGCCTTCCAGGATGCGCCGCTCGGGGCGTTGACATCCCTCAAAATGGGTCAGATCACGCATAGAAAAAAGTTCATCCTATCGGGAACGCGCGCCCCTTTTTTGTGTATAGACAACGCAAAGTCCAATCGAAAAACCAACCGCGCCCCAAAGCCGTGACCTTATCCCCCATATCCGCATTTCATCGCATCGGTGAAGAAAACGCCTTCGCCGTCCTCGCCCGCGCCACAACCTTGGCGACACAAGGAAAAGACATCATCAATTTGGGCATCGGGCAGCCGGACTTTCCCACCCCACCCCACATCGTAGAAGCCGCCATCAAAGCCCTGCAGGACGGCCACCATGGCTATACACCGGCAACCGGCATTTTGCCCCTGCGCGAAGCGGTGGCGGCGCGCACGCTGGACACAACCGGCGTAGAAATTTCCCCCGAACGGGTCTGCATCATGCCCGGTGGCAAGGTCACGATGTTTGCAGCGATTCTCATGTTGGGGGAACCGGGAAAGGACATTCTCTACCCCGACCCTGGCTTTCCGATCTATCGCTCGATGATCGAATTTACGGGCGCAAATCCCGTACCGATCCCCATGCGGGAGGAAAACGGCTTTGCGTTTTCGGGCGAAGAGGCGCTTTCCTTGGTCACTGAAAACACCGCGCTGATCATCCTCAATTCACCCGCAAATCCCACCGGCGGCGTCACACCGCGAGCCGAGATCGAAAAACTGGTCGCCGGTTTAGAGCAGTTTCCCAAGGCGGCAATTTTATCCGACGAAATTTATGACGTGATGACCTATGACGACGCTGAGCACACCTCGCTGCTCACGTTTCCTGAAATCCGCGACCGACTAATCGTTCTCAACGGTTGGTCAAAAACCTGGGCCATGACCGGGTGGCGCATGGGGTGGTCGATCTGGCCCGACGCGCTTTACGACAGCGTGCGCAAACTTGCCGTCAACGCGTGGTCCTGTGTGAATGCCCCCTCGCAGTTTGCCGGCCTGGCCGCCATCGAAGGACCGCAGGATGCGGTGTCTGACATGATGACAGCCTTTGATCGGCGTCGGCAATTGATCGTTGACCGGGCCAATGCGCTACCCGGTGTGAGCTGCGTTATGCCCAAGGGTGCGTTTTACGCCTTCCCAAACATCAAAAACACGGGTTGGAGGGCCAAGGCGCTGGCGTCCGCTTTGCTGGAGGAGACCGGCGTTGCGGCGATTGGCGGCCCGGATTTCGGCATTTTAGGGGAAGGATATTTGCGTTTGTCCTACGCAAACTCGGCAGAAAACATCGCCCGCGCCATGGATCGGCTGGACACGTTTCTAAACGAAAAGTCGCCCGATTAAGAACGAGCACCTAGGGGCCTCGGTTCGCCAGCTCGACGGCGGTCAAAAGGGCTTCCTTGTTGGGCGCTTGAAACACATCCCAAACCGATTGCACCGCTGCCCGCCACCGCAGCCGCTGCGCGCGGGTGAGCGCACGCACCGGCACGCCGCTTCGCACAACGAAGCGCTTTGCAGCCCGTTCACGGCGGGCTGTTTCAAAATTCGTTTGGCGCACGAGACGGTCAAAAATCCCCATCAAATCGCGCCGCAGGTTCGGCGACTGGGCATCCCAAAAACGTTCGGAAACCGTCAGCAGCGTGCCGAAATAGGCGTGATTGGTGACGGTCACCCCATCGTGGATTTTTCCATGTTGGCCGCGGCCCAAAGCGACCCATGTGTTGGATTGCACCTCGACCCGCCCATCGCCCATGGCCGCCACGAGGTCAGCGTCAGCGACCGTTTGCGCCACCGTACGCAGCGCGTTGCCAAGACCGGAAGCATCGCCGGAGGCACGGCGAAACCGCAGTCCCAAAACATCCGACGGATTGATCACCGGTCGTTTCCCGCTCAACTGAAAAAAGCCACCATGGACAACGCCCAGCCCGAGAAGCCCGGCTTTCTTGATCGACGCTGAAAGTGCTTTCATGGGCGGGGACACGGCAAATCGATCGACAGCCCGCAGATTGCGAAACGCGAGGGGCAAACCAAGCACCTGAAAACCCGGCTCTAAAGCTGCAAGATTGGCAAGATCAATCGCCGCCAGGTCCGCCTCATTGCCGGTGAGGGCATTTACCACCAAAAGCCCATCATAGCGCGTCGCATCTTTGAGGATTTCAACACAGGCGCGGCCCTGAAGCTCGGCATTGATGGTGGAGGACAAGAGCCGCGCAAGGCGCCCCCGCACAGATTGCCCTGCCGCTTCTTGTTGATCAGCACCTTGAGCGAACCGCAGCTTCACCTCGCCCGTTTGGCACCGCGCATGGGCCGCGGAAATCATGCCCAACGCTGCGAGAACCGAAAGTGCAAGCATCGCGAAGCGCAGGGCCGGTCTCATAAGTTGGCTCCATCGGCTGTGGCATCCGGCGTTTGGGCAAACGACAGCCTTCGCAATTCGTTCGGTGTGAGCTCGTCTGTGACGCGTCCGTCGGACATCAAAAACACGAGGTCCGCCAAGCGCACGATCTCTTCGCGGTGGTGGCTGACATAAACGATGGGCACGGTCGCCTCGTCCCGCAAGCGCTCCAGAAAGGGTAAAAGTTGCTCACGCCGCCCTTCATCCAGGCCCGTGAGAGGTTCGTCCAGCAGCAAGATCGAGGGATCACTCAACAACGCCCGGCCCAGCGCAACCCGTTGCATCTCACCTCCAGACAGCGTGCGAGGCATCCGCTCCAGGTGGGGCGCAAGATCAAGCAGGGCCACAATTCGATCCCACGCTTCACTCTTACTTTTGCCCCGATAGCCATAGGCCAGATTTTTGCGCACCGTGTAGTGGGGAAAGAGCCCCGGCTCCTGAAAGACCACCCCCACACGCCGCTTGCGCACGGGCACATCAATGCCCTGCTCGCTGTCCAGCAGCGTACGCTCGCCGACGCGAATGGTCCCGGATTCAGGCGTCCACAGTCCGGCAATCGCTCGCAGCACCGTGGATTTTCCGGCCCCGGACGGGCCAAAAAGCGCGGTCACGCCGAGCCCAGCTTCAAGCTGCGCATCAATGGAAAACGCGCCCACTTTTCCCGAAATCGAAACCTCCAACACCGGCTCACCCCCTCCGCTTTCGTTCGATCCGCCCGAGCACAATTTCGGAGACCAAGATGGCGGCAAACGACAGCGCAATGGAAATGGCAATCAGGGTCAGCGCAACCGATTCCCCCGACGGGGTTTGCAGGAAGGAGTAGATGGCGAGTGAGAGCGTTTGTGTTTCGCCCGGGATGTTGGAAACAAACGTGATCGTTGCGCCAAATTCCCCCAGCGCTTTAGCAAAGGCCAGCACAGCCCCGGCTAGAATGCCCGGCCACGCCAAAGGGAGCGTGAGGGTCAATAGCCGTTTCAGCCGAGACGCGCCCAAGGTCTGGGCGAGTTCATCGAGCTTGGGATCCTGGGCTTCAAAGGCGAGGCGAATGGGGCGGACGAAAAGAGGAAAGGCCATGATACCAGCCGCCAATGCCGCCCCCACCCACGAAAAGCTGATGTCCATTCCCAGCGCGGCCAGTGCGCTGCCCACCGGACCGCTTCGGCCAAAGGTGATAAGCAAAACATACCCCGTCACCACCGGCGGCAGAACCAAGGGCAGGTGAACCAACGCGCTCAAAATTGACCGGCCAAAAAGATTGGGACGGGCCAGGGCCTTTGCCGCCAGCAGCGCAAAGGGAAGAGACACCAAAGTGGCCACCAGCGCCACCTGAACGGACAGCAAGACAATGGCGAACACCGCATCCTGGCTCATGGTTGCACCGTGACAAAATCTGAAAAGCCATACCGCTTCAGCAGGGCCGCGCCACTTTTGTCCCGCAGAAACGTCAGGAACCTTTGCGCGGTTTCGGCTCGGTTTGGGGATACTTCCGGCAGCGTGGCGGCCCAATACCGGATGGCGCTGTGGGTTTTGGGTTCGAACGTAAACGCAATTCGAGCGCGCGGTTCGATCACCACATCGCTTTCATAAACAATGGCCGCGGAGACCGCTCCCTGCGCCAATCGGAAAAGCGCAACGCGGACATTTTCTCCATAAACGGCGTTGTCTTTCACACCGTCCCAAAGGCCGACCGCTTGGAGAGCCTCCTTGGCATATTGACCTGCCGGCACGCTCACCGGGTCTCCCATGGCGAAACGGCCTTGGCGCAGCAAATCAAACGGCACATCCGTTTTTTCATTCCCCCCGTTTTCAATTCCCTCGCTTTTGGGCCCATGACGAACGGCAAGCACAAGACGGTTTCCAGCAATGGGAGCCACAGCGTCGGCCGACACAATCCCGCGTTTGACGAGTTCAGCAGACCAATCGGGATGGGCGGAAATGAACAGATCAGCCGGTGCGCCAGCCAAAACCTGCCGCGCGAGCTTGGAGGAAGCAGCGAAGGAAAACACGACCGTGCCCCCCGTTTCCGCTTCAAAGGCTTTTTTCGCCGCCGTAAGCATGTCGGTCATGCTGGAGGGGGCAAAAACCGTAATGCGCTCTCGCGCGTGTGCCCCTGCTGAGGTCGCCCCCAACAGGGCTAGAAAAGCGAACCCAAGCGCACGGGCCACGCGGCGCGTGCCGCCTAGGCGCGCCTTGTCAAAAGAAAACCAACCGGTGACAAACCCCAAATGGGACATCAGCTTCCCAGCTTTGCTGCCTTTGCCGCCAATTCCGAAATCCCATCCCAGTCTTTGGCCGCGATCAGATCGGACGGCGCAACCCACGAGCCGCCCACGCAGGCAACGTTGGGGAGGGAAAGATACGTCGGCGCTTTGTCCGCAGTCAGTCCGCCGGTGGGGCAAAATGTAAGGCCAGACAGAACGGGCGCGATGGACTTCAGGTAGGCGGCTCCACCCGCCTGCTCCGCGGGGAAGAATTTGAGGTTCTCATATCCTTCCCCCATCATCCCCATCGCTTCGCTGGGGGTGGAGACCCCCGGCAGCAGAGGGATATCTGTTTTCGCCGCGCTTTCGATCAAATCCTGTGTGGAGCCAGGGGAAACAAAAAACTGCGAACCCGCTTCCATACAGTCCACCATCATGCGCCCGTTCAGAACCGTTCCAGCCCCAACAATCGCGCCGTCCACCGCATCGGCCACCGCCATGATGCAATCAAGCGCCACATCGGACCGCAGCGTGATTTCTATGACGGGCAATCCCCCCGCCACCAACGCACGGGAGGTGTTGACCGCATCGTCTACGGTTTCAAACCGCAAGACCGGGATCACGGGCGCAAGACCCATGATCTCTCGGATTCGAGTTTGTTTGGATTTCATCGCGCCTGCACATCACGCCTGAAGGAGTTTGGCGGAACGTTAGGCGATGCGCCTGGAAATGCAATCCAAGAGCGCCCGCGCTTGAGCACCCGGCTGGGCAAAACGCTGTTTAAGCGAGGCGGAGCGCAAAAACTCCGGCAAGCCAGCGTTCAAGAGCCGAAATGCCCGCCCGGGGGAGTTGGGCACCATGGACAGCAAATCGCGTTCCGCTTGACCTGCGATTCCATTGACCACCAAGAGATGATCCCGCTGGAACTGCCGCACCACCCGGTCCGTCACCAGACCAAACAGACCATCCACCACCAAAACATAGCCCGCCCGGGACAGCGCCCGTTGAAGGCCCTTCACGTCCTCCCCCCGCGCACCAAACATCAGGCTTCCTTCGGTCGCGTTGACCTCGGCCTCCGTGGAGCGGGGCAAGACCGGTTCCGACAGCGCCTCTACCCATCGATCATAGGCCTGCGCCATTTTTACGTCATACCGGTTTTGGGCATAGGCCGGACCGTTATAGCGGCGGGCGAATGTCGCCCAATCCTGCAAGCGCAGCGCATTTTCGAGTTTTGCGTGGGCAATGTAACGCGCCATGAGTTGCACTTGCCCGGCGGCGCCGGCGCGTGCGGTTTCTACCATCGCATCGACGCTGTCATAGCCCAGCCGTCGCCAATGGGAGCCCATGACCTGACCGATACCCCAAGAGCAGGATGAAAGCGCCGCCTCCCGGTTGATCGCAATGGCTTTGTCGAGCAGTTTCCAACGGTCGATCTGACGCCGCGGGTTGCGCACCCGTCGTGGCTTGGGACTGGCCAGGCCGGCGGTGACCGCGCGGGCCCGTTCATCACCCGCCAAAAGCCGGTGAAAGTAATGCCCCTCAAACCGGATCAACGGTTCCAGCCGGCCCTTGATGACGACGCCAACCCGACCGCTTGATTCCACCTCCGCCACCGCAAGCAATGCCGCCAGCGGCACACCCAGCCATTTGGCCGTGTCTTCAACCGCAGCCACCGTGTCTTTATCGAACATGATTTCTCCCTTCATCGTGTTGAAGGAAGCCTGTCACTGTCCCGGCAACCGTGGATAAAGGCGCGTGTCACATGGTGAGGATAATCTTCGGCGGCGCGTTACCGTCGTGAATATCCTGGAAACTTTGTGCACCGTCCGACAACGGCCGCAACTCAATCCAATCGCGGTTTGCAATCAAGCCACGGGCCAACAGTTGAATGGCCGCAGCAAAGTCATAACGACTGTAGCAATAGGTGCCCGAAAACGTGATCTCTTGAAGCGTGAGACGCCGCGTATCGAGCCCCTCCGCGCTGTCCTGAAGACCGATGTGGACGATGGTGCCACCGGGCACGGCAATTTTGGAAGCCGCCGCCCGCGTGCCCCCCATACCTACGGCATCCATCACCAAATCGACGGAGCCGTCATCAGGTTCGCCATCCAGTGGATCGTAGGGCTGGCACGCGGGCACCGCAGCTTTCAAAACGTCCCGGCGAGGGGCGTTGAGTTCGGCAATATGGAGATCCTTGCAGCCTTGGTCCGCCAGAAGAAGTGCCGTCAAAACGCCGATTGCGCCCCCGCCCAAAACCACGCAACGGCTTTCAGAGATCGGGCGGCGCATTGTTTTTCTCGCCACCTCCAAGGCATGGATGCAAACCGCCAAAGGTTCCGCCAAAGCCGCATCGGCGCTGGAAAGCGCGTCGGGGATAGGAAACAGGTTGCGCTCGTCCGCCACCGTTTGCTCGGCATAGGCACCGGGAAGAAGCATGCCCATCAGCTGGCGCTCCGGGCAAAGATGATCGTCCCCGGCCAGACAATGACGGCACACACCGCAGGTGTGGAGCGGATTGATCGCAACCCGCTGCCCCGCATAGGTGCCGTTCCGCGGAACACCCACCGCTTCATGGCCCAAAATCATCGGTGGCACCCGCCGCGGGTCGTGGCCGTGCCAGGCGTGCATGTCCGACCCACAAATCCCGCAGTGAGAAAGATCGAGATGCACACGATCATTGCTGGCAATGGGGTCAGGTGTTTGGCGCACCTCAGACTTCATGGTTCCGGTGTAAAACAAGGCGCGCATGGGCTTTATTCCTCAGCGGACAGATCGAAATTCTCGCCTGGAAAATACTTCGCCAAACGAACATCGGATGTTCGGGCGTGCCCTTCCATACCCTCCAGCCGTGAGATGCGCGCACTGGCTATAGCAACATCGCGGGAGGCCTTCCGCGACGCTTGTTGCCAGGTCACGATCTTCAAAAACTTATGCACGGACAGACCACCCGTGTAGCGCGCCGCGCCGGATGTGGGCAGCACATGGTTTGTTCCAGACGCCTTGTCACCATAGGCAACGGTCGTCTCTTCACCCAAAAACAAGGAGCCGTAGCACTTGAGCCGTTTGAGCCACCAATCGAGGTCCTGCGCCTGCACGGTGAGGTGTTCGGGGGCATAATCGTCGGACGTCGCCGCCATTTCCTCACGGTCCGCGCACAAAACAACTTCCGCATAATCGCGCCAAGCGGCAGCCGCATTGTCCCGGTTCGTCTCCGGCAGAGTGGCAATCAAATCGGGAACGCGATTGATGACGGTTTCCGCCAACGCGCGATCATCGGTGACCAACCAAACCGGGGAGTTATATCCGTGCTCCGCCTGGCCCACGAGATCGGCGGCGACGATTTCTGCGTCCGCATGACCATCGGCCAGGATCAAGCTGTCGGTGGGGCCGGCAAACATATCGATGCCCACGCGCCCAAACAAAATGCGCTTGGCTTCCGCAACAAACTGGTTCCCGGGGCCGGCCAGCACGTCCGCTTCCGGCATGCCAAAAAGCCCAAACGCCATGGCGGCCACGCCTTGCACACCGCCCATGGCGATGATGTGATCCGCGCCGCAAAGATCGGCGGTGTAAATGATCGCTGGATGCACGCCAACGCCCGGTCGGGGCGGAGAGCAAACCGACACCGTTTCCACGCCCGCCACCCGCGCCGTCGTTGTCGTCATGATGGCCGAGGCGATATGGCTGTAGCGCCCCCCGGGGACATAACAACCGGCTGCACGTACCGGGATGGCCTTTTGCCCGGCGGTGAAGCCTGGATTGAGCTCCATGTCGAAGTCCGACAGGCTTTTCAGCTGACCCTCGGCAAACCGCTTTACGTTATCATGGGCAAAACGGATATCGTCCTTGAGCTTCTGCGGAACCTTGGCCGCCGCCGCCTCAATCTCCTCCTGGGTGATGACGATATTGCCCTCATACCGATCAAATTTCTCGGCATACTGGCGGGCGGAGGCTTCGCCCCCCGCTTCGATATCATCGAGGATGACTTGAACGATCTTTTGAGTCTCAGCTGAGTCCGTTTGAGACGTGATGTCAGCTTTCTTGAGATAGGTGACGGCCATGTATGGGTGTCCTGAAAGGAAGCTAGTCGGTCCAACCGACATAGTCGAAGAAGGGTTTTGCGCCCTCTGCAGACAAATAATCCGGCAACCAAAGCGCAAAGCCCGGCATCAGGAAGATCAGCGACAGCCCGATCACCTGGATCACCATGAACTGCATCATGCCAAAATAGATGTCCTTCAAATCCCACTCCGGCACAACGCCCTTCAAGAAATAGGCCGACAATGCCACAGGCGGGGACAACCACGCCGTTTGCAGGTTCACCGCCACGAGGATCGCAAACCAGGTCAGGTTCACGTTCACACTCTCCAGAAGCGGCACCAGAATGGGCACAATGATCAAAACGATCGGCACCCACTCCAGTGGCCACCCCAGGAGGAACACGAGAGCCATGACGAAGATCAACATGGCCCAAACCGACAGGTCAAAGGACAAGAGAAGCTCGGTGAGATATTTCGGCGTTCCAAGGTTGGAGAACACCGCGCCGAAGAAGTTCGACGCCGCCACCAGAAACATGATCAAAACGGTGATTTCCAGCGTCTTGATCAGCGCATCGTAAAATCGCGTCATGTTGAACTTGCCATAGCCCAGCGCCAGCAGGATTGAACCCAGCGCACCACAAGCGGAGGCTTCCGCGGGCGTCGCCCAACCGGCCAGGATGGAACCCAAGGCAAAGCCGATCAGAATGGTCGGCGGCACGAGGCCGAGAAAGAATTCGCCCCAAAGGTCGGAGAAGAAAAAGCCCCCCGGCCTGTTTGCCCGTGTCCAACGGTAGGCAAAGAACATGAAGCCCAACCAGGCGGCAGGAACCAACAGACCCGCACCGGGGAAGACGCTGAACGTGCCGCTGGCCCCCGCACCGATGAGATAGAAAAACATAATGATGGAGGCCATCACCAGGATCACTTCAAGCAGGTAATTGTCGGATGTTTCCGGCTGTTCATCCTCCGGCAGAATTGGGCCCAGATCAGGGTTCAACCAGCAACGGCCAAGGGCGTAGATGAGGTACAAAACCGCCAACAAGATACCGGGAATGATCGCCGCACGGAACAGATCCGTCACCGGAATTTCCAGCACCGGCCCCATGACGATGAGCATGATCGACGGTGGGATCAGAATACCCAGCGTGCCCCCCGCGGTGATTGTCCCCGCAGCCAGCCGCACGTCATAGCCGGACTTGTTCATGGTGGTGGCCGCCATGATGCCCAGAATCGTCACCGAGGCACCGACAATGCCCGTGGCGGCTGCAAAAATGGTGGAGACAAACAAGACCGCGATGAACAACGCCCCCCGCACCCGGGACATCATCAACTGAACAGCCTTAAACAGCCGCTCCATCAACCCGGCCTGCTCCATCATGATGCCCATGAAAATAAACAGCGGCACCGCCACAAGCTGATCGTCCAGCATGGTGGAGTTCACCTGAAGCGTCATCAGGAAGAAGGTGACTGCGCTGTTTGTTCCCCAAGCGCCGAAGGTGAAGGCAAGGAAGATCAGCGTGAAAGAAATCGGGAAGCCCACAAAGATTGCAAACAGCATGGCCGCCAGCATGAACAGGCCGATGGTGGGTTTGTTAAAATCAAACAGGCCGGACCCTTCAGCAACCGAATCCCACCAATCGCCGAACGGAACGACCTTTCCGTAAAATGTCGCCAGGAAAATCATGGCCAGAACGATCAGATAGACCGGCAACAAGCGCACGAAAAAGCGCTCCCGCTCCTTGCCCATCTGATGAAAAGCACGGAACAATTCGGGAATGCCCTGCAGGAAGAGCAACAAAGCGCCCACCGGCATGGCCAAACGGGCAGGCCACAAAACAGGGGCCCATGTGGAATCCATCGTGGTTTCGTTACGCTCAAACGCGGCGTACCAAAAATCCGCCGCTGTCCAGAAAAAGAACAGCATCGCAGGGAAATAAAACAGCAGATACAGTGTTGCATCCACGGTCGCCTGCGTTTTCGGCGACCAATTGCGGAACAGAAAGTCCGCCCGAATGTGCACACCGCGCATCAGCGCATAGCCCGCACCCATCATGAACAGGACACCACCGGTCATGCGGGAGATATCGTAAGCCCAAAGCGTTGGCCCCAGGCCCAGGGAGACGGCGACATCGTTCATGCCCCAGCCGGTTAACGTGCCAAAGAGTGTCCGGGACACAACCTCCGTCACCATCACGAAAATCAGCGGAACCAACAGCAAGCAGGTCAAACGGCCAGCCCAAAGGTTCAAAACATCGATGAAGGCGGTAATCGGCCGTTGCCACGGCGTCATGTCTGCCGGCGTCTGCCCGGGCTCTTCCGCTCGACGTTCGGCGATCAACTCATCGGTGATGTCCAGATTGTCTGGTATGGTTTCCTCAGCCATGGTCGGCCCTCTCTCCCCGAGGTTTCTCCCCTTGCCTGACCACCCTCGATGCGCCTTGGCACATGAAAGACGCTTGCGCCAATGCGCGCCGAAGGAGCGCACGCAGCTGTACTGTTCAAGCACAAACCGCCATTGGTGGTCAGGAAAAGGGAAAAGAGCGCCCGCTCCAATGCGGAGCGAGCGCCATTCAACAGTCTGATTTTATTTCTTTTTCAGGCTGTCGGCATAGGCTTTGCCGAGCGCCGCGTTGGACGCTTGGGCACCGGCCCAGAACGGCACAGCGATTTCAGCAAAGGCTTTCTGGCTGTCGTAAACCTTTTTGAAGAAGGCGTTCTCAGACGCGTTCTTCTCCAGCAGCGCCTTGGCGGCATTCATGTAAGCTGGGAAGTAATCGGCTGGGGTGTCATGCAGGATGACGCCGTCTTCTTCGGTCAGTTTTTTCAGCGCCTTACCGTTTTCATAGATGCGGTAGGACATGGCTTTGGACAACGAAGCGTTGGCCGCCACTTCCAGAGCTTTCTTCTGGTGGTCGGTCATGCCGTTATACACATCACCATTGATGTACATGTCAGCGTTCACGACGACCTGGTGCAGGCCCTGCAGGTAGTAGTGCTTGAGCACTTTTTGGAAACCAAACACGGAGTCCGGCTTCGGGCAGCACCATTCAGCGGCGTCAATCGTGCCTTTTTCCAGCGCCGGTAGGATGTCACCGCCACCCATGGCAACGGAGGCCACACCGATGTCCTTGTAAGCCTGACCGGGAATGCCGGGGGGCGTACGGAAACGGTATTTGCGGAAGTCAGCCATGGACTGGATCGGCTCTTTGAACCAACCAAGGGCTTCTGGACCCACAGGCTGAAGCATGAAGCCTTTCACGTTCACACCCATTTCGGACCAAAGCTCATCATACAGCTCTTTGCCGCCACCAAATTGGAACCAGGACAGGAACGCCAGGTTGTCCATGCCGATACCACCACCGGCGGGCGGGGAACCGAACAGAGCTGCCGCAGGGTGTTTACCGGACCAGTAGTGGGTCCAGGCAAAACCACCTTCGACGAGACCTTTGTCGACCGCATCCAGCACTTCTTTCACGCCAACCACAGCGCCGGCAGGCAGCACTTCGATGGTCACCGGATCATCTTTGGTGAGCGCCAGAACGTCAGCGGCAAAGTTTTTCAGCATGACAACTTCGTCAGCCTTTGCCGAGATCACCGACTGAATGCGGATGGTGACCGGCTCCGCTAGTGCGGCGGTAGAAACGGCTGCGGCAACAGCCGTTACGGCAAGGGTTTTGCCGAATTTCGAAAGAACAGACATGGTTTTCCTCCCTTGTGTCTCTCTCATGCCTCCGATGGATGCGGTGGCCCCATGAAATCCCGCCGAAGGAACGGGATGGAGCCGGTTCACCGCATATGCATTTGACGCCAAATCAGCCGACGCCATTCATCAATCAGCCGCGGCGCAAATGCGCAGCCAGCGTCATGAAAGTCATCCGCCCGGAACACCTCCCGTTCCTGCGAGATAAGCTAGAATTCCGCGCTCGGCATCGAAGACACCGGCGTAAAACATCGTGATCGCCACGTAGAGGAGCACGAACAGTCCCAACCAAGAAATCCAAGGATACCGGGTCAACAATTTCATGATCAGCGTTGCGAAGAAGGCCATGGCGATAATCGCGATGGCGAGGCCAACAACCAGTTTGGTTTCATCCCCATCTGCAATGGCGGCGACGGCCAGAACATTGTCGATGGACATGGAAACATCCGCCAGCGTAATCGTCCACAAAGCGGATGCCAAAGAACGCTTGGGCGCGGCGCTTTCGCCGCCGGCCCCATGGTCCGCCCCTTCTAAGGCGTGGACAGCGGCCTCATCCACATTGGCGCGAATTTCCCGGTAGAGGTTCCAACATACCCAGAAGAGAAGCAACGCCCCCAGCAGCAACAGACCGGGAATGCCCAACAATTTGGTTGCCACCAGAGCGAAAATAACCCGCAGCACGGCAGCCACGACCATGCCAAAAATGATCGCGTTTTTGCGCATGTGCGGCGGCAGACCGGCAGCCGCCATACCGATCACCAGCGCGTTGTCCCCGGACAAAACGATGTCCGCGATAATGATCGAAGAGTAGTCTAGAACATCACCCCACATCAGGCTGCGTCCTCCAAAATGAAGTCGGACGCCCGTTCTCCGATCATGATGGCGGGGGCATTTGTGTTGCCTGAAACGATGGTCGGCATGATGGACGCGTCCGCTACACGCAGCCCCTCCACACCTTTGACCCGCAACCGCGCATCGACAACAGCCATGGGGTCTTGCCCCATCTTGCAGGTCCCGGTGGGGTGATAGATCGTCGTGGACGTATCCCGCGCCCAAGACAGCAACGCATCCTCATCGTCATCAGAAATCACATCGCCCGGAGCGTATTCTTCGATAATCTCAGACTTTGCCGGCTCAAGACGCGCAACCCGTCGGGCAACGCGGATGCCGTCAACGATCGTCTGGCAATCCAGCGGCGTCGACAGGTAGTTGGGGTGAATAAGCGGGTGGTCCTGAATGCTGGCGGATTGAAGCTCCAAATGTCCGGCGGATTCCGGTCGTAGCTGCAACACGGAGGCCGTAAATCCATCGAATGGATGCGTAGTCGTGCCCACCTGATCGGTCGAAAATGGCTGTAAATGAAACTGTATGTCCGGCGTCTCAAGTTCAGGCCTGGTTTTCAAGAACGCGGTACCGAGGCTCGCGGCCATGGTCATGGGGCCTGTGCGCTTCAAAGCGTATTCGAGGCCGATCAGGGCCTGTTTGAACAGCGAATTGGTTTCGGTGTTGATGGTGGACGAGCGGCACTTAAACACCGGACGCGCCTGCAAATGGTCTTGAAGGTTGCGGCCAACACCGGCCAACATCACCCGCGTTTCTATGCCATGGGGCGTCAACTGATCGGCAGGCCCAATGCCCGACAACATCAAAATTTGTGGAGACCCGATGGCACCGGCGGACAAAATGGTCTCGCAGCGCGCCTTCACCGTCACCGTCTTGTGGCCACTCAGCGCCTCGATGCCCGCGACACGATTTCCTTCAAAGACCAGTCTCTGGGTCATCAAACCGGTCAGCACGGTGAGTTTCGCGTGGCCTTTGAGCGGCGCGATGTAGGCTTTCGCCGAAGACCAACGACGACCGGCATGGGCCGTGAGTTGAAAATATCCAACGCCCTCTTGGGTCTCGCCGTTATAATCCTCGTTGAACGGATAGCCGGCGGTCTGCGCTGCACGCACCCAGGCATCCACGGCCCCACGGTTCAAGCGCGTTTTGGACACTTTCAAAGGCCCTTGCCCGCCGCGCAGCATGTCTTCCCCGCCCTCCCAGCATTCAGATCGCTTGAAGCAGGGCAGCACATCATCCCAACCCCAACCGGGATTTCCCTGCTGACGCCACGTGTCGTAGTCTTCCTTTTGGCCGCGCACATACAGCAACCCATTGATGGAACTCGAACCGCCCAACACCCGTCCCCGCGGCCATTTCAAAGACCGTCCGTTCAGACCCGGGTCGGGCTGCGTCTCATAGGACCAATCAGTTTTCGGATTCCCCATCGTTTTGAAATAGCCGACAGGAATATGGATCCAGGGATAGGTGTCGCGTCCGCCCGCTTCGATCAAAGCAACCGAGTAACGCCCACTTTGTGCGAGGCGGCTGGCCAAGGCGCATCCGGCAGATCCGGCGCCAACAACGACAAAATCAAATTCCAAATTCTCTCTCCCAAACCCTTTGCGCGCTGAACGGTCCGATCAAAAAGTCAAACCAACGTCGCCCCACCTCCCCGATGGAAACACGCGTCGCAAATGGCGAAACCTCGGCTCACGTTTTGAAGAATTGTTGCCGACGCTCGCTCGCACTCCACAGAGGCGGGACAAGCGAAGCACAGGGGAGGCTTGGACGAATCCGCCCCGGCATCTAAGCGCCGGTGACAGAAGTTTTTGCCAGCTCCCGTGACACCCAACCCGAAGGGAACCGTTTTGCACCCTCGATTGCACGCACGCGTGCACGGAGGAGACATCGGGACCTCACAAAAACAGCAAAAGTGACCTGCGCTGCTGTCTTAAGGGTTGACCACAAACTTCAAAAAATGAGACTTTTGGTCTCGAAAATAATCAGATCATGAAAACCCGCCCGCCGCAAGTCGAACTGCGACATTCTTTCCATATGGTCGGCATGTGCGGGACTTGGAAATGCAATTTGGAAAATTTTCCAAACTTTTTCAGAGGCTTAGTGTAATGATCCAGATTCAATTCAAAGAAAGGACACCAGATCGTGGAAACGGCACGCATCCCAACCAATCTGCGAACGCTGCTGATTCTTGAAACTCTGGCCGATGCCGGCGAACCGTTGACGCCCACGCAGATCAACGCGCAGATCGGTCTTCCAAAGCAAACCATCCACCGGCTCTGCCAAACGCTGCTGGACGAGGGGTTCCTCATTCGTGATGCGAGTGGAAAGAAAATGGGGCCCGCACCGCGCAGTGTCACCATGGCCAAAGGCGTGCTAACAGCCCGCGATTTGCAACATGCCCGTCGCACGGTTTTGCAGCATTTGTCCCGCAAGACCGGCGAGACGGTCAACTACGTGCTGCCGGATGTTTCGGGCATGACCTATCTCGACCGGGTGGAAACGGATTGGGCGTTCAGGATCGAACTCCCCATCGGCTCGAAAGTCCCGTTTCATTGCACCGCAAGCGGCAAGTGTTATCTGGCCAGTCTTGAACCCCGCAGCCAGCAGCGCCTGCTCACATCTTTGCCGTTGGACAAGCGCACCCCCAACACGATCAGCGATCCGGCAGTTCTGCAACGGTCCCTTAACACCATTCAAAGGCAGGGATATGCCCTGGATGAGGAGGAACTGTTTGAAGGCATGGTGGCACTCGCCGTACCGATCCTGTCCAAGCACGGTCAGTTCCAAGCCGCAGTAGCTTTCCACGGCCCCACCCAGCGCCTGTCGCCTGAAAAACTCATGGGCCACCTGGACGATGTGCGTGAGGCTGTAAGGAAGCTCGCCCACATCGAAACAAACCAAACCGAAGACGGATAATTCGCCGTCGCCCTAACGCCC
>JBCBCT010000046.1:0-24422 GCA_038530365.1 Pseudomonadota bacterium | reverse complement strand
GGCATTGTTGATCTGGGCAATGAGCAGATTTCATTTGGCGGGACGGCGTTTACGTTTGATTCCGATCAAACGTTCACCGGTCTTGTTGCCGGTGGCACACTGTTTGATGTCACCTATACGGCGGCCACACAGACGTTTGTGCTTTCCAACACTGCCGGTCCTGCTGTCGCCATGCCAACCGCTGACCTTAATGCGTTTTTGCGCACGATTGAGTACGAAGACTATAGTCCCGCAAGCACGGCTGGTTTGCGCACATTTACGTTCACGGCGACGGATGCTGGAGGCGCGACCTCCAACAGCGCGACGGCGACTGTGAGCGTGCAATTGACTGTCACACCGTTGGCCGTTGCAACACCGTTTGCGGACAATCTGGCGGGGACCGTCGGCGCTGATGTCATCTATGCCAAAGGGAGCGACGATACCGTCGATGGTGGTGACGGCAATGACATTCTCCATGGCCAAGGGGGATCGGACATCCTGCTGGGTGGTGTCGGGGACGATACGCTCTACGGTGACAATGTTGCCAATGCTTTTGTGACGGTTGGGCCGGAGATGGTCCTTAACTCTGTGACCACTGGTAACCAATCGTCGCCGGTGGTCACGCCACTTGAGAACGGCAACCTGCTGGTCGCTTGGTTTGACAACGCCTTTAACAGTGATCCAACGGCCATACGCGTGCGCGAATTTCAGCCCGATGGCACGCCGGCCGGTGCTGAAATTACCGGCTTGCGCGCTCCTGAGGGTGCCGACCCTTTCGACACGCCACGTGTCGCGATGACACGCCTTGAAGGCGGAAACGTGCTGATTACGTGGGTCAGCGATGACAACACCGCCGTCGCTGGCGAGGGCAATGAAGCCATAGGCGTGATTTATGATGCGTCCACCGGCTCTTTGGCGGGGCCGGAGTTTGTCATCAACAACACGGCCTTCAGCGATCAATCCGCTCCCATAAGCGTTGCCCTGCAAGACGGCACCGTCATGGCGATCTGGTATGACAATGCCCGGGGCGATGCATTTGGCCTCACTATGCGGGCCCAAATCATTGATGGGACGGGCGCTGAAGTTGGCATTGAGCGTTTTGTGGGTGACTACGCTGTAGAAGGTTCCGACAATCGGGATGCCCCGCCGGTGGCCGCTGTTACCTTGGCCAATGGCAATGTGGCGATCGCCTATGCAACCAGTGACGTCGAAAATGCCGATGGCTCTGAGTCTGCTGTTGCCGTCACCGTATACAACCCAACAACGCAGCTTTTCAGTAGCGATGTGATCGTCAACACCATTTCAGCAGGTGCGCAGTCTTCGCCGGTGATTGTGGCCATGTCCGACGGACGTTTTTTCGTGACGTGGTATAACGATGCGTCCGGTGACGGCAGTTTGAACATGTTGGTCTATGGCCGCATCATGAATGCCGACGGCACAGCTTCGAGCTCTGCATTCCCGATCAGCACCACCACGGTCGAGGGCTTCGACGACAACGATATGCCTCCGCTGACGGCCATTGAACTTGCCGATGGCAATATCATGGTTGCGTTCCAATCAGACACTGCGCAGGACTTTGACATCCCGTCTAGCGCCGCCGTTGTGGGCGTCATCGTGGACCCCGTCACGGCCTCTTCGGGCCCTGAGTTTGGTATCAATACGACATTTCCCACCGATCAATCCGGTCCAGTTCTGGTGCCCTTGCACGACGGAAACGTCTTTGCCGTTTGGTATGATGATTCAGACCAAAACGGATCCACGAACATGCAGGTGCGCGGTCAATTCCTGGGCCCTGATGGTACGTTAAACGGTCCCGAACTTACGATCGGACAGTCTGATGTGGAAGGAAACGATGCCCTGGCGGACGATCTTCCGCCCTTGACGGCCACTTTGACTGAAAATGGCGACATCTTCGTTTCCTGGGTTACAGAAGACACGGTCAATGCGGATGGTTTTGGGACAGCTGTCGTAAGCGTGCTTGTTCAAGTCCCCACCGTTGCAGGTGCCGACACGCTGATCGGTGGGGATGGAAACGACACCCTCTTTGGGGGTGATGATGCGGATTTTCTCGATGGCGGCGCGGGCAATGACAATTTGTTTGGTGAAGATAATTCCGGCAATGCTGATCTCGTCCAGATCAACTCCACATCGCTTGGCAATGTCTCGCCGGCTCAGCTGATTGCTCTCAATGATGGAAACATGCTGGCCGTTTGGTACGGCGATGCGTTCAACAACAATGCCGGCAACGTCTTTGGACGCATCATACAGCCTGACGGCACACCGATCAGCGCTGAATTTGCCATCGGGACTGCGACGGTTGAGGGCAACAATCTGGTGGATGGTACCCGCATTTCTCTCGCCGAAATTGCCGGCGGCGATGTGCTGGTGTCCTGGGTCACCGATGATGGCTTCACGCCGTCTCCCGACAGTGACTTGCAAGCGGTCGTAGGTGCGATTGTGGACACGTCTGTTGGCAGCGCCGGGACCCAGTTCACGATTAACTCAACGGCCACCGGAAACCAGTCTGCCCCGGTCTCCGTGGGTCTCGAGGATGGCCGTGCTTTGGTGGTTTGGTGGGGCGACTCCCGGGCCGATGACAGTTCGGCTGCCGAGGTTTATGGGCGCTTCATCAACAGCGATGGGACGTTCAGCAGTTTGGAGTTCAACATTGGCCTTGATGCCGTTGAGGGCGGAGAGAACTTTGATCAACCGCGGCTGACCGCCACGCGCAACGACGTGACAGGCGATGTGTGGGTGACATGGCAAACGGATGATGCAGCAAACATCGATGGCGACGGATCAGCGGTGGTTGGGTCTATTGTCGATGTGAGCACCAACACGCCGGGCAGCCAGTTTACAATCAACACGACCTCCGCTTCCAGCCAATCGGGGCCGGTGACGACGGCTTTGCAAAGCGGTGAGATGCTCGTCCTGTGGTACGACAACGGTGACGGCGACAACAATGATCCGATGGTTATTCGCGGTCAGTTTTATGCTGCAAATGGGTCTTCGTTGGGCAGTGAATTCAGCATCGTGGGTTCTGATGTGGAAGGCCTCAACCGGATCCGCATGGACCGTCTGACGGCGACAGAGCTCACCGACGGCAACGTTTTGGTCGGTTGGCAGTCGGAAGGCGTGGACGATTTTGACGGCAATTCAACGGCTGCGGCCGCCGCAGTTATTGATGTGACGACGCGCAGCGCTGGGATCCCATTTGTGGTCAATACGACCACAGCGACCGCTCAAAGTGCGCCGGTTTTTGCAAGTCTCGGGAACGGTCAAATGCTGGCCGCGTGGATCGATGATTCCGACAGCGTTGGTGAGCCAACCCTCGTTGTACGGGGTCAAATTCTTGATCAGTCGGGCTTTGCCGTCGGTGATGAACTCCAGCTGTCGGGGGTTCGGGCACACGGTGATCTCAACCTCGATAGCCCCAATCTTTCGGTGACCGCCGCCCCCGATGGGTCTGTGTTTGTGTCTTGGATCAGCAACTCCGACCAAGCCTATGATGGCGATGGGACCGCTGTGGTGGGCGTTCGCGTGACACCCGGTCACGTCAACAATGACGACATCCTCGTGGGCGGTGCGGGGCTTGATGTTCTTTACGGCAACGATGGCAATGATGACTTGGCCGGTGGTCTGGATGATGACACCCTTTATGGCGGCGATGGCGATGACCTGTTGAACGGTGATGAGGGTAATGACATCCTTGTCGGCGGTTGGGGCGCGGACGTTCTAGACGGTGGAACGGGAACGAATACGGCGATGTATGGCGGTGCAACGTCTGGCGTCGTGGCGCTGTTTGCCAACACGGATTCATTCGGCGTCAACGGGCAGTACGTGTCCACCGCGATGGGCGGCTATCGTGGAGAAGCGCTGGGGGATACGTATTTCAACATTCAAAACGTGACCGGTTCAAATTTCGACGACATCATCTATGGTGCCGATGCGGGCATGGTCGTTGGTCTGGGCAGCGGAAACGACACTTTTGATACAAATGCCACAAGCGCTACTTTCACTGTTACGGGCGGATCTGGTGATGACACCATCTACACAAGTAACGGAAATGATAACGTTACCGGCGGTTCTGATAATGACTTCATCTCGACCTCTGGTGGCGATGATCTCTTGTTTGGTGGTTCGGGTGATGATGAGCTTGCCGGTGGTTCAGGCGCGGATTCTCTCGACGGTGGCAGCGGTACGGACCGCGTGAGTTTTTCGAGCTCGTCCGTCGGTGTAGACTTGCTTCTCCAGTCTACCAGCGGTGCGGATTCGATCTGGGGTGCTTTCGCGACCACAAGCGCTGGTGGATATTCCGGTCATGCAATCGGCGACACCTTCACCAGCATTGAACAGTTCACCATGTCGAATTTTGGTGATCGGGTGTTTGGCTCCAGTTCAGGCAACGACATCTCCCTTGGAGATGGCGATGATGATTTCAGTGTCGCTGCGGCTTCCACATCAACCGACACCGTGACAGGCGGTGTTGGCAATGACCGCATTTTCGGCGGCGGTGGAAACGATTTCCTTTATGGAAATGAAGGGAACGATGAACTGGACGGGGGCACCGGGGCCGATGAGCTCTACGGAATGAATGACAACGACACCCTTCGCGGCGGTCAAGGTGATGATGATCTCTACGGCGGTAATGGGGACGACAACTTGATAGGCGGCCAGGGCGCGGACCGGATGTTTGGGGAAGCGGGCAATGATACGCTTTCGGGCGGGCTCAATGATGATGAGCTGTACGGCAATGCCGGCGATGACGTTTTGAATGGCGGTGAAAACCGCGATCGGCTCTTCGGCGGCAATGACAATGACACCCTTAGCGGCGACAACGGCAATGACGATCTGTTTGGCGAAGAGGGGTCAGACAACCTCATCGGCGGCGCCGGCAATGATATGGTTGATGGCGGCAACGGAACAGACAGTGCCTTCTTCTCTGGAAATTTTGCTGACTACACCATCAGCGATCTGGGCGGCGGTGTGTGGCGTGTCGTCGACACCCGTCCCGGCTCACCGGATGGCACCGATACTGTGGCCAATGTCGAGAACCTCGTGTTCGCGGATGTGACTGTGCCCCCCGGCGGCGTACTGGCTGCAGGACCGATCCTGGATCTAAATGTCCCGCAGACGGGTGGTGGCAATGTGACAAGCTATTTTGAAAACGGCCAGCATACGCGTCTGTTTATGGAACAGTATGTGGCAACCGACGTCGACAACGACATTAATGAAATCCGTATTCTCGTGAACGGAATCGTGGATGGTTTCGACGAGCGGTTGGAATTTGGCTCCTTTGGGCTGCGCCTTGATCAAGACCATATCAATCAAGCGATCACCGTCGGTGCGGTCAATATCAGCGTCAACTTCACTTTTGCCACCGGCCAGATGTCCATTGTGCAAGGGGCGATGGACGGAAGTGCTTTCTCGCCTGCGGAACTGGCTACCCTTGTGGAAGCAATCGAATACTACACCCTGTCGCCGCCAACACCGGGTGGTGAGCGAACATTTGATATTACCTTGGTGGATCAGGCGGGCAATTCCTCATCCACGGAACGGGCGAGCGTCAGTGTGGTGGAAGATGTCCCGCCCACAACGACCAACACCGTCAACGGGACGTCCGGCCCCGATACTGCGCTTGATGGCACGGCAGCGAACGATGAAATTTTCGCCCTTGGGGGCAATGACGTCGTCCAAGGATTGGGTGGAGACGACTACATCGTGGGTGGGGAAGGCGCGGACACCCTTGATGGTGGTGCGGGCAATGATTTCCTCGAAGGTGGCGGAGAGAACGACACCATTAATGGCGGCGTTGGCAATGATGTCATCAGCCTAGGGGCTGGCGACAACAATGGGTTTGGCGATGCGGGCCATGACGCAATCTTTGGCGGCTCAGGCAACGATCGGATCACCGGTGGCGTCGGTGATGACTTCATCAATGGTGCCACAGGAAGTGACACCGCGATCTATTCCGGCAACCGTGCCGATTACATCGTTCATGACTATGGAGCCAGCGGCTATGTCGTCATTGATCAACGCCCCGGATCACCCGACGGTCGCGATGCATTGCAGGGTATCGACTTCATCGAATTTGCCGATCAGACCGTTACTATAGGGACGGCGGTTACAACTGTCTCGCCGGTTGCCCTTGATTTGAACGGTTCCGGGGCCATCGAGGTGACCGGCGCGACCACGGCACAGCACCGCGGTGCGGACGTGGAAACCGGGGCGACTGTCCAGTTTGATATGGACGGCGATGGCGATCTTGAAACCATCGAGTGGCTGGACGGGTCAGGTGACGCGCTATTGGTCGATAACCGCGATGGCAACGCCATGAACGACATGGACGGCACGCGCCTGTTCGGCGATCAAGACGGCACCTATGCCCACGGCTACGAGCAGCTTGCGCAGTTGGATATCGACGGGTCGGGAACAGTTTCGGGGGCCGAGCTGAATGGATTGTCGGCATGGATCGACGATGGGGATGCTGCCCTGGAGGACGGCGAGTTGATCTCGATTGAGGATTTGGGAATATCGGAGATCAGCCTGGACCTCGACCCGAATGCCCAAGACGAATCCGGTCGCAACCTGTTCCAAAGCACCGCAACGCGGGATGATGGCAGCGCTCTGCTCACCGAAGATGTCTGGTTTGCACAGGTTGATCTGTCCCAGGACGACGCCCTAACGCGCGCCCGCCCAGAAGAACCTTCGCAAACGCATTTGGATGACCAGCCGTTTTGAGGTGGGATTCCGGGTTAATGGGGAGCATTGAGCCCCACCCGATCCGTTTGCGTATCGGCAACTGGGCCACCCTCCCCTCAAGGGGGAGGGCCTGCCGCCGCTTTCATTGAACCGTACTGTCTTGTCTAAGAAGTTTCTGATTGTTCCATCCCTCCCCCTTGTGGGGAGGGTGGCCCGGCGAAGCCGGGTCAGGTGGGGCGCGATGCTGAATAAGCGTCCCACAGCTGGCTCAAACGAACTCGACCTCTTTTGATAGCGGCAAGGTGCGGATGCGTTTGCCGGTGAGTTTGTGGATTGCGTTGGCTAAGGCCGCAACAGCGGGCGGTGTTCCCGGTTCGCCTGCGCCACCGCGGTGTGCGTCGTTTTCAAGGACCACAATGTCCATGTCGGGGCATTGGTTCATGCGCATGGCGTCGAAACTGTCGTAGTTGGTTTCCTGCACCATGCCGTCTTCGAAGGTGATTTCCTGCATCATGGCTGAGGACAGCCCAAAGATGATGCCTGACTGCAACTGGGCTTTCACGATGCGGGGGTCGATGGCTTGGCCGATGTCGGCGGCGCACCAGACTTTGCTGATTTTAATGCCGTCATCGGTCTGCTGAACTTCCACGACCTGCGCGGTCCAACAGCCAAAGGACAGGGTGAAGGCAAAGCCCTTTGCCGTGCCGTCTGCGGTTGGCGTTGCCCAATCGGACATTTCTGCAACCTTGTTCACAGCTGCGAGGGCCGTCGGGAAATCCTTCATCAACTTGCGGCGCAACTCGATTGGATCGATCTCGGCCTTTGTGGCGATCTCGTCCATGAAGCTTTCGTGGTAAAACCCGTTGTAGGAGTTCCCCACCGCACGCCAAAACCCGATGGGAATGTCCACCGGCGCTTTGATCCCGGAAACACGGTAATTCTCAATGCCATAGGGCTGGTCGAAGGCCCCGTGGGTGATGGTGTTGTCGGGGCCAGAAGGTGAAATCGACGGGAAGGTCCGCTTCATCAGCGAGCCCATGATCGAGGGAGTTGCGATGCGGGCATCGACCGCGCGGGGCAGGCCGTCGTCGCCAAGAACAGCGCGCCAACGGCTTTTGGAGGCCGGGCGATAGGTGTCGTGGGTCATGTCCTCTTCCCGCGACCAGGTCACTTTGACGGGTTTGCCGCCTGTAGCCTTGGCGATGCGGGCTGCAAAACGCGGGAAATCGATCTCCCCACGACGGCCAAAACCACCCCCCAGATAAGTGGTGTGGATGAAGGTCTGTTCGGCTTCGATGCCCACCTCATAGGCGCAGTCGTCCCGCACCAATGTGGGCGCCTGGGTTCCGGTCCACACGTCAAGTCGACCATCTTTGAACTGCGCGGTGGCGTTCATCGGCTCCATCGTGGCGTGGGCGAGATAGGGAACCTGGTATTCAGCCTCCACGACTTTTTCCTGGTTCGCATCGGCAAAAACGAGGTCCACGTCGCCATCATTGCGCAGCTTGTCGCCCTCACCGCCCTCTTTCAGGGCCGTGTCGATAACCGCGATGATGGCGTTTGTGTCCGCCGGATAGGGGGCAGGGCCCCAGGTTACGTCGACCGCTTCTGCACCCTGGAAGGCTGCCCACGTGTTGGAGGCGATGACGGCAAAACCACCACCGAAGGCTTCGTTTTCAGGTCTCGTGATATCGATAACGTCAATCACGCCTTTGACTTTTTTTGCTTCGGTGGCGTCGAATTTTTCCATGGGCCCGCCGAGGCGCGGGTTCATTTTGATTGTCGCGTAGACCATGTCCGGCAGGTCCATATCGACGCCGAAGATCGGTGCGCCGGTGGATTTTTGGATCATATCGGTGCGGGGCAGCGGCTTGCCCAATTGTTTCCAGTCGCTAGCATCGCGCAACGTCATGTCGGATGGGGGCGAGAGTTTTGCTGCGGCTTCGGCCAGATCGCCATAGGGCACGGCTTTGCCATCTGGGAGGACGACGGTGCCATTTTGGGTTTTAAGATCAGCGGCGGCGACGGAGAATTTTTCTGCTGCTGCCAGTTTCAGCGTTTCGCGGGCCATGCAGCCGGCTTCCCGCATGCGGTCGAACATATCATTGACGGAGGATGAGCCGCCGGTGGCTTGCAGGCCCAGGATTTTGCCCACGCTGCCCATGGAAAAGCGCATCATGGTGGCAAACATGCCCTTATCGAAATGGGCAACCGGTGCGCCATCGGCCAGCATGGCGGAGTTGTAATAGGCGTAGGCAGCCGGAGCCATCTCCGTTTTAATATCGCTGATGTCTACGTCCAACTCCTCCGCCACCATGGCCGCAAGGGTGGTGGAGATGCCCTGGCCCATTTCGGCCCGGGGGATCATGACTGTGATTTCATTGTCGCGGTTGATCTTCAGAAAGGGGTTAAAGGTCTCTTCACCGTCGGCCAGCAAATCCTTCAACGGATTGGGATAGGTTTTGTTGATCTGATAGGCCCCAAACGCCACGCCACCGGCGATGGCGGCTGTGCCGATCAAGAACGTGCGGCGTAAAAGCTTACCCATGATCTAGGCCTCCCCTTGTGCGGCGCGTTTGATGGCGGCCCGAATTTGCGGGTACGAACCGCAGCGGCACAGATTTCCGCTCATCGCCTCGTTAATGTCGTCATCGGTTGGGTTGGGGTTTTCGTTCAACAGCGCAACCGCGCTCATGATTTGGCCGGACTGGCAATAACCGCATTGCGCCACCTGCTCTGCCACCCAGGCTTGTTGCACCCGGTGCAGCGTGTCTCCGTCCGCCAAACCATCAATTGTGGTCACCGCACCTTCCACTGATCCCACGGGGAGGGAGCAGGACCGTTCGGCAACGCCGTCCACCAGAACGGTACAGGCGCCGCAGGCGGCGATGCCGCACCCAAATTTCGGGCCTTTGATGCCTGCCAGATCCCGCAAGGCCCACAGCAGTGGCATATCCGGATCGGCGTCGATCTCGATCTGTTTTCCGTTGACGGTGAGTTGCATGGGTCGATGGTTCCCTTTTGTCGATCGAGGCGATGTCTCGATTGCTGGTTGAGGCAGCGTCCGAGGCGCAGCTCTGCGGACGTTTTACACCCACACAGCTCATAAACGCGACATTTTTTAGGGCTTTCTGGCGCGGTCTTTTGAGCGCGGGTCGGCCCATGGGGTCGCAGGGCTATGAGGTGTAGCTGACCACTTCAAACTCAATCCCATCTTCATCGAAGAAATAGAACCGCCGGCCCGGTTCGTAATTGGCTGCGTTTTTTGGGCGGTAGCCGGCCTTTTTCACCTTCGCTTCCACAAGATCCAGATCGTCCACCACCAAAGCAATATGGTTCAGCGCGCCGCCCGTGGCGGTGTAGCTGGTGGGTTCTTTTTCCCTGACGCCGGCGTTGGGAGAGTAAAGAGCGATATAGTCGTCTTCGGAGCCAACATGGATGGACTTGCCTGCACCATCCATCACCTCGCCCTGCCATCTGATGTGCCATCCGAAGAGATCGGACAGCATGGCCGCTTTCTTGTAAGCGTCGGGAACGGTGATGTTGATGTGTTCGAGGCGGGCGCTGGTCATGGCGTTTTCCTTCATGTCGTGGGGTCTTGATTTGACTTGATTGACCAAGCGTAATTCCTCAACCTGACTTTAGGTCAAGCGATGGGAGTAATTTTTATGCTGCGTGCATCTGATATGTTGTCGATCGGCGACGTGGCGCACCGCACCGGCCTCGCGGTGTCCGCTATCCGCTACTACGAGGAGCAGGGCCTCATTCAGCCGGAGCGCAACCGGGGCAATCAGAGACGGTTTTTGCGGTCCGACATCAGGCGGCTGTCGTTCATCGTGATCGCCCAGCGCTTGGGCTTTGCGATTTCTGAGATCAGTGATTTGTTCGCCGATCTGCCCAACCGGCGCACCCCAACGCGGGGGGATTGGCAGCGCTTTTCGACGCAGTTTCGCGCGCGGTTGGACGCGAAAATTCAAGACCTTGAAGCGTTGCGCGGTCGTTTGGACGGCTGCATTGGATGCGGATGTCTGTCGCTGGAGCACTGTGCGATTTACAATCCCCAAGATGATCTAGGGAGGCAGGGGCCAGGACCGCGCAATATCCATCGCAGTGTTTCGGGAAGCGTTTCGGAGCGCTAGGTTTGGTTGGTGCGCGGCACCTCATGAAAGACTACCTAAGAAAAGGTCAGTTCGCTCAATGTTTACGCTGACATGCGCGTTTACGTGCCGCCTGCTGGCAGTTTAGTTGCTTGCAGTGCGGCTTTGATGAGGTTTTGCGCATCTTCCCCGGCCCATTCGGCAGGTCCATTGAGCGTTCCCAACACACAGCCTTTGCCATCAAGCAACAGCGTTGCGGGCACACCGAAGGCAAGCCCGGCGCGCTTCAATGTGCTCAGTGTTTTCATGCTCGCATCGTGGTAGAGGCCCAGATCGGTGAGGTTTGTTTCGGCGTAAAATTCAATCGGCTTTTCAAGGGTTCCAAGATCAAGGCTGATTGGCAGAACTTCAAACGTAGGGCCACCAAGGGCGCGTTGTAGATTTTGGAGCGCTGGCATTTCATGGCGGCAGGGCGCGCACCATGTGGCCCAAAGGTTTACGAGCACCGCCCGTCCGGACCAATCGGCGATGGTCGTCCACTTGCCATCCTTTGTTTGGAAGCGTGCGTCCGACATGCTGTAGCCGCGATCCAGCGGCGTGAAGGCGGCCATGTCGCCCTTAGCATTTTCGTTCAGACGGGCCCGCAGGGTCTCGTTGAGGGTGCAGCTGTTGGCTTGCGTTGTGCCTTGGCTGGACGGGCTAATGGCCTTGGCCAATTGATCGCCATTGTTACCTTGGAGCGCATAGACGCCGAACGCCACAAGCCCACCGACGATCAGTGCGGCGAAAAACACCAGGCCAAAGCGCACCAAACCATTTCGCGCAAAACCAATTCGCATTGGGCCATTTGCACTTTGAGCGGGTTTTTCTTGCTTATCGGTGTCGTGTTCGTCTTTATCGCGCTCGTCTGGGGACATCCGTTCAGCCATCGCAATACAGGCTCCTTCACATCATGGCGCACAGCAAAACAACTGAGGCAACCCATACCGCCGAGACAACCGAGGCCGCCGAGACAACCAAGACCGACGAGACAATCCATACTGGCCAGATTGCGCCATCTTCATCATCCGCCAATTCCATGTGGGGCGGGCGATTTAGTGCCGGCCCCGATACGGTCATGGCGCAAATCAATCCGTCGATCGCGTTCGACCAAAAACTCTACCCTCAGGACATTGCCGGATCAAAAGCGCACGCCGCGATGTTGCACGCCGTTGGGCTCCTGTCATCTGAGGACGCTGCGGCGATTGATCAAGGCCTGGACACGATTGCGTCAGAGATTGAGGCGGGGACGTTTGTGTTTTCAGTGGACCTTGAAGACATCCACATGAATATCGAAAACCGTTTGCGCGCTTTGATTGGAGCCGCCGCGGGGCGCTTGCACACGGCGCGGTCGCGCAACGATCAGGTGGCGTTGGACATGCGGTTGTGGGTGAAAGAGCGGTGCGCTGTGACCGTGTCCACCCTGCGCGGATTGATGGCGGAATTGGTGACGAAGGCGGACGCCCATACCGCTACCGTCATGCCGGGCTTTACCCATTTGCAAACGGCGCAACCCGTCACGTTTGGCCACCACTGTCTGGCGTATGTTGAAATGTTTGCCCGCGATTGTTCGCGTTTTGAAGATGCAGCCAAACGCATGGACGAATGCCCGCTGGGTGCAGCAGCGCTTGCGGGGACAGGCTTTCCAATCGACCGACACCGCACGGCCCAGGCCCTGGGCTTTGCCGGGCCCACCCGCAATTCCCTCGACAGCGTGTCAGACCGTGATTTCTCGTTGGAGTTTTTGTCCGCAGCCGCCATCTGTGCGACCCACCTGTCGCGGTTTGCCGAGGAGATCGTGATCTGGTCGACACCGCAATTTTCTTTCATCCAATTGTCGGACACGTTTTCCACCGGCTCTTCCATCATGCCGCAAAAGAAAAACCCGGATGCGGCGGAACTTGTGCGCGGTAAAGTGGGGCGGGTGAACGGCGCGCTGATGGGCTTGCTCACAGTTCTCAAAGGTCTGCCGCTCACCTATTCCAAGGACATGCAGGAAGACAAAGAAGGCGTGTTTGATGCAGCCGAGACGCTGCACGTGTGTTTGGCGGCGATGACGGGGATGGTGCGGGATATGACGGTGAACGCAGCCTCTATGGCTGCGGCTGCGGGGTCCGGGTTTTCCACCGCCACGGATCTGGCCGATTGGCTGGTGAGGGAAGCAAACCTGCCGTTTCGGGAAGCCCACCACGTGACCGGTGCGGCTGTCGCGATGGCGGAAAAAGACGGATGTGCGCTCGCCGATTTGCCGTTGGCAGCGCTGCAAACTCTTCACCCTTCGATCACGGAAGACGTGTATTCGGTGTTGACCGTTGAAGCGTCGGTTGAAAGCCGCAAGAGCTTTGGTGGAACCTCCCCCACTCGGGTGGCCGAACAGGTGGCGTTGTGGAAAGAGCGCTTGGCTTAGCGGTTTCTCTAACTAGCCGTTCCATTGTCTGGGCGAAGGCAATGGCGCGCTGCCGGGACGGGTCTTGGACTGACGGTAAAACAGGTATAGGAAGCGCCAAAGGGTCGTGTTCACGGATGTGAGCCTCTTCAACATGCCCGGGACAGTATTATGCCAAGGACAGTGAGCACGGTTTTGATCCAGACGTTCCATTCTCAAGCCCGTTCCACCCATCGGCGGGACGGTTCGTTGCGGTCCCTGATCCGGGCTGGGCTCCTAATCGGTTGTGCCATTGCTGTGTCCGCGTGTGGTCGCGCCGGACCGCCGATCAAGCCTTCGCAGGCTGCGATTGCGGCGGCTAAGGAAGAAAAACGCCCCGCGCCAGCGCGCCCGGTGGCCAATGCCCAAAACCCGGATAAAAAATTCATTCTGGACGGCTTGCTGGACTAAGACTTCGAACGCTCCCCTTTTTTGTTTTGTTTGACGAGAGCGGCGGGTCCGCGCGTGAGTGACCATGAACCATTTTGAGTATCGTGAAGGCATTTTGCATGCCGAAGATGTGGCCATCCCTGCTTTGGCGGAGGCGGTTGGAACACCGTTTTACTGCTATTCCACGGCGACGCTCGAACGGCACTATTCGGTGTTTACCGATGCGTTCAGCGATATTTCTTCGCTCGTTTGCTATGCCATGAAAGCAAACTCTAACCAGGCTGTCCTCAAAATCCTCGCCAATCTGGGCAGCGGTGCCGATGTGGTGTCGGAGGGGGAATTGCGCCGGGCGCGGGCTGCCGGCATTCCCGCCAGCAAAATCATGTTTTCAGGGGTGGGCAAGACAGCGGCGGAACTCGACTATGCGCTGTCGGAAGACATCTTTTGTTTCAACATTGAATCGGAACCCGAGCTTGAATTGCTCTCGATGCGTGCCGTCGCGATGGGCAAGACGGCACGGGTCTCATTTCGCATCAATCCAGATGTCGATGCGATGACCCATGAAAAAATTTCCACCGGGAAAGCTGAAGACAAATTCGGCATTCCCTGGAAAGAAGCGCCTCGGGTTTATGAACGGGCGGCTGCTCTGCCGGGCATCAAAGTCTCCGGGATCGATATGCATATCGGCAGTCAAATCACCAATCTGGAGCCGTTTGACCGAGCATTTGGCCGCTTGGCGGAACTGGTGGGGGATTTGCGCGGCCTGGGGCATGAGATCGACCACATCGATCTCGGCGGCGGGCTGGGCATTCCTTACCACCGTGACAACCAACCACCGCCGGATCCCCATAATTATGCCGATGTCGTAAAGCGTCACGTGAAAATGCTGGACGCGCAGATTGTTTTTGAGCCGGGGCGTTTGATCGCCGGCAATGCGGGGATCCTCGTCACCCAGGTCACTTATGTGAAAGAGGGGGCCGACAAGGTTTTTGTTATCGTGGACGGTGCGATGAATGATCTGGTGCGGCCGACGTTGTATGACGCCTACCATGAGATCATGCCGGTGGACGTGGCACGGGGCAGTTCCAGCCGCATCCGGGCTGATATTGTTGGCCCTGTCTGTGAATCCGGCGATTTTCTGGCCAAGGACCGCGATATCGCCTTGCCCCGCCCGGGGGATTTAATGGCGCTGGGTAGCGCCGGGGCCTACGGGGCTGTGCAGGCGGGAACTTACAACACGCGTCTGCTTGTGCCTGAGGTTTTGGTCAAGGGCGATGCCTATCATGTTGTACGGCCAAGGCTGTCTTATGATGAGCTGATTGGCCTCGATAGCGTGCCCGATTGGTTGGCCGCCTAAGTTCGGTCTCTTCACTTTCCGGCGAGGGCGCGGCGAATTCCCGCAACTGTCTCGCAATACCCGTGATGTCTGCTAGGCTTGCGTGATCAAAGGAGCACGCGCATGACCCTTCCTGACGCCGCCGACGTTCAACAAGCCGCCCGCGCATCTCAGATTGTAGACGCCAGTGCCAATGCCAGTGCCAATGCCAGTGGACGCGATCAGGCGGGGGTATGGCCGTCGGGCTTGAAGCGCGCACGATCCTTTGCTTTTGCGGCGCTGTCGTGGGAACGGTTGTGGCCCTTGCTGGCGCCGGCTGTGGGTGTGCTGGCGGCGTTTGTTGCGGTCTCGTGGCTGGGTCTGTGGCCTTTGATGGCCGATTGGTTGCGTTATGCGGTGCTCTTGGCATTCGTCGGCGGGGGGCTGTGGTCCTTGATGCCGTTGCGGCAGTTTGGCTTGCCAACGTCTCAAGAAGTTGACCACCGCATCGAACGGGTGACCGCCCTCGATCACCGCCCTGTCACCGCGCAATCCGACACCCTTGTAGCGCAGTCGGCCCAGGCTGCTGATGGTGCACCGGCTGATCCGTTTGCGCGTGTTTTGTGGCGCGAGCACCAAAAGCGGGCGAGTGCCCGGCTGTCGAATTTGAGCCCAGGCCGACCCAATCCTGATATGGCGCGGCGCGACCCGTTTGCCTTGCGCGCGCTCGTTGTTCTAGCGCTCTTTGTGTCCGCCGGTGTTGGCTGGGGACAATGGCAGTCCCGTTTGGGGGATGCGTTTACGAGTCACCAGTCTGTTGCAACCGTCACCGGACGGTTGGACGCCTGGGTTACACCACCGGCCTACACCAACCGACCGCCCATATTTTTGAACGATGTCGCGAATGCCGAAGAGGCGGTGCGGGTGCCTGAAGGAAGCACGGTGGTCGTGCGTCTATACGATCTGCCCGGTGCGACTGTAACCATCACCTCGGATGGAGACACCAAACCCGTGGCTGCGGATCGTCCGGATGACGAAAAAGACGGCACAAAGGGCGATGGTACTGCAAAGACCGCATCGCAAAATACCAATCCCAATGCGGGTCCCGCTGCTGACAAAACGGTAAGCCATACGGTTGTTTTGGACGGATCGGCCAGCGTTCAGCTGTCCTTAAACGGAACGAACAGTCGCACATGGGCGTTTGCGGTCAAGCCGGATGATGATCCAACGATTGCTTACGTTGAACTGCCCAAGGCATCGAACCGCGGCGCGTTGGAGTTTTCCTATTCGGTGAACGATGACTATGGCGTTGCATCCGCCCGTGCGGATTTGAAGGCTGCGCTCGCCAGCGAACCGGGGGCTGAGCCGCTTTACGATGCGCCGGACATTCCGCTGCCTTTGCCTCGACGCCGGGCGAAAGAGGGGACATCGAAAACCAGTCGTGATCTTACCTCACATCCGTGGGCCGGTGCCGATGTCACGTTGACGCTAATCGCGGCGGATGAAGCCGGGCAGACGGGGACCAGCAAGGCCCACGCTTTTAGACTTCCCGAACGCGTTTTTACAAAACCCCTTGCGCTCGCCATCGTAGAAGAGCGCCGTCGCCTCGCCCTTAACGCGAAGAAAGCCAAAGACGTGGCGGCGATGTTGAATATCATCACCACCACCCATCCCGAGACGTTTATCCCTGACACCTCAATCTACACGGCCCTGCGTGTGGCCTATCGCAGTTTGAGCCGCGAGACCGATAAAGATGCGCTGCGCAAAACGGTCGATTTTCTGTGGGAGATCGCGTTGGCCGTCGAAGATGGAGATTTGTCTCTGGCCGAGCGCCGCTTGCGGGATGCGCAGGAACGTTTGTCCAAGGCGCTGGAAAACGGGGCCAGCAACGAAGAGATCAGCCGTCTGATGCAGGAATTGCGCAATGCCATGAATGATTTCATGCGTGAGATGGCCGAGCAATCGGCGCGCAACGCTCCCGAGCAGCAGGCCATGCCGTTTGATCAAAACAGCCAGACCCTGCGGCAGCAGGATCTTAACCGCATGATGCAGCAGATCGAAGACCTCGCCAAATCCGGGTCCCGCGATGCCGCGCGTCAGTTGTTGCAGGAGTTGCAACGCATGATGAACAACTTGCAGACCGCTCGGCCTGCACCCAACCAGCAGCAACAGCAGGATCAGTTCAGCCAGCAAATGAACAAGCTGAGCGAGATGATGCGGGAGCAGCAGCGGTTGATGGACGAGACGTTCAACCTGCGCCGCCAACAGCAGCAGCAGCGCAATGGCCAGCAAAACGGTCAGCGTCAGCAGCAGGGCCAGCGCCAAGGGCAAAGGCAGGGCCAAAGGCAAGGCCAGAGACAAGGTCAGCGCCAAGGGCAGCGACAAGGTCAGCAGCAGGGCAACCAGCAGGGCCAACGCCCCATGACGGCGGAAGAATTGGCGGAGGCCTTCAAACGTTTGCAAGAGCAGCAAGGGCAATTGCAGCAACAGATGCAGGCGCTCCAACAGGGCATGCGGGACATGGGTCTGGAGCCGGGGGACCAGTTGGGTAAAGCGGGCCGTGCCATGCAAGGGGCCGAACAGAACCTCGGGCGGACGCAATCCGGTGAGGCGATTACCGAACAAGGTCGCGCTTTGCAGGCCATGCGGGACGGTGCGCAGCAAATGATGCGCAACATGCAAAACCAGGCCGGAGAGCAAGGCCGACGGGGTGAGCGCGGACAACACGGCCAGCAGACCCGCGGTGAGCGGGATCCATTGGGCCGCCAGAGCCGCACCCGTGGTCCGCAATTGGGGGACGATACGAAGGTGCCCGGCGAGATCGATGCCCAACGGGCGCGGGAAATTCTCGATGCGATCCGTCGCAAATTGTCCGACCCGTCACGTCCCCGATTGGAACTGGATTATCTGGATCGGCTTTTGCCCACCCGCTGAGGGTCCGTTTGAGCGCGGGTTAACGGCAGCATTTTTCTGCCCAAATTCAGGCGGCCGCTGTGCTTTTTCGGACAGGCTCGTTGATTGCGTTTGGAGCCGGGTTTTGCGCTGCGGTGGGCGCTGGCATTCCGGGTTCAAGCGGCGTGTTGTCTGGCATCGTTGCCGCTGGTCCATTGCTTTGCTGGCGTGGCAGCGTTGCTGCGCTGTGCGGCTGACGAGAATCGCTCGAAGGATTGACGGGGGCTGCAAGGTGCGGCGGCACATGGCCCTGTGCTGCTGAGACGCTGTGGCTCCCGTGCGGTCCGGGGCGGTTTGCAACGTCCGGCGCGTAGGCCTTAGCGCCATGTTCCAGCACATAGCTTGCCAGCCATTGTGTCATCTGCACCACCGGCATGGGCTTTGAGAAAAAATAGCCTTGGATTTCATCGCATCGGGTTTCGCGCAGGAAATCCAATTGCTCTTGATCTTCCACCCCTTCAACAACCACCTTGAGCCCCAAACAGTGGGACATGACCGTCATGGCGCTGACGAGGGTGGCGTTGGCGTGATTGGTGTTCACGCCAGTGGCAAATGAACGGTCGATTTTCACCACGTCGGGGTGCAACCGTTGCAGATAGGTCAGCGAGGCCTGACCGGTTCCAAAATCATCCAGGGCGATCTGCACGCCAAGGTGTTGGAGCCGTTTCAATTGGGCCGCTGCCGTTTCCACATCCGCCAGCTTAGATGTTTCGGTCACCTCAATCTGAACGCGGGAGGGTGAAAAGCGCACCGCGCTGATCCGTTCGTACACACGCTCCATGAACGCAACATTGGTGAGCTGCTTACCCGAAATATTGATCGAGACTTTGGGGAGATGAAGACCTTGGTCGCACCATTCCTGCATGTGCTCCAAAGCGCGGTTGACGACCCAGGCGTCGATGCTGGCGATCAACGATGTCTGTTCTGCAACATCAATGACCTTGTCGATCCGAACGGATTTCAAGGCCTCATTGTCACAGCGCAGCAGTGCTTCTGCGGCGCTCAACTGGCCGGTGTGCGCATCGATGATGGGTTGGAAAAACAGTTGAAACTGGTTGTGTTGCAGCGCAAGCCGAATGCCAGCTTCAATCTCCAAACGCTCGGCAGAGGCTTGTGCCATGGCGGGGGAGTAAAGCTTGATCGCGTTCAGCGCTTCTTCACTGCGGGCCCGACGCATGGCGACACCGGCATTGCGCAGGAGCATTGTGGCGTCGGCACCATCCTGCGGGAACATGGCGACCCCCACTTTGGCGGACACGTAAATCGCCTTACCGGCATGCTCCAGGGGTTCATGCAACGTGCTGACCAAACGCTGTGCCATCCACATGGCGTCTTCGGCATCGTTTAACTCGGACAGTTCGATGATCAGGCCGCCGTCTTTATTGAGGCAACAGGAGGCATCATCTCCGCGAAGACCCGATGTGATCCGTGCTCGCACCGCTTGCAAAATGTCTGCGCAGGCCTCTTCCCCCCACGCTTCCAAAAGAAAATCCCAGCCGTGAATGGCCAGGTGAACGATGGCCAACGGGCGTTCGGTGCGCTTTGCCATGGTCATGGCACTGGTGACGTCGGTCAAGAAACGCCCAAGCTCGCTGTCGTCTCGAGCCGCCGTGGGGTTGTGGGGATGGTCTCCAGCGCCGGAGAGGCTCGCTTGGGGGGACGTGTTGGCGTCTGTCGCCCGCACAGGTGTCCCCGCCATGGCTCCTGTCCATTCGACAAAGCTGTTGGCGCTGAACTTTTTTGCGGCATAGAGGCTTTGTTCCGCACGACGCATAAGGTCGTGGCCGAAGGTTTTGTCGTCGTCGTAATGGGTCAAACCCACACACACTGATAAAGGGGTTTGCGCCGGAGTGAACGCTGCCGACTTGCGTCCAATGCTACGTTGCAGCGCTTCGCATACGGTTTTGGCCGAGACAGGATTGACGCCCTTCAACAGGACGCAGAATCGATCTGCACCCAGGCGACCAACCAAGTGGTTTTCGCCCAACTCTTCCCGCAACAGCGCGCCCATGGCAGCGATCAAGCGGTCTGCGGCCACCGGGCCGAAGGTGGAACTGATGCGCCCAAAGCCATCGATGTCCAGCATAGCAAGTGAAACATGGGCCGCGTCGCCTTGGGCATCACCTTGGGTGTCGGCTGCGGTTTCCAGGGTCCAGTCCAGGTTTTCCATGAGCGCGCGGCGATTCAAGCAGCCGGACAGCGTGTCATGGTTGGCCAGATAGGCAATTTTGGAGGCCTGGTGGGAGATCTGGCGCTCGCGCTCTTCGAGGTCCAGTGTCGCCCTTACCAAAGCGTCTTCTTTGCGCTTGATGTTGGTAATGTCGCTGAGGGTTACGATTGCGCCGATGGCCTTATCGCGGGCACCGGTGATCACCGTGGCGTTGACTTTGAAATTGTGGATCAAGCCGTTCGCGACCCGCAGGCTGAGGAGTTCTTCGCGCTCTTCTTTGTTTTCACGCAGCGCTGAATGCCACGGATAACCGCCGGATTGGGCGCTGCCGTCGACCATACGCCAGGGCAGATTGTTGATCTTCGTACCGGTGGGCAGATCGCCGTCGTAAAAGCTGCGAAATGCATGGTTGGCCAGGAGAATGCGTTCTTTTTCATCCAGCAGGATGACGCCCTCAGACAATGTATCGAAGGACTTTTGCACCCGCTCGGGGATCACGCGGCTGGGATCAAGTTGGCGAAGCGTGCGCTTCAGGAAAAAGCTGTAGGCAAAAAAGCCTGACACCAAGATGAAAGCAAGGAACCACAGGAGGGACTTCGGCACACCGTAAATGAGCGTGCCTGCCGATGGCGGCGCGAAGACAATTTCGATGGTGCCCTGGCGGCCCTCAGGGCCCAAAAGCGGCACCAACACGTGGGTCGGGGTGGATTTTTCGCCCTCGGGCGTCACCCACAACTGTTCGTGTTGCTCCGAAGCGACCAGCAAGTCCCCGTTTTTCAGGCGTAACGCGGCCGACAGAACATCGGGATTTCGTGACACCACCGATTTGATGGTCTCGTTCAATGTGACGGTGTCGTTGCGGTTGGCGGCGCCGGCCAATTGAACCGCAAGGGATTCGGCCACTTTGGCGCGTGATTTTAGTTCCGCCACCCTGCCGTCGGGGATGAAGCCCAACACATAGGAAGCCAGGACGATGGCCATCGTTAAAGAGACCAGCCCAAGGCTGAGCCACATGGAAAGGCGAAATCGTTTCATCAGGCTTTGCGTGCCCCGGCGGCTTCTGTGCCGCCCGATCCGGCTTTGCCTATGACGCCGCTTTCCTCAGCGCGTTGCCCGGCGTCTTTAACGTGGGCGAGCATCTTTTCAATTTCAGAGGGTTCGCGGTCGTCCCATTCATCCTCGCGGTTTGTTACAACGGCGATGGGGTCGAACCGCCGCCATGCGGGCAGGGATGACATCAACGCGGCGGCCAATGCGCCACCGCGTAAAAGCCAAGAGACGCTGCCAACGGAGAGTGCGGAACCGAAAGCAAACGCGACCTTGGCAACCGAGGCTTCAAACACCGGTTGATATTCAACGATGTCGCGGTTCGCTCGATCAAGCTGTGAGCTGAAAGCCTTGCGGTCGATCTGTTTGAAATCATAGCTGCGCTGTTCGATCACCGGGCGGGCGATCTCAAACGGCGGCGTTGAAGCTGGTTCCAAAACAGGTGTCACGGGATTTCGAGTCGGGGCAGGTGGGGGCCTTTCATCGCTCAAAAATGCGGGAACATTGGTAATAATTGGTGAATCCGCTGTGGCTGCTGGGCCCTGGCTGGCTTGACGTGGCGTTGGCGCGCTTGATGTGGTTCGACCGTCATCCACCGTTCCGTTCGATTGCCCCGGTTGAACCTCTTCACCATCGGGGTCTTCCTGTGTGGATTCCTCCTCACTGGCAACGGGGACGATGACGGGAATGGGTGTGGGAACGATGATGCTCGAGGGGAGCTCATTGACCGTGATGGAGGCGGTTTGGCTTACGGTGCCAAGGTCGACATCGTTTACACTGTAATCGAACCGCGCGGTTTCAATGGACAGGTTCGCGGGTGTGAAGGTGAGGCCCGACACCGCCTCGGCCATGACGGTGCTGCCTTCAGTGATTGGATTGCCGGCACCGTCCACCAGTGTTCCCCCGGCCAATTGGAGATTGGTGAAGGTGATGGAGACCATTGCGTCGTCTTCATCATCGCTAAAGGCGAAGTCCGTATCGGCAAACACCAGCGGCGTGTTCTGGTCTGTCTCGACTGCAAAGCCAAGCGCCTCCGGGCTGTCGTTCAGATCTGTAATGGTGATGCGCACCCATTTTCGGGTTTCGCCACCGTTTTCATCGCGCACCGCAATTTCGGTGCTGTAGACCTGCGTGCCGTCTTCGTTGGCGTCGTCCGTGTTGGGGTTTTCAAAGTCCGGCGCAACGCTGAACGTCAATTCACCCGTCTGCGGATCAAGACTGTAACCTTCCGGATTGAACCCGCCCACGATGACGTATTCCAGGTTTTCAACGGCTGTTTCGACATCGGTTGCTGCCAGTGTTGCGATGGCTGTTTCGTTCTCAGCCATGGTGATCAGCAGATCGTCGTTTCCATCCGCAAAGACGGGTGTGTCGTTGACCGCCTCAACAACGATTTCCATTACTGCGGATACGGTCCCCAATTGGGCATCGTTTACGGTGTAGTTGAACCTCACGGTTCCGTTCATATCGGCAGCCGGATTGAAGGTGAGAGCGCCCAGGTCTGTTGGGGTGAGTGTCATTCCTTCGGTGAGGGGCGTGACGCCGTTGAGGATGAGGCTACCCCCCGCCAAATCGAAATCGGTCAGGGTGATGCCCGTCAAGTCATCGCCTTCGGGATCGCTGAAGGCAAAATCAGATGGAGCAAATGCGTAAGGGATGTCCTCTTGCGTCTCCACAGTGGCACCGGTGGCGATGGGGCGCTCATTAATGTCTGTGATGAAAACGCGAACCCGGCGTTCGGTTTCGCCGCCTTGGCCGTCTCTGACTGCCACCTGGACAATGTAATCGCCGTCTCCGTTGAAGTCCGTCGGGTTCTCGAAGTCAGGCGCAACGGCAAAGGATAGTTCGCCGGTGATCTCATCCAAAGTGAACAAGCCGGGGTCAACGCCGCCGACGATATAAAAGCGCAAGTCTTGATCAGGTGTGTCGGGATCGGTGGCGTCAAGATCGACGACGAATGTCTGGTTCTCAGACACATTGATGTTCAGCGAGCCATTGCCATCAACGAAATCCGGTGCCTCATTTCCGGCATTCACCGTGATCGTGAAGGGGGCCGTGACGGGCGCAGCAAAGGCGTCGTTGACCGCATAGTCGAACGTGGCAGAAGCTGTTGAGTTCGGCGCGGGGGTATAGCTCAGGGTCGCAATTTCTGCGGGGGACAAGGTTGTCCCCTCAATCACGTTGATCCCACCGTTGAAGGTGAATGTGCCACCGGCAAGGTTGAGGTTGGTGAAGGTAACGGATTGGAGCGCGTCCCCCTCAGGGTCGTTGAAGGGAAAGTCAGCCAGTGTGAACGTGCGGTTGGTGTTTTCCTCCATCGAGATCGTGTTTCCTGCAGCAACAGGCGTTTCGTTCACGTTTTGCAGATTGACGCGTATGTTTTGGAATGCCTCGCCGCCCTGGCCGTCCTCGACCCTGACGGTGATGCCATAGATGCCGTCGGCATCAACGTCGCTGGGGTTTTCAAAGTCCTGGGGACCGACGAAGCTCAGCTCTCCGGTGATCTCATCAAGGGTAAATGAACTGCGCGACCCACCGCTATGGATGAAATAACGCAAATCCCCGGCGGGCGTGTCGATGTCGTTGGCCACCAGGGTGCCGATCGTCGTGGTGTTTTCATCGATGTCGAAGAACTGCGTTGTTACGTTGGGATCGAAAGTCGGCGCATCGTTGACCGGGTTAATTGTCAACGAAAGCGGCGCGGTTGCCGTCCCAAAGTGTGTATCGTTGGCCGAATAGGAGAACGACGCAGAGCCATGGGCATTGGCGGCTGGCTGATAGATCAGTGCGTTGATCTGAGAGACGTTCAAGGTCATGCCGTCGGTGACGGTGACCCCGCCTGAGGAGGTGAGGGTTCCGCCGGCTAAATCAAAATTTGAAACCGTGATGGACTGAAGCGCATCGCCTTCAACGTCGGTAAAGCCGAAGTCAGCAACGGAAAATGCGTAGGCAGTGTCTTCATTGGTTGTCACTGCGCCACCGGTGGCGACGGGCGCATCGTTGACCGGGTTGATTGTCAGCGAAAGCTGCGCGGTTACCGTCCCAATGTTTGCATCGTTGACCGAATAGGAGAACGACGCCGATCCATGGGCATTGGCGGCTGGCTGATAGATCAATGCGTTGATTTGAGCGACGGTCAACGTCATGCCGTCGGTGACGGTGACACCCCCTAAGGTGGTGAGGGTTCCGCCGGCTAAATCAAAATCTGAAACCGTGATGGACTGAAGGGCATCGCCATCAGCGTCGGTAAAGCCGAAGTCAGCAACCGAAAATGAGTAGGCTGTGTCCTCGTTGGTTGTCACTGCG
>JBCBCT010000045.1:0-24475 GCA_038530365.1 Pseudomonadota bacterium | reverse complement strand
CCTCCCAGGTGATTTCCCGCCGCGCCGCGGACGTTTTGTGGGGCCGCCTGACCGCCACGCTTGATCCCGACGATGCAATAGCCGTGGCCGAAGCGCCCGACAGCGCCTTTCTGGATGCGGGGCTGACGCGCTCAAAAATGACCGCCATGCGCCACGCGGCTATGGCGATCCAAAATGGCAGTCTCGTACTCGACAACCCAACCGACGGGTCACGTCAGGGTTTGGGCGGGCGAACGGCACTGGATGCGCTCAAGCACCTCACAGCCATCAAAGGCATCGGCCCATGGACGGCGGAGGTTTACCTGCTGTTTGCCGTTGGGCATTTGGATGTCTTTCCCGCTGGCGATGTGGCGCTCCAGTCTATGGTTCAATCTCATTTTGAGCGGCCCGAACGTCCCAAGGCCGTCGAAGTGCGGCGGTTGGTGGAACCCTTTCAGCCGCTGCGGGGTGTGTTGGCGCGGGTGTTCTATGCAGCCTACGGCGCGCGACAGACGGCGACCCCAACATGGCGGGGCGCGCCAGTTTGAAAAAAGCGCGGCAATTTGCGGATCGCACGTTCCCAGGGGGTGGGTTCACAAGACCGTCACACTACCATTAGATTACGAATCTGAAGACTAAACGATCATCATTTCGCTCGGTCTGGCACACCGAGTTGTAGGAGGGAGACTACGGTGGGCATTGCCGTCAACCCAGAAATGCATCCGGCGCTGGTTTTGAATGCGGATTACCGTCCGCTGTCTTATTATCCACTGTCTTTGTGGTCCTGGCAGGATGCCATCAAGGCCGTGTTTTTGGAGCGGGTGAATATCGTCTCCGAATACGATGCTGCGGTCTCCTCCCCATCTTTTGAGATGAAACTTCCCAGCGTTGTTTCGCTCAAACAATACATCCAACCCCAACGCAATCCGGCCTTTACGCGCTTCAACGTGTTTTTGCGTGATGGGTTCACCTGTCAGTATTGCGGTGCGACGGAAGATTTGACCTTCGACCACCTCGTGCCCCGATCAAAAGGCGGCCAGACCACCTGGGACAACATCATCACGGCTTGCTCCCCTTGCAATCTGAGGAAGGGTGGAAAGATGAGCCGGGATGCCGGCATGGTACCCTATCGGCAGCCATGGATGCCCACGGTACACGAATTGCACAATGCCGGCCGCCGCTTCCCGCCCAACTTCTTGCACGAAAGCTGGATGGATTATCTCTACTGGGATGCGCCGCTTGAGCCCTAGGGTTTGACCGACGTTTTTTGGCTAAACTTGGGGTCCGCGTGCTGCACGAGGATTGATCAGGCTGAGCGCTCTTCCCGCAAGTCCGGCGATCATCACAGCCGCAACCACATTCCAGCCGGCAAAGCTCAATCCCAAAAATCGGCCGGCGGCTTCCGTGCAACTGGGTGGCTTTGAGACTGCCAGATCGGCAAACAAGCTCCCCGCATCACTGGACGTTGCCTCCAAACCTGCACCGCATGAGGCCGGCCCGGCCCACCAGCCCCACTCCACACCGGCGTGATAACTTCCAAGGGCGGCCGTGGCGACCATCGATAGACCGGCAATCGCCAAGCCACCCTGCAACAGACAGGCAGGCCCGCGCAGCCCATGGCCAAGCAAGCCTGCGGCCAAAAACGGGATGCCCAAATAATACGGCGTCCGCTGCTCCAGGCACAGCGCACAGGGGGCGTATCCCCCCAAGTGCTCAAAAGCCAACGCCCCACCAATGGCAGCCACCATGCCCAGAAGAACCACGACCGCGAGACCGCCGGGGGAAAGGGTGGGGAGCGTAGAAAGAGAAGAGGCCTGTGATGTCATCGGCTCAGCAAACAGAGGTTGCAGCAGGACGGCTAAAGCAGACCCCGCACAGTGTCGATAAAGAAGGAAATGGCAGCTTCCCCCCCAATCAGCAAGGCGGCCACCCAAACTAAACCGATCAACAAACCCAGAAGCACAAGCACGCCATCCCGCTCAATCAGGCCAATCGCCGCCACCGTCACTCCGAGGCCGGGCACCGAGTTCGTCAAGGGCAGCGGCACCAGGATCGAGGCACAGGGGATCATCAACAGCCCGCCCAGCAGCCGCAGTGACACGCCTTCGGTCAAAAAAGTGAGCCGGGGTTTGGTGAACACCTCAAGCCGCCGCATCCAGGGCTCGGCCCGGGATACCGTGGTTTGGAGGCCATCCACCGGGAGCATACGATTGCCAAGCCGTTGCGGCAGCCAAATCTGGCTGCGCCCCATGGCCAACTGGGCGCACAAGATCAGCATCGGCAGCGCAACAATTTGCGGCAGCAGATAGACAAACGGAAGACAGCACGGCAGCGCCATTAAAAGCAGGATCACCCCATAGGCCCGCGTCTTGAGCGTCGCCGTCAAATCAAAAAGCGAAACGCTTGCGCCCTCGCCATGGCGGGCTTTGAGGTCGGCTAAGACATGGGCCAGCAGGGCGGTCGTCCCGCGCACAGCATCGCTAGAGGGCGCAGAGGGTGCGCTGGTCATGTCACGTGTTCCCATACTGGTGCGGGCTCCCCTGCCGTTTTTGAGTGTTGAGACCCAAAAGCGCGCGCTCGCTGCAAAAGTGCGGCGTCGTGATCCGCGCAGTCTGTTCGTTCGGGGGTGATACGTCAAAGCCGTTAAAAATTCTGCGCCGCCGGCAGCTTATCTTGGTCGGCTTGCACAGGATCCAGCGCCGCGTTTTCATTTGCATGTCTTACGTTTGGCGAATTTCCCGCCACCACAGCATTTACCATTGCCAGCGCCTTTGCGATGGCTATAGTCCGCGCGCAACCAAATCAGCTGCCCCTCTGGCGGAATTGGTAGACGCGCGGGATTCAAAATCCCGTTCCTTCGGGAGTGCCGGTTCGATTCCGGCGGGGGGCACCATTTTCTGAACTCACGCAGAACGCTGACGCGTCCGCTCCTCTCAATCAAATGAGGGGCGGGCTGGCCGCCCGGCTCGCTTTTCGCTCGCTATGCTTCGCGGTCACGGGTTCTAGTTTGCTTCGATTGCCTACACCATGTTGCGGCTCGTTGCTCTGTACTTGAGCCTTTGCCGGGTGGGGCGTTTCACATTTGGTTTGGGGCGGCTATAGCTCGCGCTTGGCTGTGTTGCTCTCATCCCGGGTTTTTGTTCCCATGCGCCGTCATCTTTTTGAATTGCCTGAGGGCGTGATTTATTTGGACGGCAACTCGCTGGGGCCGCTACCAAAGGTCGTGCCCGGCCGTGTCGAAGCGATGCTGCGGGACCAATGGGGCGCGCAGTTGATTGGTGGCTGGAACCATGCCGGTTGGATGGCGCAACCCACCGCGCTGGGAGACCGGGTCGGAGCGTTGATTGGCGCCAAACCGGGCAGCCTCGTTCTGGGCGACACCCTGTCGATCAAGGTCTACCAAGCCCTCGCCGCAGCCTTGGCCTTGCAGCCAGACCGTCGGGTGGTGCTGTCCGACACAGGAAACTTCCCCACCGATCTTTACATGGCCGACGGTTTGCTGCGCACCATTGACAAGGGCCACCGTCTCAAACTCGTCGAACCGCAGGCCATTGCTGAAGCCCTTGATGAGACGGTGGCTGTCCTTCTTCTCACCCATGTCGACTACCGCACCGGACGCATGCACGACATGGCCGCCCTTACGGAAAAAGCCCACGCCCACGGCATTCCGGTGATTTGGGATCTCGCCCATTCCGCCGGCGCCGTGCCTGTGGACTTTGCCGCGAGTGGCGCGGAATTCGCCATCGGTTGCACCTACAAATACCTCAATGCTGGCCCCGGTGCCCCCGCCTTCATCGCGGTGCGCCCGGACATTGCGGACACGATTGAACCGGCGCTGGCCGGATGGCTGGGCCACGCAGCGCCCTTTGCCTTTGACCGTGACTACCGCCCCGGTCCGGGCATTGAACGGTTGCGCGTGGGCACCCCGCCAGTGATCCAGATGGCCGCGTTGGACGCTGCGATGGATGTTTGGGACGGTGTGGCCATGGAGGACATTCGCGCCCGCTCCCTTGCGCTCAGCGAACTGTTTATCGTCGAAGTGGAGCGCCGCTGCCCCGATGTGCGCCTTGTGAGCCCGCGTGATCCCGACCACCGTGGGTCGCAGGTTTCGTTTGCTTTTGAACAAGGCTATGCGGTCATTCAGGCCCTGATTGCCCGCGGGGTCATCGGAGATTTTCGCGCGCCCAACATCATGCGCTTTGGGTTTACGCCGCTTTATTTGGAACAAAGCGATGTTTTCGCGGCGGCTGAACATTTAGAAACCGTGATGGCGCAAAGATTGTGGGATGACGTGCGCTTCAAGACGCGTGCTGCGGTCACCTAAGGCGCGCGCTGCAAAGCCCTTGCGCTTGCGACCAAAAACGCTATACCGCCTGCCAGAACACGTCTTGTGCCCTTTGATTGGCCGTGGCGTGGGGATTTTTGCCCTGACATCGACTGCCGGACCCGTTGAACCGTTTACGGACCACGGGCGTGTTGATTTGGACATCCCCGCAAGCCTCAGTCATTTCCGATAGCCAAAGACGCAAGAGACAACACGAACAGCATGGCCACCGCCCGACGATTGCGGTGCATCGCTGGCACAAACCGGAGACACGCACCATGGCTGTTCCAAAGAGTAAGATCACGCGCATGAAACGCGGCCACCGCCGCTCCACCGACGCGTTGAAAAACCCCACCTATGTGGAAGACAAAAATTCCGGCGAATTGCGCCGCCCGCACCACGTTGATCTGAAGTCCGGCATGTACCGCGGACGCCAGATCCTGGAGCCCAAAGAGACGGTTTAGCGCGTTCGCGCGTTTTCATCGAATGCAAAAAGGGGCTTGCGTCATGCGCAGGCCCCTTTTTTGTAGCACGGACATGTGTGGCGGTGCTGCGGCCATGCCAATCCCGTTTGCGCTCACGTGAAATAAGCGGCCCAATCCAGACATTATCCCACATAGCACACAACGCCTTTCGACACGGACGACTGACAGCAGGACCCCAACACCATGATCACCACAATCCCCCTCATGATCTTCGCCCTCATCGCCTATAACGGCCTGTTGTTTGGCATCGGTCCGGCGAATATCGATTGGTCGGCTGCTGTGTTTTCCCTGTCCATGGTGTCGGGCGCGACGTTCACCCTGACGTTGGGAGACACAATGGTGGCGCTGGGTCTGGTTTTGTTGTTTTTCGAGATTTTGAAAGCGACACGGTTCAGCACACTGTCCATCATCGATCATCTGCTGTCGACGCTGGTGCTCATCGTTTTCATCGTGGAGTTTCTGCTGGTCAGCGGCGCTGCAACCAGCGTGTTCTTCCTGTTGATGATCATCACTTTGGTGGACGTTCTGGCCGGATTTTCCGTGTCCATCCGCACCGCCAGCCGTGATGTGAGCCTTGGCGGAGGCAGCCTTTAGGGGTGCGCTGTCCCGAAGCCGCCCCCTGATTTGCGTCGCTAATTTCGCAAGGCGTTGCTCACCGCTTCCTCGCGGTCGATGGCCCGTTGCACGCGCATTTTCATGCGTTCTTCAAACGTGCGCACGCCGCCGGGAAGTTTGGCTTCGACGGTCCGCAGGGGCCCCAGGTTCAGCTCTTTCTTGCGCTTGGGCGGAACCCGCCCAATGGTCTGGAGCTTTTTGGTCGACGTCTTATCGAGCTTCAAAAAATTGCTTCCATAGACCGGCGTTGTTTCAAGGGTGGCTGCAAACGCGCAAACCAAAACCCAGCAGGTTGACCGTGTCATCATCGTTTTTTTCCCAAGTGCCATGCCACCCTGGGCGAAAGATAGCAGACGGCCCTTGCGGCCAAGTGGAAGGTTTGAGGCAGATTTGAAGCAAAGGCCGTGAGGGTTGTTAAGGGACTGTTAACCCTGCAACCGCGCCTTTTTCCCATGCATTGAGACAATCAGCGGCTGTTTCTCTTGAGAAGGGAGGGGGCGGTGCTTTAGGTTGCCCGTCCGCCCGCCCAACACACCAGATCTGGCAAACCAGACCTGCACATTAAGAGATGAGACGCGCCGTGGCCGACAGCCCCTACGACACAAACTTGGATCGCAATCCGGCGAATTTCGAACCACTCACACCGCTGACGTTCTTCCGTCGCGCCAAGGACGTGTTCGGCCATCGACCTTGTTATGCCTATGGCTCCATCACCCGCACTTGGGGGGAGGTGTATAACCGCTGCGCACAATTGGCGAGCGCGCTGAAACGGGCGGGCCTTGGCAAAAACGACACCGTGGCGGTTATCGCCCCAAATATTCCAGAAATGTTTGAGGTCCAGTTCGGCGTTCCCATGGCCGGGGCTGTGATGAACCCCATCAATATTCGCCTGGATGCAAAAACCATCGGCTACATCCTGGATCACGGACAGGCCAAGGCCTTGATCGTGGACACCCGCTTTTCTGCCGTCGCGAAAGAAGCGATGGCTCATGCTGGAAAAGACGACATTCTGGTTATCGATATTGACGATCAAGAAACCGACGACGCCCCCGGCACGGCGATCGGTGGGATGGACTATGAGGCCTTCCTCGCAACAGGCGATGCAGCCGACCCTTGGTCGATTCCGGGCGATGAATGGGACGCAATTTCCTTAAACTACACCTCAGGCACGACGAGCGACCCCAAAGGCGTGGTGGTGCACCACCGGGGCGCGCACCTCATTGCCCTTGGCACCATCGCCGCCTGGCCCATGGCCAGCGCAGCGCCGGGCACGTTTCCGGTGCACATGTATGTGGTGCCGCTGTTTCACTGTAACGGCTGGGGCCACGCCTGGGCCCTGGCCGCCAATGGCGGGATGAGCGTTCTGCTGCGAAACATCACCGCAAAGAGCCTTTATGACGGCATTGCCACCCATCGCGTGACCCATTTCGGCGGCGCGCCGACGGTGTTGTCGATGTTGATCAACGCAACGGAAGACGAACGAAAACCCTTCGATTGGCGCATTCAGGTCTACACGGCGGCGGCTCCACCACCGCCTTCGGTGATTGCGGCGGTCAAAGACGCAGGCTTTGAACTCACCCATGTCTACGGCCTGACAGAAACCTATGGCCACGTGGTTGAATGCCTGGAGCAGGAGGAGTGGGCCACGCTGGAGACCGATCTGCGCGCCAGCCGTTATGCCCGCCAAGGTGTGCGCTACGCGGTCACCGATGACGTGATGGTGGCGGATTCTGAAACCATGGAACCGGTGCCCGCCGACGGTGAAACCATGGGTGAAATCATGATCCGTGGGAACACGGTGATGAAAGGCTATTTCCGCAATCAAGAGGCCACCGAAGCCGCTTTCGCGGGCGGTTGGTTCCACAGTGGCGATCTGGCCGTGATGCATGAAGACGGTTACCTCCAGATCAAGGACCGGTCGAAGGACATCATCATTTCCGGCGGAGAAAATATTTCATCCGTTGAAATTGAAGGCGTCCTCTACAAACACCCTGCTGTCCTCGCCGCCGCCGTTGTCGCCAGACCGGACGAAAAGTGGGGCGAAACCCCCTGCGCCTTTCTGGAATTGAAGGCCGGTGAAAGTCTGGAAGAGGCCGAGGTTTTTGCCTTTTGCCGCGAGAACCTGGCCGGTTTCAAACAGCCCAAGACAGTGGTGTTTCAAGACCTGCCAAAGACCTCCACAGGAAAGATCCAGAAATTCGTCCTGCGGGAGAAGGCACGCTCGCTCTGATCACGACATGATGTCGTGCTGCCTAAACTAAGCAGACATCAACCGCGCGGCATTGTCGGGATCGTGGGTCGGCAGCATCACGGTCCCGAACTGTTGGTATTCTTGTTTGAGAAGAGCCGCGCTGCGGGCGGCATCGCCGTGGTTTTCAACGATCCCGCCAATCTCTCCATTCTCGATTTGGTTGAGGGAGAAAGCGGCATCCCCGACAAGGCAGACGCGTTTTTCTCCGGTTTCGAGCAAAACGGACTGATGGCCGCTGGCGTGGCCTGGGGTGGGGATGATGGACACCGCGCCGTCTTGGGTTAGCGCCATGGTGTTTGAAAACACGCCCTGACCGTTTTGGCGATTCTGGGGGTTCTGGGCACCTTGGGCCCGTTCTTCATAGCGTACGTTTGAAAATCTCGTGCCCTTGGGAATCCGGCACATCAACGCCCCGGCGTGGCCGTTCCGTGCCGCATCTGAGACGTAAAACTCAGCCTTGGGAAACGCGGCCATGCCGCCCATGTGGTCGGAGTGCAGATGGGTCATCACGACCTTGCCGACCCGATCCGGCGCAAGGTTGAGCGCCTGCATTTGAGGGCCAATTTCGTCGTTGGGACCGATCGCAAACTGCAAGTTGCGCCGGTAAAAGAGGCCCGTGACCCCATCGCAGGCGGTGTAGTCCGGTTCGGCGATTTTTGCGCTTTCCCCGGTGTCCACTGCGATCAGACCCTCTGGGTGCTCAATGATAAAGGCCGTCACCGGCATCCATTCCGTCCAGGTGCGACTGGCCATAATGGCCGGAAGCCGCAGCGCTGTTGGGCCGGAAAAGGCGCGGTGCTCACGCTTCACCGCCACCCAACCGGTCTGGATCATGTGCAGACGGATGCCGTTTGGAAATTGCTTTGAGACCGGTGCCGGGGCGGCTGGCGCCGCGGCGAGTGCCTGAATCGGGCGCAACATCCGGTAGGAGCAGCCGCCGATGCCAGCCACGCTTAAGCCAACGCCTGCCCATACGGCACCGGAGGCTAAAAACCGTCTGCGTGAGGAGTGGTGCGCTGTATCGGACATTGGATTGACCAAAAATGAATGAATTTCATTCATATTGCGTGGAAACCAGCCGCTGGTCAAGGCAGTTTCTGAATGATATTCATTTTTCCATGTCCGACGCGACCGCCCTTTCTGCCCAAGACCAGAAAACCGATGCCATCCTGGATGCCGCAAAGGAGCACTTTGCCGTCCACGGGTTTGAGGCAACGAAACTGTCCGCAATCGCAAAGGACGCCGGCGTTGCGGTGGGCACGATTTATTTGCGTCACACGGGCAAGGCGCAGCTTTTAAGCGCGGTGCTGGAGCGGGCGGAGCGCGGGTTTTCACAAGCCATGGACCGTGAGGACATTTGGGATACGTCTTTCCCGCAACGGTTCCACGCGATCATTTTGGCAATCTTCGAGGCGGCGAGCCGTGAAGAACATCTGCCCCGTTTGATGGCCCTTTCAAGCTACGCCGCAAACGCGGTTACTCCCGATAAATCCGACAAAAGCAGGCCGGAAAAATCCAACGTCCTTGGTGGGATTGAGGCGCATTTGAAAGATGGCATGGCCCGCAAAGAGCTGCGCTCCGATATCGACGTCGCACTCGCCGCAAGAATGGCCCATGGCCTGGTGGAAGGCGCCATGCGCGCCATGATGGCTGACCCCGCCCGCGATCCAGCTGACGTGATCACCGAAACCGCCAATGCCGCCACCCTGTGGTTGGTCCGGGCCAAAGCTCCAGAGCAACCAGACTAAATGACCGCAGGGTTGAAGCGCATTTCTGGGGTATGGACTGTGCGCACGGTTACGCTGCTATTCCTGTTTTTGGGCCTGTTTCTGGCCCTGCTCTTCGCGGTGTGGCAGCTATCGAAAGCCCCGTCCTTTCAGCTTTTTGGCGATGTTGTCGCCCGCGTGACAACGGACCAGCCCTACGTCGCGCTCACCTTCGATGATGGACCGTCGAAGCGCTACACACTGGAGGTCCTCAACACGCTCAAGGTCCACAACGTCAAGGCGACGTTTTATGTTACCGGGCGCGAAGCCGAGCAAAATCCCACACATATGAAAGCCATCGTGGTAGCGGGGCACGACCTTGGGAACCACAGCTATTCCCACCACCGCATGGTCTTCATGTCACCCGGGCGTGTGCGGCGGGAACTCGCTCGAACGGATGCCCAAATTCGCAAAGCGGGCTACGCCGGCGCGATCCGTTTTCGTCCACCCTATGGAACGCGCCTGATCACACTGCCTTGGGTGCTAAAAAAGCAAAACAGGCTTACGGTCATGTGGGATGTTGCGCCAGATGCGGACCATCGTCTGCCCACCAAAACCATTGTTGACGCTGCGCTTCAGGGCGCGTCAGCCGGTTCAATCATCTTGCTGCACCCCATGTATGCCTCGCGCCAAAACACGCGCGATGCCTTGGGCGCGATCATTGAAGGATTGCGCAAACGAGGGTTGGAGCCGGTGACCGTATCAAAGCTGCTGGCCGCCCGAACAGAGCGTTAGGCGGCTGCAAAAAGCAAGTCTCAACCCGGCCGTCGAAACGCCTCCCGTGCCGCTTCGACCTTGGCGCGCCAGGGGCAATCTTCAAAGTGGTCGTTCACCAGACCCATGGCCTGCATGAAGGCGTAGCAGGTTGTGGGGCCAACAAAGGTCCAGCCGCGTTTTTTCAACTCCTTTGACATGCGTGTCGACGCCTCGGTTTTGGTTAAAGCTGAAATGCTGTCAAAATCTGCGGTCGCCGGGCGATCCAAAGGGCCCGGCTCAAAGGACCAAAACCAGGCTCCGAGAGACCCTTCCTGCTGTTCCATTTCAATGGCGCGTTTCGCGTTGTTGATGGTGGAGACGATCTTGCCGCGGTGGCGGATGATGCCGGCGTTCTGGACCAGCCGCTCCACATCGTCGTCGGTGTAGGCGGCGACGCGGTGGTAATCGAAATGATCGAACGCCTCGCGGAAATTTTCCCGTTTGCGAAGAACGGTCAGCCACGACAGGCCGGACTGAAATCCCTCCAGGCAGATTTTTTCAAACAGCCTTTCGTCGTCATCCTCCGGCATGCCCCATTCGGTGTCGTGGTAATGGGCGTAGTCCGGTTCATTGTCTTTACCAAAGCAGCGAAACACCCCGTCAGGACCGCGCACCAAACCCTTTGGGGGTTGCGCGACCGCGTCATGGTTGCCGTCAGGGTTCGTGTCATTCATGGTGATGGTCGGGGTGGTGGCCAGGGCGTCGTTCTTGGTGGTCGGACCCATAACGGGCGGGTCCGTTGCGGTAAAGTTGAGCGGCAGCGTCTCAGGAATGTGATACGCAAAGTTGGGTTGCTGGGTGCAAATGGTCAATCAAAATCGTGCGGGCACCCGCAGCCGCCCCTACCGCTTTGGGCGATCAAAGGTCATCGCTGTCGCATGGGTCCTGTTATCAGCCCTGTGTGCGGGCCATCCGGCCCATGCCGTCACGGATGCAGCGATCATCGATGGCTTTCAAAAGACGGTGTTTGGTTCTGAATACGCCCGGCGGCAGACAGCATATGTGCGCAAATTTGTGGGTCCTGTGCGCTTTTACGTGCGCTCCCGCGTGGGGCGCGCGCCGGTGGCGCGGGTTCATCAGTTCATCAGCCAGTTGGACGGCTTGATCAGCAATCTTAACCCGCGGTTGATGCCCAGCGTACGCTTTGCAAATTTCACGGTGCATTTGGTCAACCGCGCCCAGTACAAAGACACCGTGCGCCGTATTGTGCTGCGCAACCCCAATGCTCCGGTGCGCGGGCGCTGCATGGTGCGCTCGATTTTCAGTCGGATGGGCATCACTCGGTCCGATGCCGTGGTGGTGGTTGACGAGGGCGCGGCCCTCTTTGAACGCTGCATGCATGAGGAAATCCTGCAAGGCCTCGGTCCGTTGAACGACGATCCAAGCCTTGCCGACAGCATGTTCAACGACCGCAGCCGCCACACGGAGTTTCGCCGTTTTGACCGCTTAATCCTCAATGTCCTGTACGATCCACGCATCCGCGTTGGCGCGAGCCCGCAAGAGGTTGCTCGCGTTTTGCCCAGGGTGGTGCGGGACGTGCGACGGCGCATCGAAGGACGCTAAGAGCGCGGGTTTGCAGCGTTAAGGTTAACCCGGTGTTGCGTTAACCAATTTGATTCAGCTCGTCTTCACCAGCTCAAAAGGTAAACAGGCCGTTTCGTTCGTTTCCACAATTCGATTCATCTTTTGCTTGTCTTGCCGGCAGCAGAGTTTGGGCGCGATGCTCGCCTGACGGGCATCGGACTTGGTTTTTTGTTGTGAGTTATGAGCCATGCCCCTGTTTCCTTCGATGCGGCGCACTCTGTGCGCAACTTTTGCCCTTCCGTTCCTTGCCGTTGGTTTGGTTGCTGACCCCGCAGCCGCCGGATCGCGCTACGGCACGCCCCCGCCTCTCACCCTCAGTCCTGATTTAGCATCCCCTTGGACACTTCAGTTGAAGCCGCGCAGCCACGCGTCGCGAAAGGCCAAACGCCGGGCCATGCAACGTCGCTATAACCGCCGCTACAAGCAATTGCGGGCGGTGCGCCAGAAGCGTCAGAAGCTACAGCCCCGGGCGGTGCGCCGCGCCGGTGTCCGCACCGGTTCCATCACCCAGGGCACAGCTGCCCTGCGCCGGTCCATTGCCCCCAGCATCAAGAGCGATCTGTTGCCAACCACCGTCTATTGGGACGGGCCGGAGCGCCCGGGCACGCTCATCGTCAACACGATTGAACGCCGCCTTTATCTGGTGCTGCCAAACAATGAGGCCCGCCGCTACGCTGTGGGCGTTGGCAAGCCCGGGTTTGAATGGGCAGGCACCCACCGCGTCAGCCGAAAAGCCGAATGGCCCTCCTGGACACCACCCAAGGAGATGATCCGCCGCGAAGCCAAAAAAGGGCGCACTTTGCCCAGCTTCATGCCGGGTGGTCCCGACAACCCCATGGGCGCGCGGGCCCTCTATCTGGGGTCTAGCATCTACCGCATCCACGGCACCAATCAGGATTGGAGCATCGGCAAGGCCGTCTCATCAGGCTGCATCCGCATGCGCAACCAAGACGTGATGGATCTGTACGACCGAGTGCCTGTCGGTGCCCGCGTAAAGGTTATCTAGCTCCAGGCGCCTGTGGCAACGACATACCTCCCGCGCTTGGCGCAAGCCCAGTGTTCGGACCTATTGCCACGCACGATGACGCCCCGCATCGCAAAGCCTCTCCTGGGCTGAGCGGTGCGTTTTACTTTGGCTAACTGTTTGTTTCGACCTTTTGGCAACACGCTTGCCCTAAACACGGCGCCTGAGAGCGGGTCAGCCCTATCCATCCCTCGACAGGACAGTGGCCAGCGCGTAATGAATAAGGCGAAATCAAGACCGAACACTTCGCCGACGTTGAAGGCCACCGACATGAAACGCACACTTGCTTTTGCTCTCACTCTCGCTTCCGGGATCGCACTTACAGCCGCCCCAGCGCAGGCGGAGATGTCGATCTCGTTTTACGGCGGCGCAAATTTCTCACCCCATTCCGTGGTGGACTACGACTTCAACAACGGTACGTCAGGCAGCACCACTGTAGGCTGGGACGGGGCTTCCTTTGAAATGCCGCCGTATTACGGGGTGCGCGGGACCTACTGGTTCAGTTCCATGCCATCGGTTGGCGTCGCGGTGGATTTCACCCATGCCAAGGTGAAGGCCAACCCCATGCCGGCGGACTTCACCACGTTGGAGTTCACGGACGGGATCAACTTTCTGACGTTGAACGCGATGTATCGCTATCAAAACGACACGGGTTGGACACCCTATGTCGGCGCCGGCCTCGGCCTTTCTATTCCCCATGTGGAAGTGGATGGGCCAACGCTGGCCACACCAACGCTCAACTATCAGGTCACCGGTTTGGCAGCCCAGGCCATGGTGGGTTTGGACTATAAATTCACCGACAATTGGTCTGCCTTTGTCGAAGGCAAGATGACCTACGGCGTCGTTGATGCAGAGCTTGAAGGCGGCGGCAGCCTCAGCACCAACATCATCAGCAACCAGATCATTTTGGGCATCACGTACAAGTTCTTTTGATGCTTTAGCGGCGCCGTCGGACCAGCCGACCTGTTTGGGGTGGTGAGGCTCGAAAATGGCGGTCGATTGGGCTCGGCATAGGCGCAAGAACAAGCCAATTGGTCCATAGCGCCTGCGGCCGGTTTTGCCCGCGTTCAAGGCTGCCGATATTGACCAAAGCAGCCCAGCTTGTGCGAAGAACGCAGCCATCAAACGGCCACACAAACATTTCTATTCAGCGGCTTGCAGCACAGGAGCTGCCTTTGCTTAAGCCACGCCGGCCAGTTCCGCGGGCTTGTCGCCGCCATAGGCCCAGTTCAACAGTTTGACCGTGTGCAAAATCGGGATGTTTGTCCCGCTGGCAATCTGGGTAAGGCAGCCGATGTTGCCGGCAGCAATCGCATCAGGCTGCGTTCGTTCCAGATTGGCCACTTTGCGGCTTTTCAACTTGGCTGAAATTTCCGGCTGCATAATGTTGTATGTGCCCGCTGAACCGCAACACAGATGCGGTTCCGCCGGTTCCTTGACGGTAAATCCAGCCGCCCGCAGCAGGTCCTTCGGCGCGGTTTTCACCTTTTGCCCGTGCTGTAGCGAACAGGCGGAATGATACGTAATCGTCAGCCCCGTCGGTGTGGTGGGCTCCGGCAAATCAAGGCCGGTCAGATATTCGCTCACGTCCATCGCCAAGGCCGACACCCGGGCTGCTTTTTCGGCGTATTGGGAATCGTGCTTCAACATGTGGCCGTAGTCCTTCACCGTGGTGCCGCAGCCGGAGGTGGTGATGACGATGGCGTCGAGCCCGCCGTGATCAATCTCTCGCGTCCACACATCCACCATATGCTGCGCCGCGCCGTGGGATTGCTCCTCCCGCCCCATGTGGTGCACCAGCGCCCCGCAGCAGGCCTCGCCCTTGGGCAGCACGACTTCGATGCCCAGTCGGGTCAAAAGCTCAATCGTGGCTTTGTTGATTTCCGCGTCCAAAACCGGCTGAGCGCAACCGGTGAGCAACGCCACCCGTCCGGCCTTTTTCGCCTTGGGTGCAAACGTTCCCGGCGACGTATGGGCGGTCGTCCGATTGATGGTGGCGGGTGCCAGCCGCAGCATCGCCGCCATGGGTTTGAGCGCCTGCACACGGTCAAAGACGCCAGCAAACGGTTTGCCGAGTTTGGACAGCGTCACCGCCGCGCGGAACCGTGGTGGGTAAGGCAGAACCAACGCCAGCATGTTGCGGGTCAGGCGGTTGATCAGTGGACGCTTGTAGGTTTTTTCAATGTGCACCCGGGCGTGGTCCACCAGATGCATATAATCCACACCCGATGGACAGGTGGTCATGCAGGCCAGGCAGGACAGACAGCGGTCGATATGGGTGACGATTTGCTCATCCGCCGCCCGACCATTTTCCAGCATGTCCTTGATCAGATAGATGCGCCCACGGGGGGAATCGAGCTCATTGCCCAGGGTCACATAGGTTGGGCAGGTGGCCGTGCAGAAGCCGCAATGGACGCAGCGCCGCAAAATGCTCTCGGCTTCCGCGGTGGCTGGATCGGCGAGTTGCGCCAGGGAAAAATTGGTTTGCATGGTGCTGCTTCCTCCGAGGCCTAGTGCATCCGGCCAGGGTTCAGGCGTGAGAACGGGTCAAATTTCATCCGCACCGCTTCGGAAAGCGTTTTGACGGCAGGGTCTTCGGTTTGAAAGATCGCCGTTTCGGCCCGCACCGCCTCGCTGGCCCGCATCAAAGTCGCGTGGCCACCACCGACCTTTGCAACGGCGGACCGAACGGCATCGGCTTCGGCTCCTGCGTTCAGCCGCAGCCAGACGAGACCGCCCTGCCAATCGTAAAATGCGTCGATCTCCCCCAGCCGAGTGGTCAGCTCTTGCACCAACCGATGACCGGCCATGGGCGCAACGGACACGCGCCAAACGGGGGTTTGCGTGGCGTCGGCAAAGGGTTCAACGTCCCGAATGTCCCGCCACATTTGCCGTGAAGCGCTGGCGTCCTGTTCAGAAATTTCGCCGGTGTGATCGAGCAGGTCTTTCAGTTTTTTGGCCCGCAGATCGACGGATGAAGCAAAGCCTTCAAGCCGCAGCAGCGTTGCTGCCTGTCCCGCCGTGGCACCAAGTCTTCCCGCAATGTTGGCGGGCAGGTGCGCCGCGCCGCTCACTTCGCAGGACGTCGCCATGGCCTTGGCCATCATGGCGGCAGCGTCTGCGTCCGACAGGCCGTGCAGGATCAGCGTGCGTTCGGTCTCAACCACCGGAACGACCTTAAACGTCACCTCCGTCATCACCCCCAACGTGCCCCAGGACCCGGTCAAAAGTTTCACCAAATCGAGGCCGGTGACGTTTTTCATGACGCGGCCACCGGTTTTGATCACATCGCCTTTGCCGTTGACGAAGCGGATGCCGAGCATGGAATCCCGGGCAGCCCCCGCCACGAAGCGGCGGGGTCCGGAAGCGTTGGTGGCCACAACCCCGCCGATCGTGTTTTGCCCCTTGGTGCCCAAAAGCGGGCGCAGGTCCATGGGCTCAAAGATCATCCGCTGCCGACCCTCTTCAAGCGCTGCGTTGATCTGTGCCATGGGCGTCCCGGCGCGGGCGATCATCACCATTTCGGCCGGCTCATAGTCCACGATGCCGGACAGCCCAGCCGTAGATAGTGTGTGATGGGGTACGTCAAGCACCTTCCCAACAGCCCGCGTTCCACCGCCTACCACGGCGAAGGGCAGGGTGCTCTCGGCGTTCTTGAATAGGGCTGCGCAGTCTTCTTCGCTGCTGGGCGTGAAGGTTTCCGGCTTTTCGAGGACTGCACTGGTCATGCCGCGTGATCCATGGCCATGGCCTCTCCGTCGCCTCGGCCAATCTTGCCGGGGTCTGGCGCGTTGCCGCGGGCCTCATAGGGAAACACCTTGGCTGGATTCATGACCCAATTGGGATCAAAGGCAGCCCGCACCGCCATTTGTTGGTCGAGGTCCACCTGGTCGTACTGGTAGAGCATCAGGTCGCGCTTTTCGATGCCAACGCCGTGTTCCCCGGTCAGGCAGCCCCCCGCATCGACGCACAGTTTCAGCAACTCCATGCCGCAGGCTTCCGCCTTTTCCGCCTCTTTGGGATCGTTCACATCATACAGGATCAGCGGATGCATATTGCCGTCGCCGGCGTGAAAAACGTTGGCGACCCGCAGGCCGAATTCATCGACGATCCGCGCGGTCTCTTTGAGCACATGGGGCAGTTTCCCAAGCGGCACGGTGCCGTCCATGCAGATATAATCGGCAATGCGTCCCGTGGCCCCAAAGGCAGACTTGCGGCCCTTCCAAATCAGCGCCGATTCGGTGGCTGTCTGGCTTTCCTTCACCACCTTCACGCCGTGGCGATTGGCAATGGTGACGATCCGGCCGAGCATATCGTCCATTTCCGCCTCCGTCCCTTCGACCTCCACGATCAGCAGCGCATCCACGTCCATCGGGTAGCCCGCTTGCGCAAACGCCTCGCAAATGTCGATGGCAGGCTTGTCCATAAACTCGATGGCTACAGGAACGATGCCCTCGCCGATCACATCGGCCACGCAGGCGCCGGCTTCAACGGAGGTTTCAAATCCAAACAGAACGGGCCGTGCTCCGGCCGGCTTGGCGATCAGCCGCACCACCGCTTCGGTAACAATGCCCAACTGGCCTTCCGAGCCGCAGATCAGGCCGAGGAGATCGTAGCCCGCTGCATCCAGCGCTTCGCCGCCTAGTTTCACCACCGTCCCGTCGATCATAACCAGCGTGACGCCCAAAAGATTGTTGGTGGTCACGCCGTATTTCAAACAATGCGCGCCGCCCGAATTCATGGCGATATTGCCGCCGATGGAACAGGCGAGTTGCGATGAGGGATCCGGAGCATAGAAGAAGCCCGCGTCGGCCACCGCATCTGAAATTGAAAGGTTCGTTGCTCCTGCCTGCACGGTTAGGGTGCGGTTGTCGAAATTCGTCTCCAAAATGTCAGTCATCCGCGAAAGGCCGATGATCACAGCATCTTCCTGAGGGATCGCACCACCCGATAGCGAGGTCCCCGCGCCCCGGGGCACCACAGGCACGCCCTCTGCGGCCAAATATTGCATGACGGCGGCCACCTCTTGGGTGGTCCGGGGCAGGACAACGGCCATGGGCACAAACCGGTAGGCGGTGAACCCATCGGTCTCAAAGGCCCGCAATTCGTGGGGATTGCTGACCACACCCTCGGTCCCGACCATGGCGGTGAGGCGGTCGATGTGGACGCCGCGTTTGGCAAGAACCGTGGGGTTTGGCTTCGGCATGGCGATTGCGGTCATGGCATTTCCTCCTCACATGGATGCATTTTTGCAGCTGGTGGCCTTCAATGTCAGCCTACATCCAAATTGGTCAATATATGTTACCAATTTTTGCTACCCCTGCCAAGCGATAGGTTATGCAACCTTTGTCTCTCTCCAAATCGTCCAACCCCGCGACCGCCATGGGTTGTCTGTGCCCTGGCCAAAAGCGTTCTTGGCTGTTGGTGGATGAACACCGATGAATGGAAGTGAAAGCCCCTTGAAAAGACAGGTGGCGGACCTTCGTGTTCCCTAGGGGGGCGTGGGCAAGAAGGTCCGCCACAGGGGAGGAAATGGCGGCGGGAGAAAGCAGAAGGCTGGGCCGCCATGACCAAACTTTTAAAGAGGCTGAGGGTGGGAAACATTGATCGAGATCAAACAGAACAGAATTTGTCGAGCACCCGTCTGTAGCACGGCAGTTGGTCATATCGATTGACCCCGTCTGATGGCGGTCCTTAAGGTCACATGCCTCATGTCCATCCCCGGCCCATCCCCAAACCCATCCCCATGTCCATCCAAGCTGGGCATCAACGAAGCTAAGCCGCGTGCGACTTGACCATGATTTTTGAACCGATCGATCATCAATCCACCGCCCGTGCGGTGGAGGCGCAAATTGAATCCCGCATTTTGCAGGGTGTTTTGCGGGTGGGGGATCGTTTGCCCGGGGAGCGTGCGCTTGCGGACCAATTGGCCGTGTCCCGCCCCATCGTGCGCCAGGCGTTGGCCAGTTTGGAAGAGCGCAAACTGCTCACCACCCGGCGCGGCGGCGGCACCTTTGTGGCCGACGTGATCGGAACCTTGTTTGCGCCGCCGGTCGTTGATCTCATCAGTCAAGACAACCGAGCCCGCTCCGACTTTCTGGACTATCGCCGCGAGATGGAAGCCATGACGGCGGGTCTGGCGGCGCGGCGGGCCACCGATGCGGACCGAGCACTCCTGGGGCGCATTTGCGACGATATGGAGGCTGCCCACACCCTGCGCGATCCTGCTCGGGAAGCCGAGCTTGACGTTGAGTTGCACAGCACCATCACCGAATGCGCCCACAACATCCTGCTACTCCACACCATGCGGGCTTGTTATCGCTTGTTGTCCGACGATGTATTTTTCAACCGCGCGCAGCTTTATGATGATGTGGACGCTCGCGAAACGCTGATGCAGCAGCATCTGGCGATTGTGGCCGCCATTCAAGCCCGCGATGAGGCGCAGGCAGCCGAAGCGGCGGCCCGTCACATCGCCTTTATTATCGAAAAATCCGTGGAGATCCGTCAGCGGGCCGAACGCCGCACGATCGCCGAAGTGCGCCTAGCCCAACGCCGTCAGTAAACCAAAACCAAAAGCTGTCCCGCCCCTCAAGACTGTCTTGGTGGTCTCATGCCTGACCGCATTGCTTTTCAATCGCATCCCACAGAAGGCTGGCGATATCCGCGCCGCCAAATTTCAGCACTTCGCGAATGCCCGTGGGTGAGGTGACATTGATCTCCGTCATCAGCCCGCCGATGACGTCAATACCGACGAACAGAAAGCCGCGTCGGCGCAGTTCGGGGCCGATCCGCTCGCAGATTTCCCGTTCCTGCGCCGTCATGTCGATGGCTTCCGCACGGCCGCCTACATGCATGTTGGAACGCGCTTCGTTTTCAGACGGCACCCGGTTAATCGCCCCAACGGCTTCCCCATCGACGAGAATAATGCGCTTGTCGCCCTCCCGCACTTCTTTCAAGTAGCGCTGGGCGATGAACGGCTCGGGCCAGGTGGCTTCAAACAACTCCAGCAGCGATGTGAGATTTTGGTCGCCTTCGGCAATCCGAAACACCCCGGCGCCGCCATTGCCGTAGAGCGGCTTAATGATGATGTCTCCAAATTCCGCCCGAAACGCCTCAATCTCGCTGCGGGACCGCGTGATCAGCGTCTCTGGCATGAGGTCTGCAAATTCGGTGACGAAGATTTTTTCCGGCGCGTTGCGCACCTCAGCCGGGTTGTTCACCACCAGCGTTTTGGGGTGCACGCGCTCCAAAAGATGGGTGGCGGTGATGTAACCCATGTGAAAAGGCGGATCTTGCCGCATCAACACCGTGTCGAAAGCGTCCAGCTGAACCCGGCGATTTTCCCCCAAACTGTAGTGGTCGCCCTTGACGTCTTGGACGGTCACATCCGCGCCGGTGGTGTAAAGGACACCGTCCCGCAGGCTCAAATCTTCCACTTCGTAGTGAAACAGACTGTGCCCACGGCGGCTCGCCTCGAGCATCAGGGCAAAGGTGGAATCCCCCGCAATATCGATTGTGGAAATATGGTCCATCTGGACGGCAACGGAGAGAGGCATGGCCGCAGGGTCTCGTGGCAAAAACGGTGGGCTTCACTTAGGCCGAAATGCGGCGCGATCAAACGCCCGGAGCAGAAAGTTTCACCACGCATTGATGTGATGGCGCGGCCAACCTCCGGGAACAACGGTCACAACATCAAACCGCCAGGACAGGCTGCTTCCATCTTTTTGTGTGCTAATCCAATGCCGTGCCGCCTTTTCGATGCGTTTTTTGGCGGTGGCCGTAATGCTGTTCAGCGCTGCCTCATGGGTCGCGCGGGCTTTAACCTCCACGAAAACCACAAGGTCGCGTTTCCCCATGATCAGATCGATTTCGCCCATGGGAGATTTGAAGCGTCTCCCCAGCGGGCGGTAACCTTTCAACATAAGCGCACAGGCCGCAAAAATCTCTGCGCGGTGCCCCCGTTTTTCAGCCGCTTGCCGCTCCGCAAGGCTGCGCGCAGGTCTCGCCACCGCTTATGATGGGCCAGCGGTGCTGGCCTGCTCCGTCTTGAGGTGCAGGGCTCTTGTGTAAAGGCTCTGTTTGGGCAGCCCGGTCAGGGCCGCCACATGGTTTGCAGCATCCTTTGTGCGCATGGATTGCAGTGCCTCCAGGAGAAGCGAATCGGGATCGAGCTTGGTCAGATCGTCGGCCTGGGGCGGTTCGATCACAACAACGATTTCTCCGCGAATGCGGTCCATGGCCGCCATGGTGTCCGCCAATTCGCCCAGCGTGCCCCGATGAAATGTCTCATGCATTTTGGTGAGTTCCCGGGCAACGACCGCAGGGCGGTCCGCCCCAAAAACCTCCACCATCGCTTTGAGGCTTGCCACCAATCGCTTTGGGCTTTCAAACAAGGCAAGCGGCACAGATGTGGACGCATGGCCTTCAAACCACGTTTTTCGCGCGCTCGTTTTGGTGGGGGGAAAGCCGATGAAACAGATGCCGTTTCCCGCATGCCCCGCCGCCATGATCGCCGCCAGCGGCGCGCTGGCGCCGGGGAGAGGCGTGACCGGCAGACCAGCTGCCACCACAGCCGCCACCAGCCGTTGCCCCGGATCGCTCACTAGGGGCGTCCCGGCATCGCAAATGAGAGCCACCGCGCGGCCATCGCGAATTTGTCGGATGATATCTGCGCCGCGCCCATCGGCGTTGTGTTCGGTGTAGGAAATTTTGGGACGGTCAATCCCGTATCGAGAGAGCAGCACGCCGCTGGTGCGTGTGTCTTCGCACGCAATCACATCGACGGCGGCCAGCGTTTCCAGCGCTCGGATGGTGATATCTTTGAGGTTTCCGATGGGCGTTGCCACCACATAAAGCCCCGGCGGCAGGGGCGGCGCTTCAAAGACATGATGGGCGATGGAAAACGTCACAGTGTCGGCCGGATCGGTGGGGTGCGCAGACGCGGGAGTGTGAAGGGGTCGGAGGCTGCCAACAAGAGGGCGGCGCAGATTAGGCGGTGAGTTCCTCAATCACCCGGTTCAAAACAAGACGGCCAGTATCGGTGGCGACCAATCGTTGATCAGCCGACCGCTTCAAAAAGCCTTCCTCCATGAGGACGTTCAACCGCGCTTCGTTTAACGGGGGTCCCCCGATGGCTTCAAGCCGCGCAAGATCCAGCCCCTCAGACAAGCGAAGCCCCATCAGAAGCATCTCATCCCGGCATTCTTCCACCGTCAGCGTCGAGCGCTCCGTCAGGCCGTGCCCGCCCTGTTCAACACTTTCAAGCCAGGCCTCGGGATTGCGGATCATGGAAAACGCTTCCCGGCCCCGGTTGGTCTCCAGCCGTCCATGGGCTCCCGGGCCAACCGCAGCCCAGGTTCCCGACCGCCAATAGGTCAGGTTGTGGCGGCTTTCGAACCCCGGACGGGCATAGTTTGACACTTCATAGACCTTCAAACCGTGGGACGCCGTCACCGCCTGGGTACGTTCATAGAGCGTGGCCGCGTGGTCTGAGGGCGGAACGCTGAGTTTTCCCCGCCGTTCAAGATCATAAAACGGCGTCCCTTCTTCGATGGTCAGTTGGTAGAGCGACAGATGGTCAGCGGACAGCGCAATGGCCTCGCCAAGCTCTGCCTCCCACGCCGCCGCCTCCTGGTCGGGGCGGGCGTAAATCAAGTCAAACGACATGCGGGGGAAGACCGCCCGCGCCAAGCCAATGGCCGCGCGGGCTTCGTCCGCCGTGTGCAGCCGGCCCAAAAAACGCAGGTCTCGATCATTCAGCGCCTGCACCCCCAGCGACACACGGTTCACACCCGCGCGGCGATATCCCTCAAAACGCCCCGCATCGACACTGGTTGGATTGGCTTCCAGCGAGATCTCAAGACCGTCCTGAAGCGGCCAATGGTTGCCGATGGCATCGAGCACGCGCTCTACGGTCTGAGGCTCCATGAGCGATGGCGTCCCACCGCCAAAAAACACCGATGTGACCGTGCGGTTCGGCTGCAACGTTGCCATAAAGGCCAATTCCCGCGCCAGGGCTGCCCCGTAGCGGGCCTGGTCGGGTGGGGTGTGGCGCACGTGGGAATTGAAGTCGCAATAGGGACATTTGGCAGCACAAAACGGCCAATGAACGTAAATGCCAAACCCCGGAGTGGTGTCATCTGGATTACGCATAGCCATCCCCCGTCTTGGGAACGCTGCGCGCACGACCATCGCTTTCGCGGTCGAGCCAACGCCGGGGCTGAGCGGCCATCACGGTTTGGAAGAGTTGACCAAATGGGTTTGCGCAAACAGGGCAAACGCACGGGCCCGGTGGGACAGGGGCGGCGTGGTTTGTCCGGGTTCCCAGCCGTGCTTTTCCTCCGCGCTCATTTCACCAAACGAGCGGCTGTGCCCATGGGGAAGAAAAACCGGATCATATCCAAACCCTAAGTCTCCCCGGGGAGGCCAAATGAGCACGCCCGGCGCTTCACCGCGAAAATACTCCGCTTGGCCATCGGGGGAACACAGACACAGGACCGCGCAAAAATAACCACCCCGCTGGTCAGCCGATGTTGCGCCGACCTTCGCCAAGGCCTGCTCCACCTTCTCCATGGCCATGGCGAAATCCCGCCCGGTGCCGTCAGCCTTCTGCGCCCAATCGGCGGTGTACACCCCCGGCGCGCCATCAAGGGCATCAACGCAAAGCCCGGAATCATCTGACAGAGCCATGAGGCCTGTGGCTTGGGCGGCGGCGTGGGCCTTGGTGTAGGCGTTGGCTTCAAACGTCGTTCCCTCCTCCGGCGGTTCCGGCAAGCCCATCTCGCCGGCGGAGGTCACAGCAATGCCAAATGGCTCGACCAATTGGCGCATCTCTTTGAGCTTGCCGCCATTGTGGGTGGCCAGAACAAGGGGGGCGTCCGCCGGAGCGTGCAGGGTGAGCGCCATGGATCAGGCCGTCGCCACAGCGCTTTCTTGCAGCGCTTTCAATTCGCCTGTGCCTTTTTTGGCAAGCGCCATCAGCGCCATAAATTCCGCCTCGCTAAACGGTGCGCCTTCGGCAGTGCCCTGGATTTCCACGATCCCGCCGCTGCCGGTCATCACGAAATTCGCATCGGTTTCCGCTTCGCTGTCCTCATCATAATCGAGGTCAAGAACGGCAGTTCCTTCGTAAATTCCGCAAGAAATGGCGGAAACCGTGTCCGTCAGCACGGGCTTCGTCACCATCGAGCGTGCTTCCATCCATGCCAGGCACTCTTTGAGCGCGACCCACGCCCCGGTAATCGCCGCGGTGCGGGTGCCGCCATCGGCTTGGATGACATCACAATCCAGCGAAATTTGACGTTCCCCCAGCGCTTCCAGATCAACCACAGCCCGCAGCGAGCGACCGATGAGCCGTTGGATCTCCTGGGTGCGCCCGGACTGTTTGCCCGACGACGCTTCCCGCCGCATGCGCGATCCGGTGGACCGGGGCAGCATGCCATATTCAGCCGTGACCCAACCCTTGCCCGCACCCCGCAGCCACGGTGGTACGCGATCTTCCAGCGACGCTGTGCACAGAACATGGGTGTCTCCAAATTTCACGAGGCAAGATCCCTCGGCATGCTTGGAGAAGCCGCGCTCAAGGAAGACGGCGCGCATTTCATCATAGGCTCGTTTGGATGGACGCATGGGGGCTGTCCTTTCATGTATCGGATTGGCCGCTCCTTAGCCTTGCCAGGGGTGGCTTGCAAA
>JBCBCT010000044.1:0-24551 GCA_038530365.1 Pseudomonadota bacterium | reverse complement strand
TGTGAAATCCATTGTGGGTGCCAGGCCATCTTGGCCCGCATGCTTTGATACTGAGATTGCGGCACCTGACGTTTCAAGCAGCGAACTTTGACGGTTGCGTCGGAACCGTTACGCCAGTTCAGAGTGTTTTCCACTTGAGGGCGCGGGAAGGCCGGTGCGCGCCGCAATGGCCATCACGCTGTTTCCAACCTGCGTTTCCAGGGCCTCCGCCCGGTCTTTGTGCTTTTGAGCCTCCGCCGCATTAAGGCTGGCTTCTTTGCGTTTGACCTTGGCCGCCTTGCGAAAACGCCCCTGTTTGAACCACGTCGCACAACTCCCAATCACCATGCCAACCAAAACGCTGGCAAAGATAATGGCAAACAGCGGCAAGGAGCCGGACAGAAAGGGCTCATCATTGATGTAAGGCGGCATCGAAAGCGTCACCGGCTGGCGGTTCGCCACGGCAAGCGCCACGACGATGATCCCGATCGGTAAAATGACAAGAAGCGTGGTCAGGCGCTTAATCATGGCGAGGAGAGCTTTTCATTCAAATAACGCGATCAGCAGTATGTTGGCTGAACTTGCCCGTTCAAACAAGCCACTCTCCCGATCAACAGGCCGCCCCCCGATCAAAGAGGCCGCTCTCGATCAAACAGGCTGCAAAGCGCAGCGTCGCTTTTACTCAGGTTCGTTCAAACGGTCCCGCAGATCCTTGCCCGTTTTGAAAAACGGTACAAACTTCTCTTCCACATTGACCTTGGTGCCGGTGCGTGGATTGCGCCCCAACCGCGCCTCGCGGTGTTTCACGGAAAACGCACCAAATCCCCGTAACTCCACCCGGTCACCACGGCTTAATGCGTTCCCGATTTCTTCCAGAATTGAATTTACGATGGTTTCCACATCGCGTTGGTAAAGATGCGGGTTGCGGTCCGCGATCAGTTGAACGAGTTCGGATTTAATCATGCTTCGATCCAGATCAAAGCGCTTTGGAAAGCCAATTCCGCGCTTATGTGTCTATCCGCTCCCCAGCTAGCCGGCAGGCTGCCAAAGGGAAAGCAGGCCGTCAAGGAAAAGACCGTGACCAAGCCCCTTTTGCAGGGCGTCGGGCAATGCATGGGGCAAGGATTTTACGTCGGCCGCCTGAAATCCAAGGTGCTGCATGAGCCACACGCTAGCGGCATTGGAAAACAGCAGACCCTGATTGCGGCGCGGTGGTGTGCGCGTGACCAGTTTCAGATCTTTCGACACGCCTTTTTCGTCAACCAACCAGTCTTTCGCCACCTCTTCGCCCCCTAAAGCATCGACGAGTTTGAGATCAAGGCCGCGTTTGCCGGAAAACACACGACCATCGGACACTTTCAATGCCTCGGGTTTGGCAAGTTTGCGCCGTTCTGCCACCAGATCGACGAACCAGATGTACGTGTCGTTGATCAATTCTTGCAGCGCTTCCCGTGTGCCAGGGGGCGGAGTTTTGAACGGCGAGGGTTCAGCTTTCAGGGGCGATGACTTCACCTCTTCCATCGACACCCCAATTTTATCGAGCAGGCCTTTGGCTTGCGGGTATTGGAAGATCACACCGATGGAGCCAACGATGGAGGAGCGGCGGGCCACGATGTGGTCGGAGCCGGCGGCAATCATATAGCCCGCTGACGCCGCCAACGTGCCAACGCTGGTGGCAACGGGTTTCTTTTCTGCAAGTTTGCGCACCGCTTGGTAGATCGCTTCGCCGCCGACAGTGGTGCCTCCAGGAGAATCGATGGTGAGAACCACGCCTTTAACGGCTTTGTCTTTGCCAATCTGATCAAGCAGCGTGAGAAGTCTTTTGTCCTCCGTAATCACACCGGTGATCGGAACGCGGGCGATGTATTGCGACGGCGCGCCAACCCCTTTGAACGCCCCTGTGGCGGCCAAAACAGCGACAACGGCCACAGCCACGGCGACTAAAGCGGCAATGCGCCAAACCGAAATTTTGCGGCGCAGACGGCGGCGGTCGATAATGGTGTCGATGTCGAGGGCCATGGATCCAACCAATGTTTAAAGCGTACCATTACGCAGTCGGAGTGTCGCGCGGGGGCGCACTCCACCGGGGCATTGAATAGAAGCCCGTCGTTTGCGAAACAAGCCGCCAACGCGGAAATGTGACGGGGGGCGCGAAGATGGCGCGGCAGACACCTGAGGAACCGATGGCGCGGTCTGTGGTCCCTAGCCTGAAAGCGCATGCGGACAACGGGTCCGTTGATGTATCGGGCCATGTGGCGTTGGTGCCTGGGGAACCGCCGTTTTCAGCGCGCTTTGATGACCATTATTTCTCCCGCCACGACGGCCTGGCGGAAAGCCGCCACGTGTTTTTGGCGGGCAACCATTTGTCCCAACGGTGGGCAAATATGGACCACGACGCGGTGTTTCATCTGGCGGAATTGGGCTTTGGAACCGGGCTCAATTGCCTGGCAGCATGGGAGCTGTGGCGGCAGGTGCGACCGCAAAATGCACGGTTGATGATCACCAGTTTTGAAGGCTTTCCGGTGTCAGCGTTTGAAGCGCAGTCGGTCCATGCCGTTTGGCCCGACCTTGCCGAACTGTCACAACCGCTCATCGACCGGTGGGACCGCTTGCAGGATGGGGTCTCGCTCGATCAACAAACTCAGCTTCAGGTCCGCTTTGGTGCCGTCTCAGACACGGTCACACGCTTGAAAACGCCGCAGGACGCCTGGTTTCTTGACGGGTTTTCACCGGCCAAGAATCCCGAAATGTGGTCTGCCGATTTGATGCAGGACGTTGCCAGGGCGACCGCGGCGAGCGGCACGTTTGCCAGCTACACGGCCGCCGGTTGGGTGCGGCGCAACCTGGAGAAGGCCGGGTTTTCGGTGCAAAAAGTTCCCGGCTTCGGCACCAAGCGTGAGATGATCTCGGGGCGCGTGTGTCCTAGCGACGGCGGTGTCGAGGCATGAGCCATGTCGCCATCATCGGCGGTGGCATTGTGGGTCTATCGCTGGCCGATGCCCTTTTATCCCTGGGCGCGAACGTCACGTTGGTTGACGCCAAACGCCTGGGCGGAGGCGCAAGCGCCGTTGCCACATCGTATCTTGAGCCGCGGCTGGGGGAGACACCGCAGCGGCGGATAGAGCAGGAGGCCCACCGCCTGTGGCCCGACTTTGCCAGGCGTCTTGAAGCCGACACCGGCGTTTCGGTGGATCTGGCCACCACCGGTCAAATTCGCGTGGCAACGGCGGACAATCGCGCGGCATTTGACAAGGAATTTGAAGAGCGCCGCGCCGCCGGCTGGGCCATTGAGCGGCTGTCATTGGAGGCCGCGCGCGCCTTGGAGCCGACGCTTGCGCCGGCCCTGGGGTCAACAATTGTCAGCGCCGCCCGCGCAAAGGACGTGCTGTGGGTCAACGGACCAGCCGTTTGCACCGCGCTTGCAGCGCGCATCCAAGACCGGGGGGGCGTGCTGCTGGAAAACTGGGCCGTATGCACCGTCGAGCGTGGCGGGAATGGTCTCCAACTGAAAAACCAAAATGGAGATCGCCTATTTGCCGACAAAACCATCGTTTGCACCGGTGCGGCCCAACACACCATGACGGGTCTCCCGCACGATCTGCCCACGGTCCGCCCGGTCCGTGGCGTCAATCTGGTTTTGGACATGGCCGGGCTGGACGCGCCGATCCGCCACCTCATTAAGCACAAGCGCGGCACGCTGTGTCCACGCTCAAACGGCCATTTGCTGGTTGGCACCACCTATGAACACGGCGTCACAGATCTGACGGTCGATGAGGATGTGATCGCATTTCTTTACGCCAATGCAGAACCCATCATGCCAGGCATTAGAGAATTGCCATTGCTGGGCGCGAAGGCAGGATTGCGCTCCAAAACCCCCGATGGTGCACTGGCACTGGGGCGCAGTGTGGAAGACCCCCGTATCCACTACAGCCTTGGCCACGCCGGGTCGGGCTATCTGCGGGCGCCGGTGGTGGCAGATGGGTTTGCGCGCTTCGTTCTTGCGGGCCATGTTGCGGGTCATGCGCCCGAACATGCGCCCGGACATGCGCCCGGACATGCGGAGAGACATCTGGAGGCCATCCTGCGCGGCGTTAGCGCATACGATGCGGGCGCAGTTTAACCAAGCCCGGCCCAGTCCAGCACCAAGCGGTTCGCGATAGCCAACCGCGGCGGTAGGAAGAGCGCGCCGTCTTCGTGGGGACCGCCGCTATCGTTTTGCTGCAACAGTGTGCGAATCGTCTCACGGTCAAACCAACGGCAATCATCAAGTTCCGATTCGTCCCGGGATATGATGTCGGTCAGCGCCTCGCCATAGCAGCCGATCATCAAAGAATGGGGAAACGGCCAGGGTTGCGAAGCGTGGTAGCGCACATCGCCAACAAACAGGCCCGATTCCTCATGGGTCTCCCGTCGCACAGCCATTTCGATCGACTCACCCGGCTCGACAAACCCCGCAAGCGCCGAATACATGCCCGCCGGAAAATGGTGCGAACGCCCCAAAAGACAGCGGTCCCCATGGGTGATGAGCATAATGACCACCGGGTCGGTGCGTGGAAATTCATCGCGGCCGTCTGCCTCGCAGCGCCGTTTCACACCACCGCCGACCATAACGGTTTCCTGCCCGCTGCGCCCGCTGAACCGCGCATTGGCATGCCAGGCGAGAACCGCACCCCCTTGGGCCACAATGCCGAGCTCCTCTGCATCAAGAAGCTGTTGGCGCGCCAGCGAACGGTAATCGATGGCCTTGAAGGGCTCCGGTAGCGAAAAGCCTTCTTCATCCGGGTTGATGCCGAGTGGCACGGCGAGCCGCGCAGCATCGCCATCAAAACCAAGGAGCACCGCGCGGTCGATTTTGGGAGCAAAGGCCGACAACGATTCAAGACTGTGAAGGCCCGATGCCCTCTCCGCACCCAGCGCCACCAACACACGCCCGCGGGCAAAGCCCATCAGCCGGGTGGAGGGATTGGCGAGTGCAACGTCAACGCAATCGTCGGCCCGCTCCTCGCTTTGACGGTTCAGCCGGTTTCCGCCGAAGGTCAGTTTCGCGCTGGTTTCCGTGGGCGTGTAGTCGGGATGAAGAAAAATCGCAGTCATGGGGTTGGCTTCGCTTCGGGTCTGAAAAATATGAGGGTCTAAATTTTTGGATGGGCCGCCTGAAAGGCTTGGATGAAACGGTGGGCTTCACCCATGTCCGGGCCGTCATCGGGACCCGCTTCGTAGTCGATGGCTGCTCCAAAACCCCAAATGGGCCCGGGCCAATTGGGGTCGCCTTCGCGTCGGCCCACGATGTGAAGATGAAATTGGCGCACCACATTGCCCAGCGCGCCAATGTTGGTCTTCAATAAAGGCGGATCTGAAATTGCTTTCATCGTTTGAGAGATGCGGGCCGCCTCCTGAAACAATGTGCTTTGCACCCCAAGGGGCAGATCGTCCAAATCCTCAGCGCCCGCAACCTTTGGCACCATCATCATCCATGGCCAGCGCCGGTCGCGCACCAAACGGGTTTGCCACAGGTCGTGATCCAGCACCGGCAGCGTGTCCCGCGCCAGCGTCGAATCGAGTTGCCATGTTTTGAATAAGTGCTTCATGGCGTTTCAATAGCACCTTTTTTGCCGTCCCATGCTTGCTTTTGATGGCTTCGCCCATGATATGTTTTCTTGGGAGGCTGGTGGTGGACGCGCCACTCGCCAACCGGGTCAGGTCGGGAACGAAGCAGCCCCAACGAGCCAGGTACGGGTCACTTGCCCAGTCTCCCACCCTTTACGGGACAATGCCCACACACACGAACCCGCGGCGCGGGACAGGTGGATGCGTGTTGGCCGCGATGGGTTTGGTGGTGATGCGTGTGGAGTGTGTATGCGGTGCCAGGGGCGGCGTGTGCTGATAAGGCTCCTTGCGCGGTGGATGAAGGCGAGCGGTCATGGACGACACACCTTCCACACCCCCTGGAACGGACCACGATACGCGCTCTCAACCCAGCACCCGTGACACCACAAACGTTGGATCGGCTGTTCAAGTGACTGCGGCCAACCCCTGGGCGGATGATGCAGGCTATCAAGTGCTGGCACGCAAGTATCGCCCGTCAACTTTTGATGATCTCATCGGCCAGCAGTCCATGGTGCAAACGCTCACCAATGCGTTTGAGACCGGGCGTATTGCCCAAGCCTATATGCTCACCGGCGTCCGTGGGGTGGGGAAGACGACGACCGCCCGCATTCTGGCCCGCGCTCTCAATTACGAATCGGACTCGGTGACCGAACCGAGCCTTGATTTGAGCGTCCCCGGTGTTCACTGCCCGGCGATCATTGAGGGCAGTCATGTTGATGTGACGGAGATGGACGCCGCCTCCAACACCGGCATCGATAATGTACGCGAGATCATCGAAGCGGTGCGTTATAAGCCGGTCTCAGCACGTTACAAAGTCTATATCATCGACGAAGTGCACATGCTGACGACGCAGGCGTTTAACGGCCTTTTGAAGACGCTCGAAGAGCCGCCGGCCCATGTGAAATTCATCTTCGCAACAACCGAAATCCGAAAAGTTCCCATCACGGTCCTCTCCCGTTGCCAACGGTTTGATTTGCGTCGCATCGAAGGCGCGCAGATGGCGGCCTTTTTGGGCAAGGTCGCGGCTGCGGAGAATGTCACGGTGGCCGATGCAGCCTTGGCTATGCTGGCGCGGGCGAGCGAAGGCTCGGTGCGCGATGCGCTTTCGCTGCTCGATCAGGCCATTGCCCATGCCGCTGGAACCGGTGGTGCGGCCCATGTCGAGGCTGACGGCCTGCGCGCCATGCTGGGTCTGGCGGACCGCACCCGGGTGATCGATCTATTTGAACACGTCATGAAGGGCGATATCGCCGCAGCCCTGGGGGAATTGAAAGCCCAGTACGATGTGGGCGCAGAGCCCGTGACCGTGCTGACGGATTTGGCCGAGTTCGTGCATTTCGTGACCCGTGTGCGGTTTGTGGAAACCGCCTTGGACGATCCAACGCTCAGCGAAGAGGAGCGGATCCGGGGGAAGGATTTTGCGGCGCGGCTTAGCCCTCGGGTGCTCGGGCGGGCATGGCAAATGTTGCTGAAGGGGATTTCTGAGGTGCAGATGGCCCCACGCCCCCTGGCGGCGGCTGATATGGTCTTGGTGCGCCTGACCCATGCTGCCGACCTGCCCAACCCCGATGAGGTGATCAAGCAACTCACAGGCCAGCCGGATCAAGCCAGCACCACGGCGAGCAGCGGCCAGCCTCAAACGCCGTTGACCGGCGGTAATGGCATGTCTGCAACGGCCTCCGGCGCACCGGTTGCGCAAAGGCCATCTGAGTCAATTTCAAGAGCGGTGTCATCGGGCGCAGCCACCGCGATGGCGGCGCAGCCAAGCCCCACGGAATTGTCCGTCGCAACCGCTCCAAACGAACAGCCAAACGTGCAGGACGTGGCCCAAGATTCGTCCTTAAAGGGTCCCTCGCTAAAAGGCCCGGCTTTGGTGGTCGACAATGGCCCCGGTGTGGAAACCGCCGCCCAATCCGATGAGCCTCTCGCCGAACGGCCGCCCCTGCGCGCCCTGCCTGCGCCACTCCACAGCCTGTCCGACTTGCTGGCCTTGGCGGAAAGCAAGCGCGATCTGAAATTCAAACTGATGCTGCGCAACAATTTTAGCGAAATCAGTTTTGAAAACGGGCGCATCGAATTCGCCGCGGTGGGGGAGGCACCCAAGGGGATGGCGCGGCTGATCCAGGAAACCATCAAAGCCTGGACCGGCGAAACCTGGGAGGTCATCCAGTCCGGCGACGTCGGCCGACAGACTCTCAAGGAAGTCGAGTTGGAAGCAGAGGCCAAGGCTCACCGTGACGCCTCGGCCGATCCGACGGTGGCGGCGATCCTGGCTGCTTTCAAGGGCGCAAAAATTGAAGACGTTCGCTTTCCAAAGCAGGAGCAAACCGAAGCCCTGTCTGAGGCTGCCGCAGCAGAAGCGGCGCTCGCGAACCCCGATGCCGAGCACGCCGATCCTGAGCGTCACGACCAATCCGATGCCGAGGATCCTGGCGCCGGAAGCCTGGACGATTTTTACACTTAAGCGTTGTTCAAAGCGCCGGGCGTTGTTCAAACCCCCGGTGAATGAACACGCCAAACATGACATATCTGCTGGACCGCCGTCGTGTCGGCGCCCGGCACAGCCAAGGAGATGAGACCGTGAAAGACATCATGGGCATGATGGGTAAAGTGAAAGAAATGCAGGCCAAAATGGAAGGCATGCAGGAGGAACTCTCCAATCTGGAAGCCGAAGGCACCGCCGGCGGCGGCATGGTGACGGTGGTCCTTACCGGCAAGGGGGTGATGAAGCGTGTGTCCATCGACCCGTCCTTGCTGAAGGAAGACGAGGCGGAAATCGTTGAAGACTTAATCGTCGCTGCCCACGCCATTGCCAAGGACAAAGCCGAAGAGATGACGAAGGAAAAGACTGCCGAATTGACCGCCGGTTTGCCAATTCCCCCCGGCTTCAAACTGCCGTTTTAGGCCCTGCGCCGAAACGCCGGGACCCTTCAATCGCAGGCTTGGTCGAAAGCGTGGGTGCTAGAAAGCGCGGTCAGGAAAATTCGCGATAGGCCAAAACAATCCGGCTGGCCGTCGTGACCGCGACGATGGCTGCAAACACATAGGCCAGGGGCGCAAACCAGGACGGGAACAGACACCACAGCACAAAGACGATGATCGTCTCCGTCGCTTCCGCCAGGCCGGTCGTGTAAAGCAGGCTCTTTGAACCCCGCGCGGTTTCATCGATACCACGCTTTTCGGCCATCAGCGCATAGGTCAAGAAACTCGCGCCATTGATGTAGAATGCCAGCAGAACCGTCGCGCCAGCTACGGCATTGGCTTCTGGGTTCGCCAAAATAAACGCCACCGGGATCAGGCCGTAAAAGGCAAAATCAAGGACGATATCTAAAAAGCCGCCGAGGTCCGTTTTTTCCGTGGCGCGGGCAACGGCACCGTCAAGCGCATCCATCAGGCGGGATGCCAAGAGCAACACCAGCCCCAGTCCATAACTCTCAAACGCGATGGCGAGCGCTGCCAACGCGCCCATGAAAAAGCCCGCCCAGGTGATGTGGTTGGCGCGCACGCCCCGGGCGGCCAGGGCTGCCCCAAGTCGGTTGATCGGCGGATCGATGTGGTTTCGAATGCGGGTGTCGAACACGGGCGGGTTTGTTTCTTTCTTAAATACGGGCGCAGATTTGCGGGCCAATCGCCGCTTTGGTACAGGCTGTCGGGGGTGGGGTCCACGGTCGCACTGTTGCGTCGAGGATCACTCTGCAACTGAGTTTGAGATCGAACGGAAAAGAGGGTGCGGCATGGCAAACAAAGACAACAACACCTACCAAGCCACCACCCATGAAATCATGGTGGAGGTCACGCCCCGTTTTTTGAACGATCAGTCCGATCCGGCACTGCCGCGCTACGTCTGGGCTTACGATGTCGCGATCACGAACAAAGGCAAGCGAACGGTGCAATTGCGGGAGCGGTCGTGGACGATTGTGGACGCCAACGGCCAAACAGAAAACGTGCACGGCCCCGGGGTCGTCGGTGAGCAACCCATTCTCAACCCCGGAGACGCGTTTCGCTATTCCAGCGGCTGTCCGTTGACCACGCCTTCGGGGTTCATGAGCGGCCGCTACCATATGCAGGACGAAGCTGGTGAGCGTTTCGACGTTGACATTCCTGCCTTTTCTCTCGATTTGCCCCAGGTCCGCCCCCAACGCTCGCTAAATTGATACCGGTGGAGATCGACCGAACCGTTCGCCAACAACCGTTGGACGGACTGATAGATCCAAGGCCAATCCTGCTGGTGACCGGCGTGCTGTTGGCCATGCTGGGCGCGACGATGATCATCCCAGGTCTCGTCGATCTGGCCATGGGGGACGACAATTGGCGGGTGTTTGCCACAGCATCCTCCATCACAATGATTGTGGGCCTGTTGCTGTTCCTCGCCACCCGCGGAAGCAGCAAAGGGCTTGGCACCCGCCAGGCCTTTATCATGACGGTGCTGGTGTGGATTGCGTTGTCCACTTTCGGCTCCCTGCCATTTTATCTCTCGGGCAAACTTCCCACCTTTACCGACGCTTTTTTTGAATCAATTTCTGGCCTCACCACCACGGGATCAACCGTTATCGCGGACCTGCGGGAGATGCCGCCGGGTATCCTTTTGTGGCGCGGCATCCTGCAATGGCTGGGCGGCTTGGGCATCATCGTGATGGCGGTTTCCGTGCTGCCCATGCTGCAAATCGGTGGGATGCAGTTGTTCAAGGTGGAGGCGTTCGAAACGCCGGAAAAAATTCTGCCCCGCGCGACGCAGATTTCCGGCTTCATTACGCTCATTTTCCTCAATCTCACCGGCCTGTGCCTGCTGGCTTATCTTTTTGCCGGCATGTCGCTGTTGGATGCCTCCGTCCATGCGATGACAACGGTGGCTACCGGCGGCTTTTCCAATCACAACGAATCCCTTGGGTACTTCCAAAGTGCCCAGGTCGATACGATCGCAACGGTGTTCATGATCACCGGATCGCTGCCGTTTCTGCTCTATGTGCAGGCCCTGCAAGGGCGTGTGTTGCCGTTGGTGCGGGACAGTCAGGTGCGCACGTTTTTGATCCTGCTTGCGCTTTGCATCATCTTTGCCTGGACGGTGGAGGAGGCTTACGGCGTCCGCGCCGGTGTGGACGCCATGCGCTTTGCCATGGTCAACGTCACATCGATCCTGACGGGCACCGGTTATGCGACAACGGCCTATGATGGCTGGGGCACGGCGGCGGTGGCGTTCTTTTTTTTCATCATGTTCATCGGCGGCTGCGCCGGTTCTACATCCTGCGGCATCAAGATTTTTCGCTTTCAGGTTCTGGTTCAAAACCTGCGCCAACACATTGCCCAAGTGCTCTATCCCAATGGGATTTTCACCCAACGGTTTAACAAGCGGCCGATTGAAGAGGGCGTGACGGCGGCTGTTATGAGCTTTTTCTTTCTTTATTTGCTCACCTTTGCCGTGTCCGCCATGGCGCTCTCCATCGTTGGTCTGGACCCAGTGACGGCGCTGTCAGGCGCGGGGTCGGCCATATCCAATGTCGGGCCGGGGCTGGGCGCAATCATCGGCCCGTCGGGCACCTATGCGCCGCTGCCGGCTGAAGCCAAATGGATCCTCGCGCTCACGATGCTGATCGGGCGGTTGGAGCTTTTCACCGTGCTGGTTTTGTTGTCCCCTCGCTTCTGGCGCGCGTAAGCGTCTCTATTCAGCGGGTTGGAGAGCCGTGCCGGGTGTTTTTCTTTGCCCCTGCTGTTGTTGCTCGCGATCCCCACCACCAAACAGCGTGCGCAGTGCCCAGGCGATATCATCACCAATGCCAACGAAGGTGGGCACGAGAAACAGGACAAGCAACGTTGCCGAAGCCAGACCAAACACCATGGTGGTTGCCATGGGGAGCAGGAACTGCGCCTGTAGGCTCTTCTCAAACATCAAGGGCGCAAGTCCGCCAATGGTTGTCAAAGAGGTGAGAAGCACGGCCCGCAGGCGATCCCGGCTGGCACCGACAGCGGCTTCTTCAAGCGCATCCCCTTCGTCCAAACGCTCATCAAGTCGGCTGACGAGAATAATGGAATCGTTCACCAAAATCCCCGCCAAACCCAACAGGCCAATGATCGACAAGATGGTCAGTTTCAGACCAAGCAGCCAATGCCCCACCACGGCGCCGACCACACCGAAAGGAATGATCAGCATCACAGCGAGCGGCCGCCAGTAGCTTGCAAACACCCAAGCAAGGATGATGTAAATCACCGACAACGCGATGAGCGCGCCAACCTGTAGATCGGCAAAAGCCTCGCGCCGTTCCTCATCTCGGCCTGAATAGCGGAACGTCACGCCGCTTTTGGCCACCAGATCGGCAAGGCCGGAGACTTCGAGTGTCTCGATCGCCTTTTCGGTGGTCGTCACCTTCGTGTCGAGATCGGCGGTAACGGAGGCCGTCGCCCGCCCGTCAATGCGTTCGATGGCGGCAAAGCCCTGCCGTTCGGTGATTTTCACAACCTCCGACAGCGGAACAAACTCGCCGGCGCGGCTTTTCAGCTCCAGGTTCCGCAGGGCTGCGGTGCCTTGCTGACGCATGATTTTGGAAACGCGCACCGTAATTTCATCTTCACCCTGGGCAAAACGGCGTGGAATCGCGCCTTCAAAAGCATTGCGCAATTGGCGGCCCACATCGTCGATGGTGAAGCCGAGCGCGGCCCCGCGCGGCGTGAGTTCCATGGTGAGTTCTGGTTTGCCGTAGGGCAAGTCGTCGGCCACGCCGGAAATGCCTTCCACGGTTTCCACCAATGGAATGATGGCGGTGGCCGCCTTCTTCAATTGTTCCGCTGAATCGCCCCGCAACTGCACATCGACATCCCGTCCCGGCGGCCCACCGCGGGATTCAAACAGCGCAACCCGACGAACGCCGGCAATTTTTGGCACAGCCCGTCGCCACGCCCGCACGATGGCGGGGGTCCGCACGGTGCGCACCTCAGATGTGGTGAGCTGGACCCGAATGCTGGCAAGGTTATCACCGGTGGAACGCCCCGCCCGGCCAAGGGTGGCAAATGACGCAACGATCAGCTTTTCATCGCCACCGGTCAGGTTTTTCTCGGCAACGACCAAAGCCTCTTCCACCCGCTTGATGGCGGCAATGGCTTCCTCTTCCGGGATGCCGGAATTGAACACGATGCGGGCATTGATGTTTTCAGCTTCTGCGGACGGGAAGAAGACAAACCCCACTTTCCCTCCCGCAATCATGGCGTACACACCCACCATCACGCAGCTGATGGCGACCGCGATTGTCACATATCGAAAGCGGTACGACATGCGCACAACGGCGGAAAACGGGCGGTCGCGAAACCAGTTGAAACCCGCGTCAAACCCACGCCGAAACCAACCATCTTCAATCGGCGCATCCGGGTCTTTCCCCCGACGGGCCATTGCGCCGACAAGTGCAAACACAGCTTCAATCGCAACCGAGACGGCATAGGCGATGACGGCCATAGCGCCGAAGAACACCAGCGAGCTGACAGCGGCCCGTTGTTCCTTGAGGAAGGTGACAAGCCAGTCGGCGCCCCCCAACCAGCTGGAGACGGGGATATAAGCGGCCAGGAAAGTGATGAGCGATTTGTACAGCTCAATAAACCAACCGCCTTTTCCCTCCCCCGACACCGAAACAACGAAAACGCCGATGGCCAGGGCAATCAGGAACTGACGCCAATAGGACCAACGCTTGGCGCGGCGCGGTTGCAGCGTGTGGGCTAGGTGACCGGGCAGCACCAAAAAACACTCAACGAGGCTTGCAACGATAACGGCCATCACAACCAGCGGTAAAACGCCGATGATTTGCCCCAACACACCGCTGATCACCAAAATTGGCGCGAAGGCGGCCACGGTGGTGAGCATGGCGGCGGACACGGGCGTGACCATGCGCGAGGCCCCGTTTTCGGCAGCCTGATAGGCTCCATCCCCCATAGAAAACCGCGTCGCCGTGTGTTCCCCCACAACGATGGCATCATCAACGATAATGCCCAGTGTCATGATGAGCGCGAACAGCGAGATCATGTTGATGGTCTGGCCCGTCAGCCACATGATGCCGATTGTGGCCAGAAGGGCGACGGGGATGCCCGCTGCGACCCAAAACGCGATGCGCGCGTTTAAGAACACAAACAGGATCGCCACCACGAGGGCGAGCCCACTTAGGCCGTTTGAAACCAGAAGCATGATGCGCTCGGTTAGGGCATCGGCGCGCACATCGTAGACCTTTAGCTCCAGACCCGCCGGCAAAGCGTCCTTCACCTCGTCCACATAGCGCGCCAAAATGGCATTGGTGGTCAGCGTGTCTGCGGTTTCCGCGCGCTGCACTTCGATTTGGATCGCCCGCTGGCCGTTGATGAAGCCTTGGGCGTCGGAGGAAGAGAAATCGTTGTAGATTTTGGCGATGTCGCGCAGGCGCACTTTTTCGCCCGATGCAAACGACTTGATTTCGAGGCGGCCAAGGGATTCAGGGGTTTCAATATCGGCGAGGGTCCGCAACTGCTTTTCAATATTGCCATCCATTTGGCCCGACGGCAGGTCGCGGGAGTTGGCGGCGATGGCGGCTGAAACGTCGGCAATCGTGAGATTGAGGCGGCGAAGCTCACGTTCTGAAATATCGACCTTCAGCTCACGCTTGCGCATGCCGGTGAACACCACCTTGTCGATGCCCCGCTCGATCAGATCATCGCGAATTTTGCGCGCATAGATGCGCAGCGCAGTCTCAGAGACGGGGCCCGTGACGGCCAGACGCGCAACCCTGTCAAAAAACGCGCGTTGCGTGACCTCAGGGGCTTCTGAATCCTCCGGCAGGTTCGACACGGCCTTCACAGCGGTCTCCACGTCCCGCTGGGCTTGCTTCATATCGCTGCCCTGTTTGTATTCCAGGCCGATGGAGGCAACACCTTCGCGGGCGCGGGAGGTGACCCGGTCCACGCCATCCAGAAAGCGCAGTTCCGGCTCCAACAGTTCCAGGATATTGGCTTCAACGTCCTCAGCGCTCGCCCCGGGCCAGGAGACGGTGACGGTCACAACCGAAATTTCCGCCGTTGGGAAAAACTGCGTGTTAATGCGGTTCATCGCGAATAGGCCGAAGATGACCATCAGGATCATTACCAGATTGGCCGCGTTGGGATGCCGCGTGAAAAGGCTGATGACGCCGCCGCTGCCTTTGATTTCCCGTGTTGCCATGGTTGTGCCTCGGCGTTTTTAGCTGGGTTTAGTTGCGACCGGTGGTGGAACCCGCGCGGGCTTGCTGCCGGGCAGCCTGTCGTTCGGCGGCCGCAGCCGCTTCCGCTTCGGTGCGCACACGCAAGCCGTCGCTGACTTCGGTAATCCGGGTCACCAGAACCCGTTCGCCGTCTTTCAGGCCCGAACCGATGATCGCCATCTCGCCATCAAACGCTGCAACCGTGATCGCGCGCTGCGCGATGACGCCGTTGTTTGCAATATAGACGGTGTTACCATCGTAAATGGCGGTGTCAGGGATGGCGGCGGTGTTTTCAAACACTTGGTCTGGAACCCGCACTTCCACAAACGCCCCAGGGCGGATGGCGGCGCCACCAATGTTCTTGTTGAGCCGAGCGATGACCTCAACGCCGCCGCGGTTCGACATGATCTCAGCGCCCACCCGGTCGATGGTGGCAGGATAAACCTGCTCTTTGCCGCCGACATTCCAGATGATCTCCACCGATCGGCCCACAAGGCCGCTTTCGGTGGATTGGAGCCGGCCAAAGCGTGCGTCGGACAAGGTGAATTTCACCTCCAACGTGCCCGCTTCATACATGGAGACCACGGCATCATTGGCGGTGATGTTGCGGCCAACCTCTGCGGTGCTGGTGCGGATGATCCCATCGAAAGGCGCGACCAGCTTGGTGGAGGTCAGATTGCGCTCGGCTTTCTGAACACCCCATTTAAGCCGCTCGAGGGAGGCTTGAAGCTGGGCCAACCGGGCTTGCTGAACGCGGATGGTGTCCTGCGATTGGAGCACGGCCTGGCTGCGCTGCGAAAGGACGAGTTTGCGCGATTCGAGCTGTTGTTGGGTGACGGTGTTGCGCTGGCGCAGTCTCTCGGCGCGGGCCACGTCCGCTTTTGCCAGTTCCAACTGCTCTTGGGTCGCTGCAAGTTTGCCGCGCTCAAGGGCGATCTGGGCTTCGTTTTCACGGATGCGGGCCTCCGCTTCAGCCAGATTTGCTTTGGCCTCCGCCAGGTTGCCGCGATAGGTGAAATCATCGATCTCTACCAAAGCGTCGCCCTTTTTGACCGCCGCACCGGCCCGGAGTTTCGGGGAAACCTTGACAATTTCACCGCCCACCAGGGAGCGCAAATCCACCGTACGCGCGGCAGCTGTTTGTCCGTAAGCCACAAACACCGGCTGATGATCTTTTAACGCGACCGTTGCCAGATCAACCGTGTAGACCGTCGTGAAGGGCGGGCGTTTGCGGGTTTCGGGACGGCTGTCGATGATGCGATTGGTGGCCACATAGGCCCCCGCCAGGATCGCGACCATCAAAACCGCCTGAAACACCCCTTTGAACGTTGCCAACAAACCCCGCACAAACCCACCGCGCCGGGGCGGCTCCGTCAGCCTTACGGAACGTGCTGCACCGGCCTGCGTCGTCAAATTGGATGATGAACCGCCGGCATCCAGCGCCTTTGAACCCGTTTGGGTAAGCGCCGTGCCGAGTTTTGCCTCCGTTTCGGGCGCACTTTCGGAGGGCAGGGATGGATTAGGGCTGACTTTGTCCAGCATCGTTCGTCCTCATATCCCTCTTGCCATTCACTTTGGGTGCTTTGATCGCGCCTTACAAGTTAACTTGCAGCAATCTAGTGCGGCGTCTTGCTGCCGGCTTGGAGACGCCCAAAGCGTTCCAAGCGTATTTCAAGAGCAATCCAAGAACGTTCAAGGGACATACGCGGCACACGCGGGAAGGCTGCTTGATAGGTGCTAGGTCGCTGTCACCAGGCCCGCCGACAGCAAGTCCCAGTCAGTTAAGTTTGCGGCTGTCGATCTCACCATCGTTCATCAGCTCAAGGCTATCGGGGTCAAACACGTAGGTTTTGTTGCAAAACTGGCAGGTGATGGAGATTTTGCCGTCCTCCACGCTTTCCGCCCGCTCCTGCGCGCTCAGACCGCTTAGTACTCCGGCGACTTTTTGTGAGGAACAGGTGCAATTGTCCGTCACCTTTGTGGGGTCAAACACACGCACGCCGTGTTCATTAAACAGGCGGTAGAGCAGGCGTTCAGGTTCAACCTCCGCATCGGTAAGCTCAATGTCTTCAATTGTGCCCATCAGCGCCTGAGCCTCGCGCCAGGCATCGTCCTCTTCAAATCCATCATCGTCCTGTGCGCCACTGCCCCCTGGAGCATCGCCCCCTGGCAGATCACGCTGACGCATGCGTTCGATGGAATCGGGCAAAAATTGCAACAGCACGCCCCCGGCGCTCCAACCGTGGGTGGGGCCGTTGGCGGACCCGGTGCGGGTCAGCGTTTCGCCCACTGCAAGACGAATTTCCGTCGGGATCTGTTCCGATTGGCGAAAATACTGCCGCGCAACTTCTTCAAGCCCAATGCCGTCCAATTGAACGATACCTTGATAGCGTTGCATGTGTTCGCCCTGGTCAATGGTCATCGCCAGAACGCCCTTGCCCAAAAGATCGGGCGCGCTGGTCTTGCCGGCGTCCACAGCCGCTTGCAGCGCGTCTTCATCATAGCGCGCATAAGCGCGCACAGCATTGGGTGTTGCAAAGTCCGTCACCAGCAGCGGCACCGGCCCGTCGGTCTTGGTTTGAAGGATAAATTTCCCCTCAAATTTCAACGCGGTGCCCAAAAGCACGGTCAGCGTCACAGCTTCCGCCAGCAGTCGGCTCACGGCATCGGGATAAGCATGGCGATCGAGGATGGTGTCCAGCATTGGGCCGAGTTGGACGGCGCGGCCGCGCACGTCCAATGGCTCCACCTGAAATGGGATTACACTGTCCTGTCCTGCAAATGAAATCGACAAACCTTGCCCCTCAGCAACCTTCATAACGCGGTGTCCTTTGAAATTTGCAAAACCCGGCTGAACTCAAATGTGGTGTTCACGCCTGCGGGCCCACGGGAAGCCAAATGGTGGCTCAACGGGTATCTCGCAAGGGCGTAGCGTCAACGCCGCGACCCTGCCATCAGCCACCGTGCCAAGCGATCACGATGATGGAAGCCAACGGGCTGCTCGACCATGGGTATCCGTGACCACGCGAAGTCTATCGGCGTCACGCCGCGCTGAGGCACCACATCAAAATGCCCTTTTGGGCATGAAGCCGGTTTTCAGCTTCGTCAAAGACCACCGATTGCGGACCGTCCATAACAGCGTCTGTCACCTCTTCGCCGCGGTGGGCGGGAAGGCAGTGCATGAACAGGGCATCTTTATCAGCCTGGGCCATGACCGCCTCATTCACCTGATAAGGTGCAAAGATGTTGTGCCCGCCGGCTTCGTCTTCCTGTCCCATGGACGTCCAGGTGTCGGTGACCACGCAGTCAGCACCGGCAACAGCCGTTACCGTGTCGGGCGTAAACGTGATGTCCGCCCCTTCGAGCCGGGCCCAATTGACGTAGCGTTCGTTGGGTTCAAACCCATCGGGGACCGCCGCGCGGACCGAAAAATCAAACCGAGCAGCCGCCTCCATCATGGAGTGCAGAACGTTGTTTCCATCCCCGCTCCAGGCAAAGGTTTTTCCCGTCGCTGACCCGCGATGCTCTTCAAACGTCATCACATCGGCCATGAGCTGGCAGGGGTGGGTCTCGTCGGTCAGCCCGTTGATGACGGGCACAGTGGCGTGCTCAGCCAACTCCAGCAGCCGGTCATGGGCGGTTGTGCGGATCATGATGGCATCCACATAACGCGACAGCACCCGGGCGGTGTCAGCAACTGTTTCACCACGCCCAAGTTGAGAGGATGCTCCGTCCAGCACGATGGTCTCCCCACCCAACTGCCGCATCCCCACATCGAAGGAGACCCTGGTGCGGGTGGATGGCTTATCAAAGATCATTGCCAGAACTTTTCCGTCCAGCGGTCGATCCGCCTGTCCAGCCTTCGTGAGGGCTTTCATGGCATGGGCGTTTTTCAAAATAGCTTTCAGTTCGGCGGCTTCCATCGCCGACAAATCCAAAAAATGTTTGGCCATGATTTATGCCGTGGCTTCAAAGGTTTGAAGCGCCGCTTCCATACGGGACAGCGCGTCGCGCATCTCGTCTTCCGTCACGGTGAGCGGAGGCATCAAACGCACTACATTGTCCCCGGCAGGGACGGACAGCAGCCGTTCGCCGCGAAATGCGCCCACGATATCGGTGTTGGCGACCTTGCATTTCAAACCCTGCATAAGGCCTTCACCGCGCACGCCCTCAAACAGATCCAGGTGGGTGTCGGCAAGTTCCGACAAACGTTGCCGAAGGAAGCGCGCTTTGGAGTGCACCTCATCCAGAAAACCGTCCTCCAGAATAACATCAAGCACAGCATTGCCCACCGCCATCGCCAACGGATTTCCGCCATAGGTGGTGCCGTGGGAGCCAGGCTGCATGCCCATGGCTGCACGTTCGGTCGCCAAACACGCGCCCACGGGGAAACCGCCGCCAATGCCTTTTGCAACAGCCATGATATCGGGCTCTGCACTCTCCACCCATTGGTGGGCGAACAGCCGCCCGGTTCGCCCGATACCGCACTGTACCTCATCATAAATCAGCAAAATGCCGTGCTCATCGCAAAGTTGGCGCAGACCGCGCAGGCATTGATGGGGCACCGGGCGAATGCCGCCCTCTCCCTGAACAGGCTCAATTAGTATGGCCGCCGTTGTCGGTCCGATGGCGGCTTTCAATGCCTCATGGTCACCAAACGGCACTTGGGGAAAGCCATCGGTCTTGGGGCCGAATCCGGTCAGGTATTTTTCGTTTCCGCCCGCTGCAATCGCCGCCAAAGTCCGGCCGTGAAACGCGCCTTCAAAGGTGATGATGTCCACCCGCTCGGGCGCACCGTTTTCATAGTGGAACCGTCGCGCCGTCTTGAAGGCACATTCCATGCTTTCAGAGCCCGAATTGGTGAAAAACACCCGTTCCGCAAAGCTTTGCGCGCACAGGCGCCCCGCCAGGCTTTCCTGCTGCGGGCTCTCATACAGATTGGACGTGTGCCACAGTTTTCCAGCCTGATCCTGCAAGGCTTTCACCAGGTGCGGATGGCTGTGGCCGAGAGAGTTCACAGCAATCCCGGCGGCAAAATCGAGGAACTCTTCCCCAGTGTTGGTGTAGAGGTGAACCCCTTCGCCGTGATCGAAGTGGATAGGTGCGCGCGCAAATGCGCTGTAGAGGTGGGAGGTGTTTTCAGCTGTGGCCGGTGATTGGACCATGGAACCATCGCTTTCGTTGTGGATAGGGCCTGTCCCAAATCTGTGTGCTGCGGGGCGTGGCCAAAAACAAAGACACCGCCCGAAGGCGGTGTGGCCCAAATATACTAGTGTAGCCCACTTCGGTGTCAATTCTGCCCGCCCCTTTGGTTCGCCTTGCCGGCCTGTGTTGCCAGCCCGCTTTATCGGCCCACGCTGTCGAAAAGAACCGTTCGATAGCCCTCGCCAAGCTGACGGTGCTGCCCACTGCCATCCCGTGCTTCGCAGTGCCATGTTGAGCCGACGTTCTTCCAGAGACCGGTTTGGGGATGGGGCGGTCCCGTGGAAGTCAAGTCACAAACGGGAGCGAGAATTGGTTAACAGTGGATTAAGATTCTTTTTTGCCCCTGCATTTTTTGCTCCCACAACGCTGGGATTCTCTCAGTTGGGGACAAAATGAAAAAATGATTCGTGGTGCGGAACCGCGGGTTGCGGGCGATTCCGGCATTCTCTAGCTTCCGCTTCAAGCGGTCCGGACCCCACAGGGGCAGGCCTCAAATCCGAACCTGACGTGGCGTTGCCGAAGAGTGGCAGCGTTTTGAAATTCGCTTCGGCGGAAACGGTTTTGTGCGTCCTGAATTCAGACCAATAGAGATGTGGCGAGCTTTGAAGGAGACCAGAATGCCAATGTCGTGGACGACGGAGCGTGTGGAGCGATTGACGAAGCTGTGGGCCGAAGGGCTGAGCGCAAGTCAGATCGCGGCTGATCTGGGCGGTGTGACCCGTAACGCTGTCATCGGCAAAGTGCACCGCCTTGGCCTGTCCGGTCGTGCCCGGGCAACCCCCAAACAGCAGACCGCCGCGCCGCGCCGCAAAGCGTCGCCTCGTACCGCCGGCGCCGGGTTCAACCGCACCGCCACAACCAATGCCACCGCGGCCGCGCGCACCACCACGACAGCTGCGCGGGCCGTGGGCAACACGGCCTTGAAAGTTGAGGTGGAGATTGAGGTTGAAGAAGAGCTGCAGCCCGTCACCAAGCCGGCGGAAGACGTTGTCGTTCCAATCTCCCGCAAACTCACTTTGATGGAACTGAGCGAATCCACCTGCAAGTGGCCCACCGGCGATCCAACCCGTCCGGGCTTTTCCTTTTGCGGCCACACCTGCGCCGAAGGGAAACCGTATTGCGAATACCACTCCAAAGTGGCCTTTCAGCCCACGTCTGAACGCCGCCGCCGCCGCTAAAAGGTTGGCACGTCTTCGATAGACGCGGGCCGTACACCAGCGAGAGCCGGTATAAATTCGGTTGCAGCGCAGCGCTGGCCCCGCGCTGCCCCTTCCATGCCTAACCTGACCGCGCTTTGGTTTTCATGCGCACCACTTGACCTTGTTTATTAAGCGAAGCACGGTGCGGCCGGTTCTGCCCCCCCACTGTGGGATACCAGCCGCCAAACACCCCAGACATGAGAAAACGCCATGATCGATCTCACCGGTAAAACCGCCATCATCACGGGGGCGAGTAAGGGCATCGGCGAAGCGGCCGCCCGCCATTTGGCGACGCTGGGTGCAAACGTGGTTTTGGCCGCCCGCTCGGAAGCCGCCATCCAAGCCATCGCGGAAGACATTCAGGCCAATGGACATCATGCAAGCGCGTTCGTCTGCGACGTAAGCGACCGCCACGCCGTCGCGGCCCTTTTGGACCATGCAAAGGCCACGTTTGGGAGCGTGGACGTGCTGGTCAACAATGCCGGCCTCATCGATCCCATCGCGCGCATTGCCGAGAGCGATCCCGAGGAATGGGACCACGTCATCGATGTAAACGTCAAAGGTGTCTACTACGGCCTGCGCTACGCCCTGCCCATCATGGAGGCACAAGGGTCTGGCACCATCATCAACATCTCTTCCGGTGCCGCCAACGGGGCCTTGGAAGGGTGGTCCCACTACTGCGCGTCGAAGGCTGCTGTGCTGCGTTTGACCGGTGTTGCCCACAAGGAACATGGCCAGGGTGGCATTCGGGTGGTGGGGCTGAGCCCCGGCACTGTGGCGACGGACATGCAACTGTCTATCAAATCCTCTGGCATCAATCCGGTAAGCCAATTGGACCCGTCAGCGCATATTCCCGCCGAATGGGTGGCCAAGGCCATTGCCTGGCTGTGCACGGCGGATGCTGATCCTTATCTTGGCGGTGATTTTTCGCTCAAAACCAATGAAGGTCGCGCCGCCATCGGCTTGCCCGCGATTGATTGAAGGCCTTGTGTGATGTGTTGCAAGCCAGCGCTTGGCGTGCGCCCAAAATCAGCAAAGCCATAGCCCAACCCGTTCCTGCCCGTTGGAGACCGAGATGACCGATCAACCCATCGCGCTGGTCACGGGGGCCAATCGCGGCATCGGTCGGGAAGTTGCGCTGCAATTGGCCCGCGACCACGCCATGCATGTCTATGTCGGTTCCCGCGATCTAAAAAAGGGTGCGGTCGCCGCCGCCGCTATCGGTCACGGTGCAGTGGCCATCGCGCTTGATGTCAGCGATCAAACGTCAATCAATCGGGCCATCGCCACCATTCAGGCCGACCATGGACGGCTCAATGTGCTCGTTAACAATGCAGGGGTGGACTACGACACCAATCAACGGGCAATCGCGGCAGATTTATCGCGTGTGCGGCATGGGTTTGAGACAAATCTGTTTGGCCCGTGGATGATGGCCATCGCAGCAATACCCTTGCTGAAGGCGGCTGGCGGCGGCGTTGTGGTCAATGTCTCGTCCATGTCTGGCGCGTTGAGCGAGATGACCGGCGGCACCCCGGGCTACGGCGTTGCAAAGGCTGCATTGAACGCGCTGACCATCAAATTGGCCGATGAGCTTCGTGGCGACGCAATCCGGGTCAACGCGGTGTGTCCCGGATGGGTTGCAACCGATATGGGAGGCGGCGGACGCCCGATTCCCGAAGGCGCAGCCGGTGTCGTTTGGGCAGCAACGGGTGGAAAAGACGGCCCAACCGGTGGCTTTTTTAGAGACGGACAGAGGATCGCGTGGTGATCCCGAAAGCCTATGAAAAGGTCGAGGGCAAACCCGTTTGACAAGCGCGGTGCCCTGGGACCACCCTGTCGGCCCCGTTTCCGATAGCAGCACCGCGGTCCCATGCTCGATATTTCCGTTTCCGGCACCCCCCGTTCCTTCGACCTTGATGATCCCAAATTGCCCGATTGGGTGGCGGACGGGGCGATGGCCAGCGGCGGCTACCTTTATGATAAGCGCTTGAAGAAGTCGCAATACGAAGAGGAACTGAACGCGCTCCAGTTGGAAATGGTGAAGTTGCAGGCCCATCGCCGAGCCGCTGGGACGCGTATTCTCATCCTGTTTGAGGGACGCGACGCGGCGGGCAAAGGGGGCACGATTGCACGCTTTCGAACCTATCAAAAAGCCCGCCACGCGCGCATCGTCGCTCTGGCAGCCCCAACGGAAACGGAGCGCGGGCAATGGTATTTCCAGCGCCACATCGCCCATTTCCCCACCGCCGGCGATATGGTTCTGTTCGACCGGTCTTGGTACAATCGCGGAGGTGTTGAACCGGTCATGGGGTTTTGCACAGCCGATCAGCACCAGCATTTTCTCACCCAAGCGCCGCTGTTTGAACGATCTCTGGCTGACGATGGCATCCATCTGTTCAAGATCTGGCTGAACATCGGCCAGGAGATGCAGATCAAACGCTTCCATGAGCGCCGCCACAATCCGCTAAAATCCTGGAAACTCTCCCCAATAGATCTGAAGGCTTTGACGTTATGGGACGCCTACACCAAAGCCCGCAACGAAATGCTGGCCGCAACCCACACAACCCATGCCCCGTGGACGGTCGTCCGATCCAACGACAAACGCCGCGCCCGCCTCAATGCCCTTCGTGCTGTCCTGTCTAAGTTGGACTACGAAGGGAAAGACACAGGCAATATTGGTCCCATGGATCCCAAAATTATCGGTGAAGGCATTGGTTTTTTGAAGTCTGAGGCGGAGTGAGGGCTGGGAGCCTGGGGCCATCCTTCGAGACGCCATCCTCGATGGCTCCTCAGAGTGAGGTTGGAGGTTTGGGTTGGTTTTTTGAGTTTCGGGTCCTGATTAGGTCGTTCTTCGAGACGCTGCCTTCGGCAGCTCCTCAGGATGAGGTCGGAGGTTTGGGTTAGTTTTTTGGGTTCCGGGTCCTGGTTGGGTCGCCCTTCGAGACGCCATCTTCGATGGCTCCTCAGGATGAGGTTGGAAGTCTAGGTTGGCCTTTTTTAGCGTCGATAGATCGCTACCTGGCCATTCCATGCCTGATTTCGATACCATCTTAGGAATAGCAGAAGCCCAACCCTCCACCCTCATCCTGAGGAGCCATCGAAGATGGCGTCTCGAAGGGCTACTCTGGCCTCTAAGCGCACCCCGCGCTCCTCTCACCCTAAGAAGCTGTTAAAGACCGCGTTTCGAAGGGGGCCAAGCTCCCAATCCTTACTCCGCGCTCCCCTCATCCTGAGGAGCCATCGAAGATGGCGTCTCGAAGGGCTACTCTGGCTTCTCAGCGCGCCCCGCGCTCCCCTCATCCTGAGGAGCCATCGGAGATGGCGTCTCGAAGGATCGAAGGATCGAAGGAGGTAAAAAGCTGCTCGCCTAATACCCTTGCTG
>JBCBCT010000043.1:0-24741 GCA_038530365.1 Pseudomonadota bacterium | reverse complement strand
ATATCATGTCGTGTCTACCCCTGAAGGCTGATCAGTTTTCCAAACGAATTAGCAGGTCCTTGGCGTCGATCTGGTCGCCGCGGCGGACGAGGACTTCGGCGATTTTGCCATCGGTCTCGGCATGGAGCGCTGTTTCCATTTTCATGGCTTCAATTGAGAGCACCACATCGCCTGCGGCGACGTCTTGGCCCGGTTCCACCATGATCGTTGAAATGACGCCGGGCATCGGTGCGCCGATCTCGTTGGTGTTGGCAGGGTCGGCCTTAGCGCGGACGACGATGGCGTCCTTTCCTTTCGTGCGGTCGGGGACGCGGGCGCGGCGCGGCTGGCCGTTAAGCTCGAAGAACACCGTAACCATGCCTTGATCATCCATTTCCGAATGGGCCAGGCAGTGGATGACCAACAATTTGCCGGTTTCGATTTCCACCAAAACCTCATCCCCCGGCTTCATTCCGTAGAAATAGACCGGGGTGGGAAGCGCGCTCATCGGGCCATAGGTGGACCGAGCGAGAGCGTAGTCCGTGAACACTTTTGGATACATCAAGTAGGAGGCAAATTCTGTGTCCGTCACGTCCCGTTCTAAAACGGCGGCGATGGCCTTGCGTTCCTGGTCGAGATCGGCGGCGGGCATCGTAGCGCCAATGCGATCCGTCAGGGGCTTGTCACCCTTGAGAACCTTGTCCTGCAACGCCTTGGGCCAGCCGTTTTTGGGAAAGCCCAAATCGCCCCGCATCATGGAGACCACCGAGTCCGGGAAAGCGATGTCTTTGTCCGGGTCTTCGACGTCAGCACGGGTGAGCTCTTGGCTCACCATCATCAAAGCCATGTCGCCGACAACCTTGGAGGAGGGCGTAACCTTGACGATATCGCCGAACATATCGTTGACCTCGGCATAGGCCTTGGCGACTTCGTTCCAGCGGGTTTCCAGCTTGAGGGACCGTGCCTGTTCTTTCAGATTGGTGTACTGCCCTCCCGGCATTTCGTGGAGGTAGACCTCGCTGGCCGGTGATTTAATGTCGCTTTCGAAGGCTGCATACTGGGCGCGCACCTGCTCCCAGTAGAGGGAAATGCGGCGGACCGCGTCCCCATCCAAGCCGGGATCGCGGTCGGAATGGCGCAGGGCTTCGGTGATCGAGCCGAGGCACGGCTGAGATGTTCCGCCGGACAAGGCATCCATGGCCGCGTCCACCGCATCAACACCGCTTTCGACGGCGGCCAACACGGTGGCCGCGGAAATGCCCGACGTGTCGTGGGTGTGGAAGTGCACAGGAAGGTCGATGGTTTCACGCAGTTTGGGAAACAGGATGCGGGCAGCCGCCGGCTTCATCAGCCCTGCCATGTCCTTGATGGCGATGATGTGCGCGCCGGATTTTTGCAGGTCTTCGGCCATCGCAAGATAGTAGTCGAGATTGTAATCCGGGCGGCTTTCATCCAGCAGATCGCCGGTGTAGCAGATCGTGGCTTCCAGAAGTTTGTCGGTTTCGAGCACCGCGTCCATGCACACGCGCATGTTGTCGACCCAGTTGAGCGAATCAAACACGCGGAAAATATCGACACCGCCCTTGGCCGCTTCGTGCACCCAGTGGCGCACCACATTGTCCGGGTAGCCGGTGTAGCCGACACCGTTTGAACCGCGGACCAGGGCTTGCAACAGAAGGTTGGGCGCGCGGTCCCGCACCATTGCAAGCCGTTCCCACGGGTCTTCGGTGAGGAAGCGCATGGCGACGTCAAACGTCGCTCCGCCCCAGCACTCAAGCGATAAGAGCTGCGGCAGGCTTTTGGCGTAGGCGGCGGCCACGGCTGCAATATCCTTGGTGCGCATGCGGGTGGCCAGCAGGCTTTGGTGCCCGTCGCGCATGGTCGTATCTGTCAAAAGGATGGGCTTGTGATCGCGCATCCATTTTGAGAATGCTTTCGGCCCATCCTTCTCCAGCCGTTGGCGTGTTCCGTCTTGGATGTCCATATCAAACCAGGGGGCAACGGGTTCGGCGATATCGGCTTTGGGTTTCACACGATCCCGCGCTTCGGGGTGCCCGTTGACGCTTACATCGGCGATATAGTTTAGCAGCCGGGTTGCGCGGTCACGACGCTGCACTTTTTCAAACAGTTCCGGGGTCGTATCGATAAATTTCGTGGTGTAGCTGTTATCCAGAAATTTCGGATGCGTGATGATGTTTTCAAGGAACGTCAGGTTGGTGGCGACGCCCCGGATTCGGAATTCGCGCAACGCGCGGTCCATACGTTTGATAGTTTCCTGGTAGGTCGGTGCCCACGCTGTGACCTTTTCCAACAGCGGATCATAGAAGCGGGTGATGACCGCGCCCGAATAGGCCGTGCCACCGTCCAAGCGAATACCAAAACCTGTTGCGCCTCGATACGCGGTGATACGTCCGTAGTCGGGGATGAAGTTTTGCTCCGGGTCTTCGGTCGTAATCCGGCACTGCAGAGCGTGGCCGTTTAAGAAAATCTTGTCTTGGTTGGGGACGCCGGAGGCTTCCGATCCTATGGGATGACCATCGACCAAATGGATTTGCGCCTTAATGATGTCGATCCCGGTGACTTCCTCCGTCACCGTGTGCTCCACTTGGACGCGCGGGTTCACTTCGATGAAATAGAACTGCTCGGTGTCCATATCCATGAGGAATTCGATGGTGCCTGCGCCGAGATAATTGGTGGCCTGGGCAATCTGGAGCGCGTAACCGCAAAGCTCCTGACGTCGCTCGTCGGACAAATAGGGGGCTGGTGCGCGCTCGACGACTTTTTGGTTGCGCCGTTGAACGGAGCAATCACGTTCAAACAGGTGAACGGCGTTACCCGTGCCGTCGCCCAAGATTTGAACCTCGACGTGGCGCGCCCGTTCAACGAGCTTTTCGAGATAAATTTCGTCCTTGCCAAAGGCTGCTCGGGCCTCGCGACGGGCCTCCAAGGCTTCGGTTTCCAGATCCTCCGGCGAACGGATCACGCGCATGCCGCGCCCGCCGCCACCCCAGGACGCTTTCAGCATAATGGGATAGCCAATGTCCTCCGCCATGGATTTGATCGTGGCCATGTCTTCGGGCAGAGGGTCTGTTGCTGGCATGACCGGCACGTTGGCCGAAATTGCAAGATTGCGGGCCGCCACCTTGTTGCCCAAGGAGCGCATGGTTTCCGCCTTGGGGCCGATAAACGTGATCCCGGCTTCTGCGCAGGCGTCTACAAACTCCGGGCTTTCCGACAGCAGACCGTAGCCAGGGTGGATGGCGTCTGCGCCGGAGAGCTTGGCGACGCGCAAAATTTCATCAATCGACAAATAGCTTTCAATTGGGCCCAATTGTTTGCTGAGATGAGGGCCGCTGCCGATGCGATAGGCTTCGTCGGCCTTGAAGCGGTGCAGCGCCAGCTTGTCTTCTTCGGCCCAGATGGCAACGGTTTTCAGACCGAGCTCGTTGGCAGCGCGAAAGACCCGGATTGCGATTTCGGATCGGTTGGCAACAAGAATTTTTGAAATGGGCATCGTTGAAGCAGCTCATAAAAATAGGTCTTTGCGGAAGTTATAGACCCGAGCCGCACCCTGAGAACATTAGCGAATCTGCCTAGACGGCTTGATCTGGATCAAGCCGCCTGCGTGTTTTGGACGTGTTGGATGTGTGTTTGAGCGCGGCGTTAGATGCCGTCACAACCCCGGCGGACGTATTTTTGGAACACCCAGCCTGCGGGTTTGCCGTTGTCGGGGTAAATGTAAATCCAGTTGCCGCGGCGCCGGTCAACTTCGACGGAGTTGCCGTTGAACAATTGGCCTTTCATACGACTTCTCGACGTGGGGCGGGAACGGATCGCCAGAAACCCCGTTCCTTTGGCCAAATTGAAGTTACTGGACAGACGATAAACCGTGCCAGGGCAGGAACCGGCTTCCGCTGGTGGGGCGGGAAGGAGCGTCACCGCCCCTGCAAATGCGGCCAAGGCGCAGGCGGATTTCAGGAAAGTCATGTGTTTGTCCCTCGGTAAGCTTTTTATCCCGGGGATAGCATGGCCTGTTTTGCACGACTGTCGTGTGATTTTTGGCACTCGACAAGAGATGGTGCCTGGTTGCCAGGAGTGGGTGCCGATTGAGACCGGTTAAGACTGGGCTCGCTTCGGCGCTTGCATATCGTGGCGTGGCAAAAGAATTTTGTGCTGAGATCGGATTTCGGCGTCGATATCCGGGCTGATATGGTTCGGGAAAAATTCCCCCAGCACCTTGTCTTTGCGTGCGGTGGCAAGGGCAACGATGTCGGGCTTGCCTTTTTCGGCCCATTCTTTGGGGCTGAAACGGTTGGCGAGGTCCGGGTAGAGATAGTCTTTTTGCATCAGATCGAGGGTCTGACCGTGGCCCAGATAATGCCCAGGACCGGTTTCGCAGACATCGCGCATCACCGCGACGCTGAGGGATTGATCGGTCACCTCAATGCCGCGCACGCAGCGCAGGGCCTGTCCGATCGCATCATTGTCGAGAAACAGGCTCTCCATGCAAAACCCCATCAACGAGGCGTGCATGCCCGCCGCTTCATAGATGATGTTGGTGCCTGCCAAGCCCGCTAGGGCGTAGGCAATGCCCTTTTCCCAGCCGGCCTGGATGTCCGGTAGTTTGGCGTCGCACATTCCTGCGGCTGATCCGCCGGGAAGATCGTAGAAATTTGCCATTTGACCGCAGGCAGCGGTGAGGAGGGCTTGCTCTCCCGATCCGCCGGACATGGCGCCGGTGCGCAGGTCGGACACAAACGGCCATGTGCCAAAAATTGCGGGGTGTCCCGGCTCCAGGGCGTTGACGAAAACCAGACCGGCCAGCACCTCGGCCACGGCCTGAACCACGGCGCCCGCAATGGCGGCGGGTGCGGTTGCACCAGCTTGCCCGGCTGACAAGAGAAGCACGGGCATGCCGCCTTTGACGCAGAGTTCCAGAACATCGCAGGCGTCGGCTGCAAAGCGCAGGGGCGGGACCACAAAGCAGTTGGTGTTGGATACAAACGGACGGGCGCGGTAGGCGGCTTCTCCCCCCGCCATCGTGTAGAGCATGTCGAGTGCTGCTGGCACGGTATCTGCCGACGTAAAAGACGTTCCGATGTGCTTTGTTGTGCCGCTGACACAGGCGTAAAGCGTGTTGATGTCCAAATCCAAGGGATCGACAATATCGCGGGCGACCATGGGGCGCTGGAAGAAGTGGATGTTTTCCAGTGTTTCGACGATCCGCGCAGCGTCGTAGGTGTCCTTGAGATAGCTTTCCCGGTATTCGCCGGTGGCGAGTTCCACCACATGCACCGCCGCGCCTGCGGTTCCAAAATGGACCTTGGTGCCTTGGGGATGGAGATCGTGTGCTTCCTTTTGGCCGTGGAGGCTGAAAGATCGGTTGGCGTTGGCGATGGTGTCCCGCACCAGCGCTTCAGGAAAGCGCAGCCGTCCATCGTCCCCCATTTTGGCACCGACTTTCTGGCAGGCAGCGATGCAGTTGTCGGTGGCCTGTGACAGACCGATGGTCTCCAGCACCTCCATGACCGCTTTATCGATGCGCTCAACTGCGGCGTCGTTCAGCGGGCGGTAGGCGCTCGATTCCATACCAGCCCGAATGGGCTTAACGGCTTCTGTGAGGGGGGCTGCGCGGGCGGCGCGCCGTGCGGCGCGACCTCCGGACCGGCTTTCTCGACGGGGGGTGGGTGATGCCTGATCGACGATCTGGTCTGGTGCTTTCATGGTTTCCCCTCCCGAAAGCGCTTCTGAGGGTCTAGAATGCCACGGAACGCGTTACGCCCGCCACCATGAAAGCGTCGCCTTTAGGCGCTGCCCTCTCCTAACAGGCGGTCGATTTCATTGCCGTTCACGGAGCGCCCGAGCCCGGTGAAATCGCCGTCGTCCAACATGGAGTGGCCAATTTCGAGGATCGCGCGGTGGGTGACGCGGGCAAGGGCGGAGCCGATGGAAATCCGAGCTACGCCGATATCGGCGAAGTCCTTCTTTGAAAATTTGACGTAGGGACCGGCGCAGAGCGCGTTCACAGGGAGGGACACCGAGGCACACAACTTGGCCAGATCGTCCATGGACGGCGGCATGGGCACGTATAGGTAATGGGCTCCCACCTCTTCAAAGGCCTGGCAGCGTGCGATGGCCTCATCCATGCCGTAGGAGCCGATCATCACGCCATCGGCACGGGCGCATAGGGTGAAATCGAATGGGAGCTCCTCCGCCGCTTCCGCAGCCAGTCGGATGCGTTCCACAGCGATGTCGAAATCATAGGAAGGTTTGGTTTTGTCAAATGTTGTGTCTTCAATGCAGCAGGACACGAGGCCGGTTTCCGCCGCCAAGCGAATGCACTCGGCGACGCTGTCTGGATCATCGCCGTAGCCGTTTTCGAGATCACCGCTCACGGGTATGCCAACGGCACGCGCCAGATCTTCGCAATGGTCCAGCATGGCTTCGCGGGATACAACCGCGCCGTCGGGTTCACCCAGGGTAAAGGCAAAGCCGGAACTGGTGGTGGCGATGGCATCCGCCCCCATGGCAGCCAACATTTTGGCCGAACCGACACAGTGGGCATTGGCTAGGACAAAGGGTTTTCCCGTTACGTGTAGTTCCCGAAACAGTGTTGCTTTGTCTGCCTGATCCATGTGTCGTTCCTTAGACTTTCACCCGTTCGCTGCGTGGATCGTACATTGGACGCAAGCTGGCTTCCGCCGCCACCCGATTTCCGGCGATTTCTATTTCAAAGTCGGATTCGAGCATCTCTTCACGACTTTCTCCCGCGCATGGCACGTAGCCCAGGCCGATGGCGCCGCCCAAGGTGTGACCGTAATTGCCTGACGTGATGTAAGAAACGATCTCGCCGTTGCGCACGATGGGTTCGTTGTGGAACAGCAAGGGTTCGGGCTCTTTCAATTTGAACTGCACCATGCGGTTTTGCAGCCCTTGCTCTTTGCGGCGCAACACGGCTTCGCGACCGATAAATTCAGGCTTGTTCAGTTTAACAGCAAAACCAAGCCCTGCCTCCAACACGTGGTCTTCTTCGGTGATGTCGTGGCCGAAGTGGCGAAACGCTTTTTCGATGCGCAGCGAATCCATCATATGCATGCCGCACAGTTTCAAATCGAGATCTTGTCCGGCCTCATAAAGCGTTTCAAAGGCGTGGGCGGCCATATCGGAGGAGACGTAAAGCTCCCAACCCAATTCGCCCACATAGGTTACGCGATGGGCGCGGGCGAGGCCCATCCCCAATTCGATTTCGTGGGCCTGTCCGAAGGGATGGGTTTCGTTGGACCAATCGTGGGGGGAGACCTTTTCCAGCAGCGCGCGGGCGTTGGGACCCATCACTGCGAGCACGGCTTCGCCTGCTGTGGTGTCGACGATGGCCACGGATTCATCGCGCAGGTGTTTGCGCAGCCAGGATAGCTCCCGGGGCACGGTGGCTGCAGGCGTCACCACGATATAGGCGTCCCAGGACAGACGCGTGACCGTAACATCGGCTTCAATGCCGCCGCGGTCGTTCAAAAATTGGGTGTAGACAATCTTACCGGGTTCTACGGCAACGTCATTGCCGCATACGCGGTTCAAGAAGGCTTCGGCATCCCGGCCTTCGACGCGGATTTTTCCAAAGGACGACATGTCATACATGCCCACATTGGTGCGCACGGCCTCGTGTTCGCGTTTGCCGTTTTCAAACCAGTTTTGGCGTTTCCAAGAATAGTCGTAACGGCCTTCTTGGCCATCATCGGCAAACCAGTTGGCGCGCTCCCAGCCGGCAACTTCGCCAAACACCGCACCCTTCGCTTTCAAGTGCTCATGGAGCGGTGTGCGCCGCACGCCACGGGCGGTGGCCATTTGGCGGTAGGGAAAATGGTCGGCGTACAGCAGACCCAGGGATTCTTTCGTGCGTTCGTAAAGATATGTTTTGTTGGACTGAAACGGCTGCATCCGCCGGATATCCACGTCTGAGATATCAAACGGCGGGTGGCCGTGTTCCATCCAATGGGCCAGCGCCATGCCGGCACCGCCGGAGGACTGGATGCCGATCGAGTTAAAGCCGGCGCAGACCCAAAAGCCGCGCAGATTGGGCGCTTCCCCCAGATGATAGGCGTCGTCGGGGGTGAAACTTTCCGGGCCGTTGAAGAAGGTGTGGATGCCAGCTTCCGCCAACATAGGCATCCGAGTGACGGCGTTTTCGAGAATCGGCTCGAAGTGGTCAAAGTCTTCCGGCAGTTGGTCGAAGCAAAAGTCTTCGGGAATGCCGTTCATGGCCCAAGGCTTGGCGTTGGGCTCAAACGCACCCAACAACATTTTGCCGGCATCTTCCTTATAGTAGGCGCATTCATCGGGAACCCGCAGCACCGGAAGCTGTGTGAGGCCCTCGATGGCTTCTGTAACGATATAAAAATGTTCGCAGGCGTGGAGCGGCACGGACACCCCGGCCTGGCGGCCAATTTCGTGGGCCCACATCCCGCCGCAGTTCACCACAATGTCTGCGTCGATCGTGCCAGCTTCATCGGAGCCGTCGCGCGCCCAGGACACGCCGGTGATTTGACCGTTAGCCTTGTGGATTTCGGTGACTTTCACACCTTCGATGATGGCAGCCCCATTCTGGCGCGCGCCTTTGGCCAGCGCGAGGGCGATGTTGGCGGGATCGCCCTGGCCATCTTTTGGCAGATAGACCGCCGCCCGCACATCATCGGTGTTCAGATGCGGGTATTTTTCCTTCAGTTCGGCCACGGAAATTTCGTCAACATCCACGCCGAATGCTCGGGCCATGGAGGCTTGGCGCAAAATTTCTTCGCGGCGCTCTTCGGTCAGCGCAACCGTGATGGAGCCGCAGCGGCGAAAACCCGTGGCCACGCCCGTTTCCGCCTCTAACTCGCCATAGAGCTCCTGGCTGTACTTGGCCAAGCGGGTCATGTTTTTGGTGGCGCGCAATTGCGCAATGAGGCCTGCGGCGTGCCATGTCGTGCCGCAGGTCAACTGTTTGCGCTCCAGAAGAACGACATCCTGCCAACCTTGTTTGGCGAGATGGTAGGCAACCGAACATCCAGCAACCCCACCGCCGATGATGACAGCGCGAGCTTTGGACGGGACAGGTTTGGCCGTGTTTGTGGGCGTGTTCATTGCAAGCGTCCTGTGAGTGTGTGCCCGGCGGTCACCAGGCGGTTGGCAAGTTTTTTGATATGGGCGGGGCCGACTTCGCAGCAGCCGCCAATGATGGTGGCGCCGCGGTCAACCCAGTGCATGGCATGGTCAGCATAGGCGTCGGGGCCAAGGTCGGTGCGGGCGCGCAGCACGTCTACGGTTCCGCCAATTGCCAGATCGTCAGCTTTGGTGAAGGCATTGGCCCAACCGCCGAAGGGTAGGTTTGCGTCGGCCATGGCTGGCATGGCTTGGCTGATCGCCTCCGGCCAGGAACAATTGATGCCGATGGCGTGGGCACCTGCGGTGCGGGCCGCGATGGCTGCTGTTTCCGTCGGTTCGCCGGAGCGAAGGCGCGTGCCATCCTGATCCATGGCGCTCATGCCGCACAGCACCGCAACGCCGTGGCCAGCGCAGGCCTGGACGGCGGCTTTCACCTCTTTGATCGAAGACAGTGTTTCGCAAATGAAGAAGGCCACGTGGTCTTTTTGGATCTCCACCAAGCGGCGATAGGTTGTGAGGCAGGCCTCAAAGTCCGGCGCTTCATCGGGTTTATAGCTGCCTTTGAGCGGCGGCAGACAACCGGCGATGGCCACGTCGGTTCCCGCCACGGCCCGTTTGGCGACTTCAACCGCCCGGGTTTGAAGGTCTTGAAAAAGCGTCTCCGCTTGATCTGCGCCCGCATCGCGCGCGAGGCGCTCCGGCGTGGCCGAATAGGTGTTGAGCGTGATGACTTTTGCGCCCGCATCAACATAGGCGCGGTGGACAGCTTCCACGATGTCGGGTTCGTCCATGAGGACTTTGGCGGACCAGAGCGGGGAGGGTGGGAATTTTGATCGTGCGATCAATTCCTGCCCCATGCCCCCGTCGAGGAAGAGGATTTCGGTCACATCTGTTCTCCCGGGGTCCCGAGCACACGAACCCAGTGGGCCACGATGCGCTCGTGGAAGGGCTTAACCGCCGAAAGGTAAATGCGCCCCAGGGTGTTATTGCACCAAACGCTGGTTGCTATGCGTACTTCGTCTTCCCGTTTCTCAACACACATCGCGAAGTCGAGGTGCTTATCGGCAAGACCCGCCTCGAAGATGTCTGGCTCATCCCGCAGAACAGGAAGAGACAGAAGGAAATTCACGTCAGCCGGTCCACCTGCCTCGCTTTCGGTCCGCAAACCAGCGAACCGGGCGAAAAACTGGCGCAGAGCAAACATCGCGCGAAACCACGATGGGGTCCGCGACAATGCCAATTCTGTGAGTTCCTGCGCCGAAAGATGGCTGTAGGCGTTGGGGCCGGCAAAAACATCTTCGAAGTCCGGTGAACGTTCGGGTTTGGTGAAGGTGAGTGTCACGCCCGCAGTCTTTCGTTGGAGGCATCCCAGAGCGGCTGATCCTCCTCAACGGTGGCCGTGCGCCGCTCGCCGAAGATTTCCACCTCCAGGTGCGTCCCGGGATTGGCCAGTTCCGTTTTCACCATGCCAAGAGCGATGGATTTGTTGACCCGGTAGCCCCAACCGCCGGAGGTGGTTTCTCCCACCACTTCATCGCCGTTCCACAGGGTGGACATGTAGGGTGCATCGGCCCCGTTGGCGTCCACGGTGAGGGTGACGAAGCGCTTTGAAACACCCTGTTGCTTTTCGCTGAGCAGGGCCTGTTTGCCGCGGAAGTCGTCTTTTTCAAACCGGATAAAGCGGTCCAAACCGCCCTGAAGAAGCGTGTAGTCGGTGGACAAATCGCCCTTCCAGGCGCGGTAGCCTTTTTCCAGCCGCAGGGAGTTGAGCGCATACATGCCAAACGGCTTTGCCCCAGAGTTCAAGACGGCCTCGTAGCAGGCGGCGATGTCTTCAAATGCGGCGTGGATTTCCCAACCCAACTCACCGGCAAAGGAAACGCGGGCCAGCATGGCGGGTCGACCGGCGACTTCCGCTTGCTGATGGGAAAGCCACGGCAGGCTGAGGTCAGCCTTGGTGATTTTTTCCAGAACCGCGCGGGACTTTGGACCCGTGACAACAAGTGTGGAGATGTCGCGGGTGCGGTCCACCAGTGTGAGGCCTTCCGCAAGATGGCCGCGCAGCCATTCAAAATCGTGCCACTGACCACCGGCTGCCGTGATGAGGGTGAAGTCATCATCGCCGTGGCGGATCATCGACATTTCGGTGACGATCCGGCCTTTGTCGTCGGGGAAATAGCCAAGCGTCATGCGTCCGACTTTGGGCAAGGCACCGGCAATTTGCATGCGCAACCAGTCGGCTGCGCCGTCGCCTTTCAGGCTGTAGCGGGAGAAGCCGGGGAGATCGAGAACACCACAGCCGTCGCGGACGGTCTCACATTCCTCACGGACCCGCGGCTCCCAGGGGCCGGAGCGACCCCAGGTGTGGGTGGCTTCCAAGGATGTGTCGTCGCCGTCTTTGGCAAACCAGTTGGCGCGTTCCCAGCCGTTATAGGCGCCCATAACACCGCCGAGTTCCAGGACTTTGGCGTGGTTGGGGGAGAGTTTTTTGTCCCGCGCGGCGGGCCATTCGTGGTGCGGGAAATGCATGGCGTATTCGTTGCCGTACACCTCCATGCCCTTTTTGTTGCAATAGTCCTGGTCGCAATAGTCGGTGAAACGGCGCGGGTCGCAGGACCACATGTCCCACTCGGTCTGGCCTTCGGTGATCCATTCGGCCAGCACCTTTCCTGCGCCACCGGCCTGGCAGATGCCAAAGGTGAACACACAGGCTTCAAAGGCATTGGGTACGCCGGGCACCGGCCCCACCAGAGGATAACCGTCCGGCGAGTAGGGAATTGGGCCGTTGATGACCTTGTTCACGCCGGTGGAGCCCAGCAGAGGAACCCGCGCCATGGCGTCTTCAATGTGCCATTCGATGCGTTCCAAATCGTCGGCGTAAAGCTGGAAGGAGAAGTCCTCGGGCATCGGATCGTCCGGCGTCATCCAATGGCCCTTACAGTTGTTCTCGTAGGGGCCGAGGTTCAGGCCATATTTTTCCTGACGCAGATAGTAGGAGGAATCGACGTCGCGCAGCAGCGGCAGTTTTTCGCCCTTGGCCTTCGACCATTCCTCAATTTCAGGAATTTCATCGGTGAGCAAATATTGATGGCTCATCACCATCATCGGCAGGGTGCGCCCCAGGCCCTCGTGGGAATAGGGCTTGTACCATTCCGCCACGCGCTGGGCGTAGTATCCTGCGGCGTTGACGATGTATTGGCAGCGCACGTCGCCCTGTTCGGTCTCGACGATCCAGTCCTCGCCCTCCCGGCGCAGGCCGGTGGCGGGGCAGAAACGAACGATCTTTGCGCCCAGGTCCCGTGCACCCTTGGCGAGAGCCTGGGTTAACTGTGCCGGATCAATGTCGCCGTCGTAGGGGTCGTAGAGGCCACCTTCGAGGTCATGGGTTTCCATGAATGGGTAACGTTCTTTGAGATCGCCCAGCAAGCACATCTCGATATCCATGCCCTGGTAGCGGCCCATGCCGCGGACGCGGGCAAATTCCTGCATGCGCTCTTTGGTGTGGGCGAGGCGGATCGAGCCGGTCACGTGGTAGTTCATGGGGTAGTCGACGGCTTCGCCCAGGCCACGGTACAATTCCGTGGAATAGCGCTGCATGTTCATAATCGACCAGGACGACGAGAAGGTCGGGATGTTACCGGCGGCGTGCCAGGTGGACCCTGCGGTGAGCTCGTTTTTTTCCAGCAGCAGGCAATCTTTCCAACCGGCCTGAGCGAGGTGATAGAGCGCCGATGCGCCCACCGCTCCGCCGCCGATGATGACGACCCGGGCTTGGCTGGGAAGTTTGGATGATGGTGCTTCTGACATAATTGAGGCCTCAGGGGACGGTTGAACGGTTGGAACTTTAATAAACGGGTGGGCTGACCACCCAAATAACGATGGTGGGTTCGCTGCCCATGTTGCGCCAGGAATAGCTTTTGTGGTCGAAGCGGAAGGAATCCCCCGGCTCCAAAGCGTATTCGCGACCATCAATGGTCATGGTGAGGGTACCGGAGACGACGTATCCAGCTTCTTCCGTTTCGCGGAACACCGGCGTTTGCAGTTTTGAACCGGGGGCGAAAACGGATCGGAACATCTCAAACGAGCCCCCCAGATCCGGCGACAGCAATTCTTCCACAATGCCGCTCTCTTCCGTGCCGAGGGCACGGCGGGAGCCTGCCCGTACGATCACGCCGCGTTCGTGGTCGCCAGCGCCGTCATGGGCAAAAAACCAGCTCGTTGGCACGTCCAGCGCTCCAGCTATGGCGCGCAGATCATCAATGGACGGCGATGAGATGCCGCGCTCCACCTGGCTCACAAAACCCAGAGAGCGCCCTATTTTCAGAGCGAGTTCATTCAGCGTCAGGTTGCGCGACTTACGCAGGCTGCGCACATCATGACCCAGAGCGCGGGCATCGCTTAGCCGCGCAGCGTCTTGATCTGGTATGGTTTCGGCAGCGCCCATAACTCTCTCCTCGTGCGAAAGAGTGACCCAGGTCTGGTGAAATTTGCAAGCGTTTTTTCACGAACGCAAAACGGTCGCGACAAAATTTCATGTCTTGGTTGATGGGTTGTTTAGTGATTTCCTGTGTTGGAAACCGGAGAACTGGGTGACACACTGCGATGGACAGGCCTTGGTTTGATCGGCGCTGCTGAGGGATGCGGCTGTGGGAGGAGAAATGACCATGAACCAACAGCAAGTGGTGAACGATGCCATTGCGTCGCGGCGGTCCATCCGCGCGTTTTTGGACACCCCGGTGCCGGAGCAGACGGTGAAGGAGATTTTGACGGTGGCCGCCCGCGCGCCGTCGGGCACCAATATGCAGCCTTGGCAGGTTTATGTGCTGACTGGAGACAGTCTGGCTGCGGCGAAGGCGGCCTCCGTGGCGGCTTTTGCAGACCCCTCTTTTGAACGGGAACAGGTCTACAAATATTACCCTGATGCGTTCTTTGAACCCTATCGCGCGCGCCGCAAAAAAGTGGGCCTCGATCTCTACGGCCTTTTAGGCATCGGGAAGGAAGACAAGGTGAAAATGTTTGAGCAGCACAAGCGCAACTATCTGTTTTTTGATGCGCCTGTGGGTCTGTTTTTCACCATCCACAAGAATCTCGAAATTGGCTCTTGGCTCGACTACGGCATGTTTTTGCAAAACATTATGGTGGCGGCGCGGGGGCATGGTCTGGATACGTGTCCGCAGGCGGCGTGGCCACCGCTGCACAGGGCGGTGCGAACGGTTGTGCCCATGGGCGATGATGAAGTTTTGGTGTGCGGCATGGCGCTGGGTCACGCCAATGAGGCCGCCATTGAAAACAGTCTGACCACGGAGCGGGAGCCGGTGGAGGCGTTTACAACATTTTTGTAGGCGGAAGGTCGCTCACAGCGCCTGAAAGACCCGAACTGCCAATTCGTTCACCTTGCCGGCTCGGTCGCGCAGGGCGTTAATTGGTTTGGCTTTGCTGCATTTCCAGACGGCGCATGGGCATGGAATCGATCTGGTCGAAAATCTGCTGCGGGTCGCGCACCCGTTCCCAGCGGGCTTTCTCGCCGCCGTCTTTGCCGATCAGGACACCAAAAAAGTGGGCGCTGGACTTGGTGTATTGTTCCCGTAAATCCCGCGCGATGCCGCGGGGGACAGGCACATATCCGATGGCGGCCACGACATCACCTCTACCCTCGACGACCAGGACGACTGTGTCGCGCTCCGTCAGATCACGACGGCGTTCGCGCAACAGATCGATTTGTTTGTCGAGGGAAGCGTCGCTCCGGGATTTTGAAAACAACAGGATGATGCGGTGCTTTGCTTGAAGCTCGGCTAAGGGGTTTGCCTGCGCAGAGGTGACGGCGGGCCCAAACATCAAGGGCAGTGCCAGCGCACCGGCTGAGAGCCAAAAGGCCAGTTTGATGGACAGTGTCATCACCGTTTTTCGCCTCATACCCTGTGCAGCGCGTTTCCGTTGCTCAAGACATAGGGAGAAAAGCGGCGCTTTACCAACGCAAACGGGATGACAAATGCGCCATGGTTACCCGTTAACATCGATGAGCGTTGAGGTGCGCAAAAGCTAACCCGGGTGTTGGTCGACGTCTCGGATAGCCGCTTAGTTACGCCGCAGAGGCTTGATAGGCCGTCAGTACGGCTTCACCCATCTCCAGGGTCCCGACTTTTGTGTCGCCTTCGCTGGCAATATCCGCCGTGCGCAGGCCCTGGTCCAGGACGGTGGCGATGGCGCGCTCGAGCCGATCGGCCTGATCGATCATCTCGAAGGAATAACGAAGGCACATCGCAAAGCTGGCGATCATAGCAATGGGGTTTGCAGCCCCTTGGCCGGCAATGTCGGGCGCCGAACCGTGGACGGGTTCATAAAGCGCTTTGCGCTTCCCGCTGATGGGGTCCGGCGCGCCAAGTGAGGCCGAGGGCAACATGCCCAGGGAACCGGTGAGCATGGCGGCGACGTCGGACAGCATGTCGCCAAACAGATTGTCGGTGACAATCACATCGAACTGTTTGGGCCAGCGCACCAGCTGCATGCCCCCGGCATCGGCCAGCATGTGGGACAGTTCCACATCTTCATAGCCGTTGGCGTGGGTGGCGGTGACGACTTCGTTCCACAGCACGCCCGATTTCATGACGTTGCGTTTTTCCATGGAGCAGACGCGGTTGGAGCGGGTGCGGGCCAATTCGAAGGCCATCGCGGCGATGCGTTCGATCTCGTACGTGTCGTAGACTTGGGTATCGACAGCGCGCTTTTGGCCGTTGCCAAGGTCCGTGATTTCCTTGGGCTCACCGAAATAGACGCCGCCGGTGAGTTCGCGCAGGATGAGAATGTCGAGACCTTCCACCACGTCTTTGCGCAGGGATGAGGAATCCGCGAGGGCGGGGTAGCAGATCGCCGGGCGCAGATTTGCAAACAGGCCCATGTCTTTTCGCAACCGCAAAAGGCCCGCTTCCGGGCGCTGATCGTAGGGCACGGCATCCCATTTGGGGCCGCCCACGGCTCCAAACAGCACGGCATCGGCGGCCATGGCCTTTTCCATGTCGGCATCGGAGATCGCTTCCCCATGGGCATCATAGGCGCTGCCGCCGACGAGACCTTCGTCCAGTTCAAAACCGGTGGCTTCGTGCTCGTTCATCCAATCGATAATCTTGCGGACTTCCGCCATGGCTTCGGGGCCGATCCCGTCGCCGGGAAGAAGGAAGAGTTTGCGTTGCGCCATCGATCAAAATTTCCAAAATAACTGTACGACGCGGCAGGATTAGACCCGCCGCATCGTCAATTCAAGCGCTGGGTTCGTCGGTGGTGGAGGCATTTGCCTGGGCCCGACGCTTCTTGCGCCACGGTGCGTCAAACTCCCAATCACCGGCCATGATGGAACCATGGGGAATGACTTCGTCGACCACCTCGGCGAGACCGAATTGGTCGATCTGTGCGCGCACAGTGGCCGCGTTTTTGTAAGCCGATGGCAATTCCGAGACATCGATACGACCACAAAAGAACCGCGCGTCCAAACCCTCGGTTTCCCTGGCGAAAACAATTTCGGCCGGCACATCTCCCAACAGCTTCTTATGGGCGGTCCGCGACATGTTGCGACCGGCACCGTGGGGCGAGAAGCCCAGGCCGTGGTTCGCGTTTAGACCCCGCGTGATGAGAATCGGCTCGCGCATGTTCAGCGGAATGAGCGTTAAATCGGTGGCGTCGTCCGCCCAACCATCAAAGGCCGGTGTGGCCCCTTTGGCGTGATAAAACAGCCCATCGCTTTTTTGGAAAACGAAGTTGTGCTCGTTCCAAAACCGATCCTCAATTTGAGCCCCAAGCTGTTCCCGAACACAGTCGTGCAGCACGAAATGGTTGGCCTTGGTCCAGGCGCGCACCGTTTGAAGCGCGCGCCAGTAGGCTTCGCCTTCCGCAGTGTTCGGGTCGATCCAGGCATTGGCCTTCAACGTTTCGGGCGACACGGCTTTGCGGTGTTTTTCGGCAAGGGCCATGCCGGTTTTATAGAGGCGCGCGCCGAGTCCGCGGGAGCCGTGGTGGGTGACCAGAACCGTATCGCCCGATGACGCCAAAGTGCCGACATAAGCGAAGTGGTTGCCGTCGCCCTGGGTTCCAAAGTGTTTTGCCGCCACCGGTGCATGGGGTTTCAGCAACGCTTGGTCTTCTATGTCTGCCTGCAGGTCATGTGGCATGGCCAAGGCGGTGTCACGCTCTCCAGGCCCAAAATGGGTGATGGCAGCCACCGCCTGCATGAGTTTTGCCGGGTCCACACGGCCATAGTTGGTGAGCGCCATGGAGCAGCAAATATCGGCGGAATGCATGCCCGGGTGAATGGCTTTTGAAGCCACCACGCCACCCACCGGAATGGTTCCCTGCGGTCCTGCAGGACAGGCATCGGGCATCACGGCCCCAGCTTCAATCACAGGGGTGCGCATGAGTGTTGCCATGGTGCGGCGCACGGCGCTGACATTGTCGCGCTCAAACTCGGTGTTGGCCTCGATGTTTTCAAAGAACGCGATGTCCCCTGCGCCGCGCAGCTGAAGTGCGGGCGGCGGTGCAAAGGTCAGGGCGAGGTTCAGGGCCGCCGCCGGGTCCATGCCGTCGGCAATTGCCGCGTTGGCTTGATCAAGGGCTTTTGCAAACCACGGCCCGGGTTGAGCCTTTGCGTCGATGAGGTCTTTTCCAGTGAGCATGTTTCTTTCCTAAAACAAAAAACGGGGTGTCGCCTGTGATCGGCCACACCCCGCGTTGTTTTAGAAAGAACAGTGCTGGGAAACGGCCTCGACAGGCCGTTTGAAGACGCCTGTCCTTAGGATTTTTCGCCTTCGGCGGGTGCATCACTACTGGCTGCGGCTTCCGCAGCAGCGGCTGCTGCATCTTCTGCGGCTTTCTCAGCGGCGAGGGCTTCGGCAGCCGCTATCTTTTCGGCTTCCAGACGCTCTTTTTCAGCCAAGAATGCGGCGCGTTCGGCGTCGTTCAGCTTTTTGGAGCGAATATTGGTATTTTCCACGATACGGGCTGACTTCCCGCGACGACCGCGCAGATAGTAGAGCTTTGCGCGACGCACGCGACCACGGCGGACGATTTCGAGCCCCTCCACCAGCGGGGAATACATTGGAAATACCCGCTCAACGCCTTCGCCGTAAGAGATTTTGCGCACGGTGAAGCTCTCGTTCAGGCCGGACCCTTTGCGGGCGATGCACACGCCTTCATAGGCCTGCAGGCGGGTACGTGTGCCTTCGGTCACGCGGACAAGCACACGCACAGTGTCGCCGGGGGAAAATTCGGGAAGCTTGCGCTTTTCTTCGATGGCGGCGGCTTGTTCCGCCTCCAGCGTCTGGATGATGTTCATAGTCTGTTGCCTTTCGGGATCGCCGCGCGCTTGTTTTCGCCCGTGCGTCATTCTTTTTGATTGGCCAAGTCAGAGCGCTGCGCCCGTTTTGTGCACGCCATACAAACAGCGCGCGGAAACGAGTTGATCCCGCAGGAGAATGCGAAAAGAAGAGCGGATGCACTTGAGCGGACCGACGGTCAAAGACCGTCAGCGCGGCTGCTTTAGGTGAAGTGTGGTTGTTTGTCCAGTCGTTCGACTGTGTCGGGGCCCGAAGCGGACTCGTTCTATTTGAGCAAATCCGGGCGTCTTTGCTTTGTAAGCTCCATCGCGCGGGCCTCACGCCATTTGCGGATGTTTTCGTGGTGGCCGGATTGGAGAACGTCTGGGATCGGCATGCCTTCAAACTGCGCCGGGCGTGTGTAGTGGGGGTGTTCGAGCAGGCCGGTTTCAAAGCTTTCCTCGGTTCCACTGTTGGCGTTTCCCATGACACCGGGAAGCAAACGCACCACCGCATCGAGCATGGCGAGGGCCGCCGGTTCTCCACCCGACAGAATGTAGTCTCCCAGGGACACTTCCATGAGATCGCGGCTGTCGATCACCCGTTGATCCACCCCTTCAAACCGGCCGCAGACGATGAGGCAGTCTTTTTGCTGCGCCAGATCGCGGGCCATGGCTTGATTGAACGGTTTTCCCCGGGGGGACATCAGCAATTTTGGACCGCTCATCGGCGTCGCATCGATGGCTTGTGCGAGAATATCGGCGCGCAAAACCATGCCGGCACCGCCGCCGGCTGGGGTGTCGTCCACGCTTTTGTGCTTATCATCGGCAAAGTCGCGCAGCTGGACCGCGTTGAGCGACCAATCGCCCCGCGCCAGGGCGCGGCCTGCGAGGGAATGGCCCAGATGCCCGGGGAAGAGTTCGGGGTAAAGCGTGATGATGTGGGCGGCAAACGACATGGACAGCCTGTCAGCTCGAGCGCGCTGTGGATGGCCGCTTTATTGAACCAAAGCGATTTTGCGCTCAAACACTTTCAGCACCTGTGTGAGATCGTGGCCCCGTTTCAGGATCGTGCCATTTTGATTGCTGACGCTGTACGCTCCTTGGCGGTTGGCGAGTTTGGGGTTCTTTTCAACCCGAAACAGTGGAGCTTCGCTGGCGCGCCGGTAGATGGAGAACACCGCCCGATCTTTCAAATGGTCGATGGCATAATCGCGCCACTCCCCGTCGGCGACGCGGAATCCGTAGATGCGCAAAATGGCGTTCAGCTCTTTCCGGTCAAAACTGATTTGGCTGGGCTTGGACGGGTTGCCCGTGGAGGCGATGATGGTGTTTCGGGTTCCTGACGTTGCCAATGGCCGGTGGGCGGCGAGGGAAATGAGATCGGCCTTCTCGCTTTTCTCGCGCGTTTGGCCCGTCTGTTTATGAGCGTCTTGTGCGCCTTTGCGTGCTGACATGTGTGACCCGTATTGCCTTTTGAACCGGAATGGTGGCGCGCCTTAAAGGCTCAATCACCGGTTTCGGTGACCGTTGAGCGATCCGCAGTTTGGAGGGAAAAAGCTATCCCTTGCAAGCGGGAAACTCAGCCCACGGACCGAAACAATCGGAAAGATGAATTGAATGGTCACAGCGTTTCGCCGCGAAGCTGCCGCAGAACAAGCCATTTGTTGCCGCATTTGATGGGCACCGTCGTAAAAGTTGCTCCATACGGCGCGCGTTGCCGATCCTCCACACAGCCCCCCAGCCCTGGATCCGGCAACACCAAAGCGGTCGTTTGGCTCCGCCCCACAATTATTGCGGGCGGCACATGCTCTTCCCCGGAGCGTGCGGCACAGATTGGAGCGGCGGGTTCTCGTCTCGAACGGGGCCCGTCGCTCTTTTTTTGGCAATTTTTGTTTTGGGAAATTGTTGATGCAACCGCTGGCTAGAGGCTGTTGATCAAGGTCGCACCGACAATGGGGCCAGGCAAACCGTCCGGGCTCATTTTTTGAAGCAAAAGGGCACAACCGTCAAAACCCTGCCGTTTCAGTTCTGCAATGGGCAGGACAACGTCAAGCTTGCCGTTTTTGACCATGCCCAACATGGTAATGCCGCGCACCACGTTGTGGTAGGTTATTTTCGTTCCAGCATTTTCACCGCGTTTGATTTCAACAGTCTTTTGTTTGTCGAAGCGCACCAACCAAAGCGTCTCTGAGCCATCAAACGTGTGTCCTGCGCCCTCAACGGAAATGCGCAATTCCATGTCTCGCTTGTGTGCTTTCACAGCGATGGACGGATTGAGAGCCTGCGCCGCGTGGGCGGCTAACACTGCTTGGATGACTTTGGGCTGCGACCCAACACCGTGGGCCTGGCCGTTCACCACCATTTGGGGCGTGTAGTAATTCTTGCTTTTGAGAGAAACTGCGTATCGCCGCTGTCGGTCGGAAAATTCCGGCTTTGAAAATGTGTCCGACCAGCCCAGATAATTCCAATAATCAACATGCCAGGACAGGGCGATCACATCGTCCCGCTTGGCCAGAGCACCAAGATATTTGTCCGCTTTCGGACACGACGAGCAGCCCTGGGAGGTGAACAATTCTATGACCGCCACAGGCTGGTCTACCACCGCAATGGGCGCGTTCTGTGAGCCCTGGGCTGGGTTTGCGAAGCCGAACGTCAGAGCCAAAAGGCCCGCTGCGGCGAGAGAGAGAAGACGCTTTTTCATATCCTGTCACATGACGAGGGCGGCCATAACAAACAACTCACTTATCAGTGACGCTCGCTTTGGTCATGATCAAATGGGTGGGAAGCGCTCGGTTTCTATAGAGCGCGCACAAAAAAGGCCCCGGAGAGATGATCCCCGGGGCCTGATAGTTTTGTGCAACGGTTGGTTGCTGCTTTCTCTTACGCGGCTTCGCGGTTCAGGTTCCGCAACACGTAGTGGAGAATGCCTCCGTTGCGGAAATAGTCGAGCTCGTCTTCGGTGTCGATCCGGGAGAGAAGTGTGATGGTTTTTACTGTTCCGTCCGCCATTTCGATGGACGCTTCCATTTCCTGACGCGGGGACAGATCGGACAGTCCCTTGATTGTCACTTTCTCATCGCCCTTTAGACCGAGACCAGTCCAGTTGTCATCGCCGGTGAACACCAATGGCAGCACGCCCATGCCGACGAGGTTTGAGCGGTGGATGCGCTCAAAGCTTTCCGCGATGACCGCACGGACACCCAGCAGGCGTGTGCCTTTGGCAGCCCAGTCGCGTGACGAGCCGGTGCCGTATTCTTTGCCGGCGAAAATCACCAGGGGCACGCCCTCTTCCTTGTAGCGCATGGCCACATCATACATCGCGCCCTGCTCGCCGGAGGGGTGGTGCTTGGAATAGCCGCCCTCCACATCGTCGAGCATTTGGTTGCGGATGCGGATGTTGGCAAAGGTGCCGCGCATCATCACCTCATGGTTGCCGCGGCGGGCACCGTAGGAGTTGAATTCCGTGGGACGGACTTGGTGCTCGCGCAGATAGGTGCCGGCCGGGCTGTCGCCCTTGATGGCACCGGCGGGGGAGATGTGGTCGGTGGTGATGGAATCGAGGAACAGCGACAGCACCCGCGCGCCTTCAATGTCTTTGATCGCCTCAGGCTCCATCGACATGTCTTCAAAGTAAGGCGGGTTTTGAACGTAGGTGGACGTGGAATCCCAGCTGTAGGTTTCCCCTTCACCGGCGTTGATTTCGCGCCATTTTTCATCGCCCTTAAACACATCACCGTAGCGGGAGCGGAACATCTCCTCGGTGATGGTTTCGCGCATGATTTTTGCGATTTCCTGGTTGCTCGGCCAAAGGTCTTTCAAGAACACATCATTGCCGTCCTGATCCTGGCCCAACGGGTCGGTGGCGACGTTGACGTGCATGGTGCCTGCGATGGCGTAAGCCACCACCAAGGGCGGGGAGGCCAGATAGTTTGCCCGCACGTCGGGGGAAATGCGGCCCTCAAAGTTGCGGTTTCCGGAAAGAACGGAGCAGGCCACCAGGTCATTCGCGTTGATCGCTTCGGAGATTTCTTCCGCCAGTGGGCCGGAGTTTCCGATGCAGGTGGTGCAGCCGTAGCCAACGAGATTAAAGCCCAGCGCGTCCAGATCGTCTTGCAGATTGGCTTTTTCCAGATAGTCCGTCACCACCTGTGAACCGGGGGCGAGGGAGGTTTTGACCCAGGGCTTGGCGGTGAGCCCCCGGGCGCGGGCCGCACGGGCCACAAGGCCGGCTGCAATCAGCACCGATGGGTTTGAGGTGTTGGTGCAGGAGGTGATGGCGGCCACCACCACATGCCCGTCAGCGAGTCCGTAATCCTGGCCCGCAACGGCGACTTCCTTGTCCTTGACCAGCACATCGCCGGAGGTGCCTTTGATTCCCCCAAGCGCTTCGGCAAAACCGGTGGGGGCGTTGGCGAGGGTGACGCGATCCTGGGGACGTTTTGGACCTGAAAGCGAGGGAACAACGGTTTCAAGGTCGAGTTCCAGCGTGTCGGTAAAGACGGGGTCGGCGGTGCTTTCATCACGCCACATGCCCTGGGCTTTCGCATAGGCTTCCACCAAAGCGATGCGGTCGTGGTCACGTCCGGTGGATTGCAAATAGCTGATCGTGTCTTTGTCGATCGGGAAGAAGCCGCAGGTTGCGCCGTATTCAGGTGCCATGTTGGCGATGGTGGCTTGGTCTTCCAGCGTCAGATTGTTCAGGCCCGGGCCGTAAAATTCGACAAATTTGCCGACCACGCCGCGCTGACGCAGCATTTCCACGATCACCAAGACCAAATCGGTGGCCGTGATGCCTTCGTTCAATTTGCCGTCGAGACGGAAGCCGATGACTTCCGGGATCAGCATCGTCACCGGCTGGCCGAGCATGGCGGCTTCCGCTTCGATGCCGCCCACACCCCATCCCAACACGGACAGGCCGTTGACCATCGTCGTGTGGCTGTCGGTGCCGACAAGCGTATCGGGGTAGGCCACAGTTTCACCATCGACGTCGCGGGTCCAGACGGTTTGGGCCAAATATTCAAGGTTCACCTGGTGGCAAATCCCGGTTCCGGGGGGCACAACGCGGAAGTTTTGGAACGCTTGCTGGCCCCATTTGAGGAAAGTGTAACGTTCGCCGTTGCGCTCATACTCACGGTCCACATTGCGTGTGAACGAGTTTTGACCGCCGAAGTGGTCCACCATCACGGAATGGTCGATGACGAGGTCCACAGGGACTTGAGGATTGATGGCGGCGGTTGATCCACCGAGATTTGCGGTCGCATCGCGCATGGCGGCGAGGTCCACCACGGCTGGAACACCGGTAAAATCCTGCATCAAAACGCGGGCCGGGCGGTAGGCGATCTCTTTGCCTGCGGTGCCCTTATTGTCCAGCCATTCGGCAACGCCGGCGATGTCGTCCTTGGTGACGGAACGTCCGTCTTCAAAACGCAGCAGATTTTCCAGAAGAACTTTGAGGGAGAAGGGTAGTTTTGATGCGCCCGTCAGCCCATTTTTTTCGGCCTCCACGAGGCTGAAATAGGTGTAGTCTTTACCGTCGACGGTGAGGGTTTTTTTGGCGTGAAAACTGTCCAGCGAATGTGTCATTCCAGCAGGCTCCCAATGAGTGACGTGGATCAGGCGGTGTCTTGGGGTCTATTTGGACCATGGTCGCAGCGCCGTCCAGACAGCGCAGGGCCTCGCAGGTCCCACTTTTGAATAAGGCCCGTGGAGACGTGCGACTGTCTCTTTTGGCCAGACTATCCCCTCCGACCGCGCCAATTCTGTCATAGTATAGCAACGGTTTTGGCTTTAAGAGCGCCCAAGAATGCGATGAAAGGCAGTCGCGTGAGGTCTTGCACTGCGAGGCTTGGCGGCGCGAAGCCGGGTCGCGTGATGTATGGGAAGCGGCGCGCGCAGCGGAATGACGGATATGGCATTGTGACGGATACGGCAGAAAAGAAGCACATCAACCCCACCCTCAAATTGGTTTTGGAGGTTGGACCGGTGGTGCTGTTCGTCTTAGCCTACAACTTTGGCGCGCCCTATGCGCCCATGTTGGGTCTGCCGGAGGCCGTGCACAAACCGATTTTCCTTGGGACGCTGGTGTTGATGGTTTTGACGCCGCTGGCGATCCTGGTGTCGTGGACGATTACCCGAACCATCCCCGCCATGCCGCTGGTGACGTTGAGTATCGTGATGGTTTTTGGGGCCATTGCGATCTACACCCAGGACCCATTTTACAAAAAGGTTCAGCCGACCATTGTGAACATGATCTTTGCAACGGTTCTGCTGGGCGGTCTTTTGTTTGGAAAATCCGTGCTGCGCATGGTGATGGATACGGCTTT